>JAICWE010000094.1 GCA_025934955.1 Gemmatimonadales bacterium | reverse complement strand
GTCGGCGACGATCGCGGGCGTCTCGGCGCGCGCGGCGGGAAGCCGAGCCACGTCGCCGGCGCCGGCGGAGGCGAAGTGCGGACGACCCCCGCCCTTGCCGCCGCTCAGCGCGGCGATGCGATTGACGAGATCGCCCGCCTTGCGGCCGGTCTTCACGAGATCGTCGGTGACCGCGGCGTGAATGGCACCGCGGCCGCCGGTCCCGAACAGCACCAGCACCGCGCCGCGCTTCCCCTCGCGGAAGCCGTCGGCGATTCGGCCCAGCTCGTCGCGATCGTCCGTGTCGGTGCTGGCGATGGTGAGCTGGACGCCGTTCACGGGATAGGTCTCGCCCTGGACCGCCGCGCCCGCACCGCCGCCGCGCTGCGCCTCGGC
Source organism: Gemmatimonadales bacterium (assembly GCA_025934955.1). Taxonomy (GTDB): domain Bacteria; phylum Gemmatimonadota; class Gemmatimonadetes; order Gemmatimonadales; family GWC2-71-9. The sequence continues at coordinate 3,415 of JAICWE010000094.1, read as the reverse complement.
GAGCCGCGTCTCCAGCCGCGCGCGGTCCTCCAGCAGCTGCTCCGCCTTCCGCAGCAGCTGATCCGGCTGCGCACGCAGCGTCTCGGCGAGCCTGGCAAGGCGCTGCTCCAGCTCGTGCACCGTCCGGAGCGCGCCGTGGCCGGTGACCGCCTCGATGCGGCGCACGCCCGCCGCGACGCCCGCCTGCCCGGTGAAGCGGAAGGTGCCGATCTGTCCGGTGCTCCGCACGTGCGTGCCGCCGCACAGCTCGATGCTTGGCCCCATCTGCACCACGCGAACGACGTCGCCGTACTTCTCCGAGAAGAACGCCATCGCGCCGAGGCCGAGCGCGTCCTTGTAGGCCATTTCGCGGGTGACGACCGGATCATTGGCGAGCAGCAGCTCGTTCACCTCGGCTTCGATCTCGGCCAGCTGCATCGGCTCGATCGGGCCGTGGTGCGAGAAGTCGAAGCGCAGCCGCTCCGGCTGTACCAGCGAGCCCTGCTGCCTGACGTGATTGCCCAGCCGGCTGCGGAGGACGTGGTGTACGACGTGCGTGGCGCTGTGATTGCGCTCGATGTCGCGGCGGCGGCGCGCGTCCACCGCGGCGTGCACCGCCGCCGGCTCGAAACCCTCGGCCGGTGTGCCGCCGACGGCGGTGCCACGATCGGTCTTCCGCACGGTCTCGATCGGCAGCGACCAGCCGGCGCCCCGCACCGCGCCGATGTCGCTCACCTGTCCGCCGGACTCGGCGTAGAACGGGTTCTCCCGGAGCAGCAGCTCGATCCGGTCATCCGCATCGCGGAAGGCGAGCACGGCGGTGTCGGCCTCGGTGGATTCGTAGCCGACGAAGCGCTGCGGGCCGGGGGCGACGTCGCGCCACGCACCCGCAGCACCGCCCAGATGCAGCGCGGGCGCGCCCTTCGCCGCATTCCGCGCGTCGCGCGAGCGCTGCCGTTGCTCGTCGAGCGCCTCGGCAAAGCCGTCGAGGTCCACCGTGAGCCCGCGCTCCGATGCGATGATCTCGGTCAGGTCTACCGGGAAGCCGAAGGTGTCGTAAAGCCGGAACGCGTCCTCGCCCGAGATCCGGTCGGCGCCGCTGGCGACGATCTCGTCGAGGCGCTTGAGCCCGCCCTCGATGGTGTCGAGGAAGCGCTCCTCTTCGGTGCGGGTCACGTCGGCGATGAACCCGGCCTTGGCGCGGAGTTCGGGATAGATGTCGCCCATCTGCGCGACGACGACCTCAGTGAGCGGCGCCAGCGTCGGCTCGCGCCGCCCGAGCAGCCACGCGTGCCGCACTGCACGGCGGAGGATACGGCGGAGCACGTAACCGCGACCGTCGTTGCTGGGATAGACGCCGTCGGCCAGGAGGAAGCTCACCGCGCGCGCGTGGTCGGCGAGCACGCGGTAGGAGCCGCGATTCTCCGAGCTGCGATCGTACGCCCGGCCGACCAGCGCGCCGACACGGTCGAGCAGCGGCTGGAAGAGATCGGTGTGGAAGTTGTCATCTTCGCCCTGCATCACCGCCGCGATCCGCTCGAGCCCCGCGCCGGTGTCCACCGACGGCTTGGGCAGCGGCGTGAGGGCGCCGTCCGCCGAGCGGTCGAACTGCATGAACACGAGATTCCAGATCTCGAGGAAGCGGCCCGCCTCGGCCAGCCGCTCGAACTCATCCTGGGGGATCAGGCGCGCCGGGCCGCCGTCCCACTCGAGGTCGACGTAGATCTCGCTGCACGGGCCGCAGGGCCCGGTGTCACCCATCTGCCAGAAGTTGTCCTTGTCGCCCAGCCCGTAGATGCGGTCGTCCGGCAGGCCGGCAATCTCCTTCCACAGCTCGCGCGCCTCGGTATCGCCGTAATGCACGGTGACGCGCAGTCGCTCGGCCGGAATCGCGAGCCACTCCTTCCCGGTGACGAACTCCCAGGCGAACGCGATCGCCTCGCGCTTGAAGTAGTCGCCGAACGAGAAGTTGCCGAGCATCTCGAAGAAGGTGTGGTGCCGCGTGGTGTGGCCCACCTGCTCAAGGTCGTTGTGCTTGCCACCGGCGCGGACGCACTTCTGGCAGGTGGTCGCGCGGCTGTAGCCGCGCGCTTCCTGACCGAGGAAGGTGCGCTTGAACTGCACCATGCCGGCGTTGGTGAACAGGAGCGTCGGATCGTCGGCAGGCACCAGCGACGACGAGGGCACCTCGCGGTGCCCCCGGCCGACGAAAAAGTCGAGGAAGCGGCGTCGGATTGTGGCCGATTGCATGAGCAGAAGATAACGCGGCCACTGGTGCCGCGGGACGGCAAAGCCCCGCGCCGGAAGGCCCATGAGGTACCGCGCCGCGGCCCGCCAGCCGCCGTGCGGCCGGACCGCGCTAGGACGACGGCGCCGAAACCGCGCGTTCCACCGCCTGGAGTGCCTCGCTCCCGGTGAACCCCCGCCGCGCGAGGAACGCGAGCAGCCGCCGCCGCTTCACGTCCCGCGGCAACGCCCCGAGCTGCGCCGCGCGCTTGCTCGCCAGCGCCCGGGGCATCTCCGCGCGGTCGCTGCCGCCCTCCCCGTCCCACTCGGCGGCGACGGCGGCATCGACGACGTTCCGCTCGACACCCATGGCGGAGAGATCGCGCACCAGCCGGGCGGGACCGCGCCCGCGCGCGGCGCGGGTCTGCACGTAGTTGCGGGCGAACGCCGCGTCGTCGAGCAGGCCTAACGTTGCGGCGCGCTCCAGCGCGTGCTCCACCGCCGTACGCGGGTGCCCCTTACGGACCAGCCGGCGTCCGAGGTCGCGCCGGGCATAGCTGCGGGCCTCGAGGGAGCGGAGGATGGTGCGGAACGCCGCCTCCGCGTCGGCGGCGGCGACGAGACGTTCGCGCAGCGGCTCGTCCAGCTCGCGGCCGGGAACGAGCCCCTCGGCGCGGACGGTCTCCTGCGGTACGGTGCAGAAGAGCTCGCCCGCGACGAGCACCCGAACCGCGCCGGCCCGGCGCGGATCGGGGTCGAGGGCGGAGACGACGTTACTCGTCACCCTCATCCGCGCCGGCCACCGCGGTGGCGGCCGCCGCGCCGGCGGCGTTCATGCCGAGGAACTCCTTCACCCGGCCCTCGACCTCGAGCATGAGCGGGTGGTTGTCCTTGAGGAACAACTTGGCGTTCTCACGGCCCTGGCCGATGCGCTGGTCTCCGTAGGAGTACCACGCGCCCGACTTCTGGATGATCCCCGACTCGGCGGCGATGTCCACCAGCAGCGAGGTGTGGCTGATGCCTTCGTCGAACATGATGTCGAACTCGGCCTGGCGGAACGGCGGCGCGACCTTGTTCTTGACGACCTTCACGCGGACGTGGTTGCCGATGACTGTCTCGCGCTCCTTGACCGGACCGATGCGCCGGATGTCGAGTCGGAGCGACGCGTAGAACTTGAGCGCCTTGCCGCCGGTGGTGGTTTCCGGGTTGC
>JAICWE010000047.1 GCA_025934955.1 Gemmatimonadales bacterium | reverse complement strand
TTCTATCTCCAGCGGTTCGTGCCGCACGACGGGCGCGACGTGCGCGCCTTCGTCATCGGCGACCGGGTGATCGGCGCGATCGAGCGGCGCGCGGCGGGATGGAAGACCAACGTCTCCCGCGGCGGCTCGGCGCACCCGCTCCCGCTCTCGTCGCAGTGGACGCTGCTGGCGCTCCGCGCCGCCCGCGCCGTGGGCGCCGAATACGCCGGCGTGGACCTGCTGCCCGCCGCGGACGGGAGCGTGTACGTGCTGGAGGTGAACGGCATCCCCGGCTGGGAAGGCCTGCAGCGCGCCACCGGCCTCGATGTCGCCGGCGCCATCGTGGACCATCTCGCCGAGCGCGCGCGCCGGTGAGCCGGCCGTGACCGGCGCCGAGGTGGCCGCGGCGGCGCAGCTCGCGGCACTGCTGGAGGCGAGCGCGCCGAAGCCGGGCAACGTCTCGCCCGGCCGCCCGTTCCACGACGCGCGCTTCGAAGACTTCGCGGCGAGCGCCGTCGCGATCGGCCCCGCGATCAGCGAGGCCGCCGTCCGCCCGCTCGGCGCGACCATCCACGCCGCGATCCAGGCCACCCGCCGCTACACCCGCAGCAACACCAATCTCGGAATCGTGCTGCTGCTGGCACCGCTCGCTCGCGCGGCGCTGCGCGGCGGCGGCACGCTGCGCCAGAGGGTGACGGCGGTGCTCGGCGAAACCACCGTCGCCGACGCCGCCGAGGCGTACGACGCGATCCGGCTCGCGGCACCCGGCGGCCTGGGTCGCGCGGCGGCGGAGGATGTGAGCGCCGCGCCGACCGTGACGCTGCGCGACGCGATGGCGCTCGTCGCCGATCGCGACCTCGTCGCGCGGGAGTACGCCACCGGCTTCGCGCTCACCTTCGAGACCGGCGCGCCCGCGCTTCGGGACGCCCGGCGTGCCGGCCTCGCATGGGACGAGGCCACCGTCGAGTGCTTCCTGGCGCTCCTCGCCGCGGAGCCCGACAGCCACGTCGCGCGGAAGCTCGGCGTCGCCGCCGCGGAGGCGGTGACGCGCCAGGCGGTGGCGGTCCGCGCGGCCGGGGGCGTCCGCACCGGCGCCGGCCGCGCGGCACTCGCGGCCCTCGACCGCGATCTCCGCGATGCGACCAACGCGCGGAATCCCGGCGCGACGGCCGATCTCACCGCCGCCGCGCTCTTCGTCGTTATCTTGGAAGACGGCTGGACCCCTTCAGGAGCTTGAATCGTGTCGAGCAGCTTCCGGGTGCAGGTGAGCAAGGACTACCTCGTCTTCAGCTCCGCGCACTTCATCACCTTCAAGGGGCATCAGTGCGAGTCGCTCCACGGGCACAACTACCGCGTCGGCATCAGCGTGGAAGGCGCGGTGGACGCGGAGACGATGTTCGTGCTGGATTTCAGCATCCTCAAGCGGCTGCTGCGGCGACTGGTCGACGAGATCGACCACAAGGTGATCCTGCCGACGCGGAATCCGAAGCTGGCGTACGAGGAGTCGGACGGGCGGGTGGCGGTGTCGTACTTCGGGGCGCCGGCGTACGTCTTTCCCAAGCGGGATTGCGCCATGCTGCCGATCCAGAACTCCACCGCCGAGATGCTGGCGGAATACCTCGCCGACCAGGTGCGCGAGTCGCTCGAGCGGGACGGCTACACGCACCTCACCGGAATGGAAATCGAGGTCGAGGAGAGCTTCGGCCAGTCGGCGACTTACCGCCTGGCCCTCGCCGGCGACTGACGCCGCCGCAGCGCCGAGAGATCGTGCGCGGTGATGCGTCCGGCGTGGAGCGCGCTCGCGAGCAGGACGCCGTCGCAGCCCGCGTCTTCCAGGCGCTCCAGGTCGCGCCGCTCCAGCACGCCGCCTCCCGCCAGCAGTTCCGCCTTCGGCAGCCGCCGCCGGAGCGCCGCGAGCAACCCGTGATCGATGCCGACGCCGGTTCCCACTCTCGCCAGATCCAGCACGATGACCGCCGACGCGCCGGCCGCCACGCTCTGCTCGGCCAGCACCACGGCATCGGTGCCGCCGCGCCCGGCGTCGAGCAGCGACGGATGCGCCAGCGGGGCGCCGAGCCGGAGGTCGAGACTGAACGCGACGCGCGGCGAGCCCACCGCCTCGACGATGGCGGCGAGGTCGGCGAAGGCGCGCAGCGTCTCCAGGCCGACCACGATGCGCGCGGCACCGGCGCGCAGCAGCTCCGCGGCGCGCTCCGGGCAGGTGGTGCCGGCGTCCACCCACACCATCCCGTCGAAGCCCTCCGGCGAGCGGGCGAGCTGGTGGATCAGCCCGAGCTGCGGCGCGCCGCCGAGTATGGCGTCGAGATCGGCGACGTAGCAGGAGCGGGCGCCGAGCCGGCGGAAGGCGCGGGCCAGCGCCAGCGGGTCGCCCGGGGTACCGGGCGCCAGTGCGGAGGCGACCGGCGCGTAGCGCGCGCGTTCGCCCGCGCGCGCGTGCACGGCCACACCGTTCGCCAGGTCCAGCACCGGAATGATCTGCATCGCCTCACCGACATTGCCGCCGTGATCCCGGCGCCGCCGCGATGACCGCGGACGCAGTCTGCGTCGGCTGGGACATCGGCGGCGTGAACCTCAAGGTCGCCCTGGTGCGCGGCGCGCATGTCGTCGCGGCGCGCTCGCTGCCATTCTCCATTCAATACGACTTCGACGCGCTGCCCGCCGCGCTCGCCGAGCTGCTGGCCGGCATCGGAGCCGCGCCCGATGCGCCGCACGCGGTCACCATGACGGCCGAGCTGTCGCAGCGCTTCCGCACCAAGGCGGAGGGCGTGAGCGCCGTGCTCCACGCGCTGGAGCGCACCGCCGGCGCCTCGCCGGTGCATGTGCTCGACGTCCGCGGCGCCTTCCGCACGGCGGAGGCCGCGCGCGCCTGCCCGCTCGAGGTCGCGGCTTCGAACTGGACCGCGACCGCCCTGCTCGTGGCGGAGACGGAGTCCGACTGCCTCCTCGCCGATACCGGCAGCACGACGACGGACCTGATCCCGATCGCCGGCGGACGCGTCGTGGCGCTCGGCCGCACCGACCCCGATCGTCTCGCCAGCGGCGAGTTGGTGTACTCCGGCGCGGTGCGCACACCGGTCGAGGCGATCGTGCGCGAGCTGCCGTGGGCCGGCGGGAGCGCCGCGGTCGCCGCCGAAGGGTTCGCCCTCACCGGCGACGTGCACCTGTGGCGCCGCTCGCTCCGGCCCTCGGACTACACTGCGCCGACGCCGGACGGACGCGCGCCCACGCGGGAATTCGCCGGCGAGCGCCTGGCCCGCGTCCTCTGCGCCGACCGGACGATGCTGGACGACGCCGGCATCGACGTGATCGCCGCCGCGATAGCCGACGCGCAGATCGCCGGAATCGCGGCGGCGATGCGGCGGGTCGGGGCGCGGCACCCGTCCATCCGGCGCGCCGTCACGGCCGGCATCGGCGGCTTCATCGCGGGCGCGGCAGCCGGGCACGCGGGACTGACCGTCGTTTCCCTCGAGCGCCGGCTGGGAGCCGCGGCGCGACTCGCGCCCGCCGCTTCCGTCGCCCTCCTGCTCGCCGCGCGCCTCAGCCGGCCAGCCGCACCGCCGACGGCGTGAGCGGCCGGCCGTCCCGCAGCCGCCGCGTCATCTCCTCCGCCGGCAGCGGCCGGCTCATCAGAAATCCCTGGATCAGGTCGCAGCCGTGCTCCCGCAGGAAGGCGAGCTGGTCCGGCGTCTCGACGCCCTCGCCGACCACCCGGAGGTCGAGCGCGTGGCCCAGCGCCAGCACGGCGCGGGTGATCGCCGCGTCGGCGCCGCCGGCGCCGACGTCGTTGAGGAACGTGCGATCGATCTTCAACGTGTCGAACGGGAAATGCTTGAGGTAGCTGAGCGACGAGTAGCCGGTGCCGAAGTCGTCCACCGACAGGCCGAGGCCCATGTCGCGCCAGCGCTGGAGCAGCGCCACCGTCTCGTCCTGCTGGTCCATCAGCAGGCTCTCGGTCAGCTCCAGCGTGAGCCAGCCGGGCTCCACGCCGGTCTCGCTCAGCACCCGCAGGATGGTATTGGTGAGGGTCGGGTCGCGGAGCTGCCGGCCGGAGACGTTGACCGAGAGATGAATGGCGAGGGCGGCGTCGCGCCACTCGCGGAGCTGGCGGCAGGCGCTCCGCAGGATCCACTCGCCGATCGGCAGGACCAGGCCGCTCTCCTCCGCGATGCCGATGAAGTCGAGCGGCGGCAGCAGACCCCGCTGCGGATGCTGCCAGCGCACCAGCGCCTCCGCCGCCACGATGCGGCCGCCGTCGGCCTCGACGATCGGCTGGTAGTGCAGCACCAGCTCGCTGCCCTGCACCGCGCGCCGCAGATCCTGCTCCAGCGCGAGGCGCTCCACCGCCGCGCTGTTCATCGCCGGGGAGAAGAGACTGAAGCTGTTCCGTCCCTGCTCTTTCGCGTGGTACATCGCGACGTCGGCGTGGCGCAGCAGCGTCTCCGCGTCCTCGCCGTCTTCCGGGGCCAGCGCCACGCCGACGCTCGCGGCGACGAACACGTCGATGCCCGCGAGCTGAAACGGCTGGGCGAAGGCGTCGAGGATGCGCTGCACGATGCGGATGGCGTCGTGCGCGCCGGTGAGATCGGGCAGCACGATGGTGAACTCGTCACCGCCCCAGCGCGCGACGTCGGGCCGCGGCTCGTCGCTCGCCATGCGGGCGATGCCGTCGCTCTCACGGCAGCAGCGCGCCAGTCGCGCGGCCACGTCGCGCAGCAGCTGGTCGCCCACCTCATGGCCCAGCGTATCGTTGATCCGGCCGAAGTGATCGAGGTCCACGAAGCAGATGCCGACCCGCCCGCCCTCGCGCCGCGCGCGGGCCAGCGCGCGGGCCAGCAGCTCACGATAGAAAAGACGGTTCGGCAACCCGGTGACGCCGTCGAAGAACGCCAGCGAGCGCACCTGCTCGACCATGCGCGCGTTGGCCAGGCCGACCGCCGCCTGCGCCGCGAGTCGCTGCGCATGGGTGAGCGCCTCGGCGCCGGGCTCGCGCGGCTCCCGCGTGGCAAAGGCGACGAAGCCGATGAGATCGTCCTGGAAGACGAGCGGAATCACCAGCGCGCTCTGCGCCCCCAGCTCGGCCAGCGACGCGAGGTGCGACGGCGCGGCATCGTCCAGCGCGACGATCCGCTCGGTCTCGGCCCGCAGCGCGTGGGTCTCCGCGGGCGTGAGCGCGACGTACTCGATCCGTCGCCCGCCGCGGCGGCCGGCGTCCTGCACGAAGCTGTGCGCCGCCTGCCCGTCCACCAGCAGCGTCACGCCCACGAGATCGCACGGATAGACGTCCCGCGCGCGGCCGAGAATCGTGTCCACGATCGTTAGCGCGTCGATGGCGGAGAGCACGGCGCGGTCGAGGTCCGCCGCGGTGCCGAGCGCGTGGAACTGGTGCTCCAGCGTCGTCGCCATCGAGTTGAACGAGCCGGCCAGCTCGGCGAATTCGTCGCGGCTCGCGACCGTGACGCGACTCTCGAAGTCGCGGCTCGCGATGCGCCGCGTGCCCTCCTGGAGCGCCTGGAGCGGCTGGAGCCCGCGGCGGATCTGAAAGAGACTCAGCAGGACGATCACGACGATGCAGCAGGCGAGGCCAAGCGGAAAGATCCGGCGAAGCTGCCCGATCGGGGCGAGCACGGTGCTCCGCGGCTCGCGCAGAACCACCGTCCAGTCCGGCGTCGCGAAGCGGCCGCGCAAGTGGAGTGAGCGGAAGCCGGCGAGATAGAGTCCGCTCGAATCCGTCCACGACAGCTCACCCGACGCGGTACCCCCGAAGCGCGCGGTCACGGCGGCGGGAAGCTGCAGATCGGCCGGGCCGTAGAGTACGCGGGCCGAGTCGTCCAGCACCAGCAGCTCCATGTCGGGGCTGAGCGCGTTCTCGCGCAGGCCGCCCCAGAGATAGCCGGCGTCGAGCGCCACGACCAGCGATCCGGCGCGCCCGCCCTGACTCGCGTGACTGATGAGGAACGTCTGCGGCAGGTCGTTCACCGAGCGGCGGCCGTACAGCAGCGTCTGTCCCGGCGCGAGCTGGCCGGCGACGGCGTCGGCGATGTCGGAGGCGTCGGCGATGTGGCCGAGCAGTGCGCGCTCGTCCCCGACGCGCGGTACGAAGGCGATGCCGCTCACCTTGCGATCGAGCCGCACCAGGGCGGTCGGCTGGAGCCGCGCCGGCAGCGCGGCGCGCTGGCTCAGCTCGGCGACGTCGGCCTGCGCGCCGATGAGGCGCTCGAGCACGGTGAGACCGACGCCGGCGGCCGCCTCGCGAAGGCGCTCCCGACCCTGGGCTTCGAGCTCATGGCTGACGCTGGCGTACGATGCGAACGCGAGGAGAACGGACGGAAGGAGCGCGCAGCCGATGAACAGGGTGAGCAGCCGTCGCCCGAAGCGGCTCTTCAGCGCCGAGAGATACGGTTGCCGCGGTCGGCTGAGCTCCGGAACGTCCATGCACCATCCACACGCGCGCCGCCGCTGGCGGGCGAGCTGAAGTGAGTCGAAGCCGCGTCTGGCGGGCGGCGTGACCTGCGGAGTCGGGATGCTGCTGGAGCGATCGGCTGCCGGGCAACGTCCATGCCCGGCGGAGCGCGCCGCCAACCTCTATACTCTACTCGGGTTAGCGGCGAGCGGCGGGGGCTCGACGCGAACGGAACATCGCAATCCGCCAGAGGGGAGGCTCGAATCGGCCCGACCGCACCGGTGCTGGTCAAGGTAGGCGGAGGCCTGCTCGAGGTCGAGGGCGCGCTGCCGCGCGCGTGCCATGCCGTCGCGCTCGCGGCGCGGCGCCACGCGCTGGTCGTGCTGCCCGGCGGCGGCCCGTTTGCCGACGCGGTGCGCGACTTCGAGCGCGAGCACGGGCTCACGGCCGACACGGCGCACTGGATGGCGCTGCTCGCCATGGATCAGTACGCCCTGGTGCTGGCCGAGCGGATCGAGCGCGCCAGGTTGGTCGCGTCGGCCGCCGAGATCAGTGAGGCGCTGGCGGCAGGCGCGATACCCGTGCTCGCGCCGTTTCGCTGGATGCGCGCGGCCGACGTGCTGCCGCACAGTTGGAACGCGACCGGCGACAGCGTCGCGGCGTTCCTCGCGGGCGCGCTCGGCGCCGGGGCGCTGGTGCTGATCAAACCGGTGAGCGGCGACCTCGCGGCGCTGACGGACCCGTACTGTGCGCTGCACCTGCCGCTCGGGTTGCCCTCAGCGGTGCTCGGCGCTCAGGAGGTCGGGCGGCTCGACGCGCTCATCACCGAGCTGACAATGCGCGCGGCGCCGTAGCAGTCGCACGCGCGCCGCGCTCACCCGCCCTTCACGACCGCCATCGCACGCCGCACCGCGCACACCGACGATCTCGGCGCCACTTGCCGCGACGACGGCGATGTCGTCGATGCCCAGCTTGCCCGCGAGCGCCGTGATGAGTCCCGCCGCGCGAGCCGTCCCGATCAGCTCCATCAGTGCGCCGGCCGAAAGCAGCTCCGGGAGCGGGGCACCGTGCTTATCGGCGGTGTCAAGCAGAATTCCGGCTGCGCCGGCGCGCACCGCGGCGTCGAGTGCCGCATACGGCGCCACGGCGCTCCCCTCCGGCGCATCCGCGTACGCCGCGGCGACGACACGGAGTCGCGCCGGGTGCGCCGCGCCGGCGCGCACCGCGGCGGCCAGCAACTCGATCGCATCCGCGGGCGATGCCGCGCGTGCGAGGCCAAGCTTCACGTAGGTCGGTGCGGCGACACCGGCGCGCGAATCGAGCGGCAGCGCGCCGAGCAGCGCAGCGAGCTCCTCGCCATCGGACGGATCGCCCAGCGCGACGCTGAGCGGCACGTCGCGCGGCACCACCCGCGCGATCGCCTCCAGCGCCGCGCGCGACGGCAGGCCGAGCGCGCCGTGCGCCGGCTCCTTGGCGTCCACGATCTCCGCGCCGCCCGCCAGCGCGGCCGCCGCCTCGTCCGCACATCGCACGCTCACCAGCAATCGCACGCCGGCTCCCTTGTGGGCATGATGGCCGTCGGTAAGTTTCGGGCTCCTCAAGGTACGACGGGTGACGGCGGGAGGCGAGGCGATGCGGCGATGAGCACGGTGGTGGCGCGGGTGGGACGGGAGCTGGCCGATCGTGTCGTGCTCGTCACCGGCGGGTCGAGCGGCATCGGCCGCGCCATCGCGCTCGCCTGCGCCCGCGCCGGGGCCACCCTCGCCATCAGCTACCGGCAGAATCAGGACGGCGCCGCCGTCGTCGCGCGGGAGATCCGCACCGTCGGCCAGCGGGTCGAGGTGGTGCGCGCCGACGTGAGCCGGATCGAGGACGTGGATGCGCTCGCCAATCGCGTGCGCGAGGTGTTCGGGCGGGTGGACGTGTGGATCAACAACGCCGGCGCCGACATCCTCACCGGCACCGCGCGCCGGATGTCGCGGCTGGAAAAGCTCGACCTCGTCCTCGACGTGGATCTCCGCGGCACCGTGCTCGCCTCCTGGGCCGCGGTCGAGCTGATGCGGCAGCAGCCGCGCGGCGGCACCATCATCAATACCTCGTGGGACCACGTCGGCCAGGGCATGGCGGGCGAAAACCCCGAGCTCTACGCCGCGGCCAAGGGCGGTATCGCGAGCTTCAGCCGCTCCCTCGCGCGCGCCGTCGCGCCGGCGATCCGGGTGAACATCCTGGCGCCGGGCTTCATCGACACCGCTTTCGGCGAAGGCGCCCCCGGGGAGTGGCGCAGCCACGTCGAATCGATCACGCCCATGGGCCGCTGGGGCACGCCGGATGACGTCGCCCAGGCCGCGGTCTTCCTCGCCTCCGACGCCAGCGCCTTCCTCACGGGACAGACGCTGATGGTGAACGGCGGCGTGGTGATGTGATGGAACGCAAAGGAGAGACGAACATGCCGACGACCAAGGAACGCACCTACAACGACGCCGAGATCCAGCAGAAGCTGGCGGAGCTGCCGGGCTGGTACTACGAGGACGGCTGGATCCGGCGGATCTACAAGACCGACGGCTGGCCCACCACGGTGATGCTGGTGAACGCGATCGCCTACATCGCGGAAGCGGCGTATCACCATCCCGACCTCAGCGTCACCTGGGGCCGGCTCACGGTCAAGCTGCAGAACCACGCCGCCGGTGGCATCACCGACAAGGACTTCGAGCTGGCCCGGCGGATCGAGGACACCGCGCTCTGGCGGCCCGGCGGCGGCGCGCTCGAGGGCACGCCGAACAAGTGGGTGCGCTCGGGAGAGCCGCAATAACGCGCGTCCTCTTCGTCACCGGCCGTCTCGCCGAGCCCGCGCTTCGCCGGGTGGTCGGCGGGATGCAGCCGGAGCTCGACTCCGACGTCGCGGTCCTCGGGATCACGGTCGCGGCGCTCATGACGGTGCCGTGGATCGCCAAGCACCTGAGCGTGCCGCCCGGCACCGATCTCGTGCTGATCCCGGGCCTCTGCGAAGGCGATCCCGCCGCGCTCACCGAGCAGTTCGGCGTCGCGGTCGAGAAGGGCCCGAAGGACCTGCGGGAGATTCCCACCTACTTCGGCCGGAAGGCGCGCGCCGCCGACTACGGCGCCTACGCCATCGAGATCCTCGCCGAGATCAACAACGCCCCGCGCCTGACGCGCGCGGAGCTGCTCGCGGCCGCTGAATACTTCGGCGCGAGCGGCGCCGACCTGATCGACGTCGGCTGCACGCCGGGCCTCGCCTTTCCCGAGCTGGGCGACGCCGTGCGCGACCTCCGCGCCGCCGGCCACCGCGTCAGCATCGACTCGTTCGACCCCGACGAAATCCGCACCGCCGTGGACGCCGGGGCCGAAATGGTGCTGAGCGTCAACGGGAGCAATCTGGAGGTCGCGCGCGAGCTGACCGGCCGGGCCCGCGTCGTCGCGCTTCCCGACTTCGGCGCGGGACTCGACTCGCTCGACCGCACCATCGAGCGGCTGGAGGCGTGGGGCGTCGAGTACCTGCTCGATCCGGTCATCGAGCCGATCGGCTACGGCTTCATGGCGTCGCTCGAGCGCTACGGGGAAGCGCGGCGCCGCTGGCCGGACGCGGCGCAGTTGATGGGAATCGGCAACATCACCGAGCTGACCGCGGCCGACACCACGGGCGTCAACGCGCTGCTGATCGCCATTTGCGAGGAGCTCGGTGTGAGCGCGGTGCTCACCACCGAGGTGATTCCGTGGGCCCGCGGCGCGGTGCGGGAGATCGACGTCGCGCGGCGGCTGATGCACTACGCCGTGGGCCAGCGGACGCTGCCGAAAGGCGTGGATGACCGGCTGGTCACGCTCAAGGACCCGCGCATACTCACCTACACCGAGGCGGAGCTTCGCGAGCTCCAGTCCCGCGTCACCGATCCCAACTACCGGATCTTCGCCGACCGGGACGCGATCACCGTCTTCAATCGCGACCGCTTCATCCGCGGCACCGACATCCAGGAGATCTTCGGCCAGCTCGCGGTGGACGAGGCGACCCACGCATTCTATCTCGGCCGCGAGCTGATGAAGGCGCGCCTGGCACGCGAGCTGGGGAAGACCTACCGGCAGGAGGGAGCGCTCGCGTGGGGCTATCTCACGCCGGCCGATGACGTGCGCTCCGACCACGTGAAGCTGACCCAGCGCTCCCGCCGCGCACCGCGCGCGGACGGCGCGTGAGCGAACCGGAGCGGCGCGGGCTCCCGCTGGTCGTCCCGCTCACGCCGGCGCCGGATCCGGCTGCCGCGCTCCGCGCCTTTGCCGACCTCCCCTACCCGCTTTTCCTCGACAGCGCCGGCAGCGCGCCCGCCGGTGCGCACGCGTCGCTCGGCCGCTATTCGTACCTCAGCGCCGATCCGGCGTTCGCGGTGCGGAGCCGCGGCCGTACGGCGGAACAGCGCGCGCTGCCGGGCGGTGCATGGACCGATGTCCCCGGCGACGCCGTGGCCGCGGCGATGCGGCTGCTCGCACCGCATCGCGCCGCGCCGATGGACGGACTGCCGCCGTTTCAGGGCGGCGTGGCGGGCTACATCGGCTACGACTGGGGCGGCGTGCTCGAGCGGGTGCCGCCGGCGCGCTTCGACGACCTCGCGGTGCCGGACGCCGTCCTCGGACTCTACGACTGGGTGCTCGCGTGGGATCACACCGCCGGCGCGGCGTGGCTCGTCTCGACCGGCGTGCCGGACCAGGGAGCCGCCCGCGAGCGCCGCGCCGCCGAGCGGATCGAGATGGCGCTGCGGCGTCTCGGCGGCGAGCCCGGAGTGGCGCCGTCGAAGGCGGACCCGCCCGGCGCCGCGCAGTCGCCGCCGACGTACCCCGTCCTCACCGTTCCCGACGCCGAAGCGATCGGCCTCCGATCCACGTTCACCCATCGCGGCTACCAGAACGCCGTGACCCGGGTGCGGGAGTACATCCTCGCGGGCGACATCTTCCAGGCCAATCTCTCGCAGCGCTTCGATGCACCACTGCGCGAGCCGCCGCTGGAACTCTATCTCCGGCTCCGGAGCCGCAACCCCGCGCCGTTCGCCGCGTACTTCGATTGCGACGAGCTCCAGGTCCTGAGCGCGTCGCCCGAACGCTTCCTGCGGCTCGACGCGGACGCGGTGGAAACCCGTCCGATCAAGGGCACCCGCCCCCGCGGCTTCGGACCGATGCACGACGAGGCGCTCGGCCGCGCGCTCGCCGAGAGCGAGAAGGACCGCGCCGAGAACGTGATGATCGTGGATCTGCTGCGGAACGACCTCTCGCGCGTCTGCCGGGCCGGCTCGGTGCGGGTGCCCGAGCTGTTCGCGTTGGAGCAGCATCCGACGGTGCACCACCTCGTCTCCACCGTCACCGGCCGGCTCGGCGCCGGCGCCGGCGCGGAGGCGCTGCTCCGGGCCACCTTTCCCGGCGGCTCGATCACCGGCGCACCCAAGGTGCGCGCCATGGAGATCATCGCCGAGCTGGAGCCGACCCGGCGCGGCGTCTACTGCGGCTCGGTCGGCTGGATCGGCTTCGGCGGCGACATGGACACCAGCATCGTCATCCGTACTTTCGTGGTGCGCGGCGGGCGGGTCTATTTCCAGGCGGGCGGCGGCATCGTGGCCGACTCCGATCCGGAGCTGGAGTACCTCGAGACCCTCGACAAGGCGCGCGGCCTCATCGCCGCGCTGCGGCCGTGACAGCCAGGGAGCCGGGAATGAGCCGGGCATGATCCTGCTGATCGACAACTACGACTCCTTCGTCCACAACCTGGCGCGCTACGTCCACGAGCTGGGCGGCGAGGCGGTGGTGCGCCGGAACGACGCCGTGACCGTAGACGAGGTCCGCGCGCTCGGGCCGTCGCACGTGATCATCTCGCCCGGGCCGTGCTCGCCGGCGGAGGCGGGGATCTCCACCGAGCTGGTGCGCGCGCTCGGTCCCGATACTCCGATCCTCGGCGTCTGTCTCGGCCACCAGTGCATCGGCGCGGCGTACGGCGGCGAGATCGTCCGCGCCCGCCGGCCGATGCACGGCAAGACGTCGCGCATCCATCACCGCGGCGAGGGCATCTTCGCCGGCCTTCCGTCGCCTTTCGTCGCCACCCGCTACCACTCGCTCGTCATCGCGCCCGCGTCGGTGCCGGCCGAGCTGCGGGTGACGGCCACGGCGGAGGACGGCGAGATCATGGCGGTGCGGCACGAGCGGCATCCGGTGGAAGGGGTGCAGTTCCACCCCGAGTCGGTGCTCACCGAGTACGGCTACCGGATGGTGGACCGCTTCCTCCACGGCGACGGCGCGCGCGGCGCCGAGCTTCCCGCCGGCGCCGATGGCCGCGTCGCACCGAGCGTCGAGCCCGCCGGCGGCAGCGCCACCGCGCCGTGGTACGTGCGGACCCCGTGATCGTCGAGTCCATCGTCACGACCGTCGCGCCGGACGGCGCGGTGAACATCGCGCCGATGGGCGTCGAGTGGGGCGACGAGACGCTCGTCCTCAAGCCGTTCCTCGAGACCACGACGTGGCGGAACGTCAGCGCCAACGGCGTCGCGGTCCTCAACCTCACCGACGACGTCTACATCTTCGCCGCCGGCGCCATCGGCACCCCGAGCTTCCCGACCGTGCCCGCGAAAGTGGTGAGCGGCGTGGTGCTCGAGGCGGCGTGCTCGTGGCGGGAGCTGGAGGTGGCGGAGGTGAACGCGACGCCGCCGCGCGCGCGGCTGACCATGCGGGTGGTGCATCACGGCACCCGCCGCGAGTTCGTCGGTTTCAATCGCGCCCGGCACGCGGTGCTCGAGGCCGCGATCCTCTGCACCCGCCTGCACCTCATTCCCCGCGCCGAGATCGAAGCCGCCTTCGCCCGGCTGCGGATACCGGTGGAGAAGACCGCGGGGCCGCGCGAGTGGGAAGCGTGGCGCCTCCTGGAGGATCACCTTCGCCGCGGGCTCGCGGGGTGATGCCGGACCGAACCGCGCCGGAGCGGGTAACGATCGAGGCGCCGGCGCGGCTGCACTTCGGCGTGCTGGATCTCCGCGGCGCGCTGGGCCGGAAGTTCGGCGGCATCGGCGCGGCGGTGCCGCAGCCCTCGCTGCTGCTCGAGGCCGAGCCCGCCGGCCGGCTGGAGGCGAGCGGGCCCGACGCCGAGCGCGCGCTCGGCTACGCGCGGCGTTTCCTCGAGCATTATGGGCTGCCGCCCGCCGGCCGCCTGACCATTCACCGGGCGATTCCCGCGCACGCCGGGCTCGGCTCCGGCACCCAGCTCGGGCTCGCGGTGGGGCGCGCGCTGGCGGAGCTGCACGGCATAAGCGTCGAGGCGCCGGCGCTCGCGCGGATCGTCGGGCGCGGCCTCCGCTCGGCGATCGGCACGTGGACCTTTGCGCTGGGCGGCTTCGTGCTGGAAGGCGGCCGCCGGCCCGCCGTGGCGGAGGTGGCGCCGCTGCTCGGCCGCTATGCCGTGCCGGAGGCATGGCGCTGCGTCGTGGCGGTGCCGCGCGGCGTGCCGGGACTGAGCGGCGACGCGGAGGCGACGGCGTTCCGGACGCTCCCGCCGCCGGCCGCGAGCGAGGTGGAGCGGGTCGCGCACCTGGTGCTGATGCAGCTGTTGCCGGCGCTGATCGAAGCCGACCTGCCGGCGTTCGGCGCGGCGCTCACCGAAGTGCAGCGCATCACCGGTGGCTGGTTCGCGGCGAGCCAGGGCGGCGTGTTCGCGCCGGGACCGACCGGTGCGCTGGTGGCGGCGATGGCGGCGGCGGGCGCGGCCGGCGTGGGCCAGAGCTCGTGGGGACCGACGGCGTACGCCATCGTGGACGGCGACGGGGCGGCTCGACGCGTCACGGCGGCGGCGGAGGCGGCGCTCGGCGGTGAAGGTGTGGTGTTTACCGGCCCGTTCGCCTCCACCGGCGCCCGGCTCTCCCGAGGGAAGCAGGCGGTCCAAGTTTATTGACAGTCTACGGGTTGGGCGGTATAGTGAGCGGCATTCCGTCAGCATTCGCTTGGGACTGGGTGCCCTACCCCGCGTCGGAGCCGCGGCGCTACCCTCGAATGCGATCCCGGTGAGCCAGATCACAGTAATGGTCTCCGGGAACCTGGAGATTGTACGTGCGGCAGCGCACATGGCGTCGCCACGGCGCAGGTGCCGGCCGCACCCCGGTATTTCATCACCGTCCTAATCGCGTAGTCAGGCAGTCAGCAGAGGCACGAGATGGGGATTCTCCCGTCGGCTGTCACCCTCTGGGTCCCTTGGTTCCCCGTCTGGGCTTGGTCGGGCGTTTCCGATCACTCCCCCCGGCCGGGCCTGCCTCGGGTTCCCGGTAACATCCGTTCGCAATCCCTCTCACGTACTCCTCGGTGGATGCCGGCGCATCGCGGCATCGTTCGTCGCTCGATGGCCGAGCGTGCTCCACCGGGGTAGTGGCGCCCCCGATACCGCCGGCGGCCCGTGGCCCATCGCCCGGAGCGACGCCATGGCACCGGCACCGCAGGACCACCCGCACCACCACTTGGCAGTCGTAGTCGCAGTCACCCTTTACCTGAGGTCAGTTATGAACCGTATGACGCAGAGGGTACTGTCGGGCGGCATCGTGGCGAGCCTGTCGCTCGTCGCGGCTGCCTCCGTCAGTGCGCAGGCGGCGCGCAGCGGCGCATGGACGTTGAACGCGCCGGAAGGCAACTGGTACATGACCGGGCGCGACTACAGCCTCCAGCGCTACAGCCCGCTCAAGCAGATCACCACGGCCAACGTGGCGGAGCTGCGGCCGGTCTGGTCGTTCTCCACTGGCACACTGCGCGGACACGAGGGCAACCCGCTCGTGGTCGGCAACGTGATGTACGTGCAGACGAGCTTCCCGAACATCGTGTACGCCCTGGATCTCTCCAAGGCGGGCGCGCCGCAGATCTGGAAGTACGTGCCGAACCAGTCGCCCGACGCGATTCCAATCGCGTGCTGCGACCTGGTGAACCGCGGTCTGGCGTACAGCCCGAGCGGCAAGCTCTACATCGAGCTGCTCGAGGGTGAGCTGCTCGCGCTCGACGCGAAGACCGGCAAGGAGCTGTGGAAGGTGAAGCACCCGGATCATTCGAACGCGGGCCCCGAGGCGACTGGCTACAAGCAGGGCGCGACGATGACCAATGCCCCGATCTACATCAAGACCAAGTCGGGCAAGGAAATCGTGATCGCCGGCATTTCCGGCGGTGAGTTCGGCGTTCGCGGCCGCGTCTCGGCCTTCGACGCCAACAGCGGCGCCCACCTCTGGACGATGTACAGCACCGGGCCGGACAACGAGGTCGGCATCAAGGGCGATGCGAATTCCAACTATGCGTCGCACAAGGGCAAGGACCTCGGCGTCAGCACCTGGCAGGGCGACGAATGGAAGCGCGGCGGCGGGACCACGTGGGGCTGGTACTCCTACGATCCCGACCTCGATCTCTTCTATTATGGCTCGGGCAACCCGGGCACCTGGAACCCCGACCAGCGGCCGGGCGACAACAAGTGGTCCATGACGATCTGGGCCCGTCACCCGGACGACGGCACCGTCGCCTGGGCCTACCAGATGACCCCGCACGACGAGTGGGACTACGACGGCATCAACGAAATGGTGCTGTACGAGAAGGACGGCAAGAAGCTCCTCTCCCACTTCGACCGTAACGGCATCGGCTACACGCTCGACCGCACCAACGGCAAGGTCCTCGTCGCCAACGCCTTCGGCCCGATCAACTGGGCCAAGAGCGGCGGCACCAGCACGCCGGTCGAGGGCGTCGTCACCACCGGCGTCCCGGTCAAGGATCCGAAGTACGGCACCTCCTCGAAGAAGAACGGCGAGGGCATCTGCCCGGCCGCCATCGGCTTCAAGGATCAGCAGCCCTCGTCGTACTCGCCGCTCACCGGCCTCTTCTACGTGCCGACGAACAACATCTGCATGGATTATGAAGGCGTCGAGGTGAAGTACACCGCCGGTCAGCCGTACGTCGGCGCGATCGTGCGGATGTTCCCCGGCCCGGGCGGCAATCGTGGCCGCTTCATCGCCTGGGATCCGATGGCGGGCAAGGTCGTCTGGGAGCAGAAGGAGAACCTCGCTTCCTACGGCGGCGCGCTGACCACGGCCGGCGGCATCGTGTTCTACGGCACGATGGAAGGCTGGCTCAAGGCTCTCGACCAGAAGACCGGCAAGGAGCTGTGGCGCTTCAAGACCCCCTCGGGCATCATCGGCAACCCGATGACCTACACGGGCCCGGATGGGCAGCAGTACGTCGCGGTGCTTTCGGGCATCGGCGGCTGGGCGGGCATCGGCGTCGCCGCTGGTATCGGCGCTGAAGACCCGACGGCCGGCCTGGGCGCGCTCGGCGCCTTCGGTGACGCTGGCCAGTTCACCACCCAGGGTGGCGTGCTCACCGTGTTCGGCCTCAAGAACATGGCGATGAAGTAGCACCCTGCCGTACAAACACGGTGGCCCGGAGCATCGGGCCACCGTGCTGTTTCAGGTCGGTGTAGATTCAGAGGGCGCCGTCATGCGGTCCGCACAGCCGTGCGGGACGGGTGTCGGCGCCCCTTCTTTACTCCTGCTGGGATGGTGGCATGCGCTCGGCCCTTCGCTCTACCGCAATCACGATGCTCCTCGGTGCCCTCGCCGTGCCCGCCGCGGCCCAGGGACTCCGCCCCGACGTCCTCAAGCCCGGCGTGCTGCGGGTCTGTGCCGATCCGTACAACATGCCGGCGTCGGATGAGAAGGGAGAAGGC
Organism: Gemmatimonadales bacterium; assembly: GCA_025934955.1. GTDB lineage: Bacteria > Gemmatimonadota > Gemmatimonadetes > Gemmatimonadales > GWC2-71-9. The sequence continues at coordinate 9,770 of JAICWE010000047.1, read as the reverse complement.
TATGAGAACAAGATCGCCGAACTGATCGGACGGGTGTGGAACAGCAAGATCGAGTACGCCTGGTGGCCGGTGCGCCGCGGCTACTTCGCCCGCGCGCTGAACGGCCGCTACTGCGACATCGCGATCACCCAGCCGGTCAAGATGGACATCTCCGCCGCCACCAAGCCCTACTTCCGCTCCGCCTACGCCATCGTGTACCGCAAGGACAGCGGCCTCCATCTCACCACGCTCAGCGACACGGCGTTCAAGCACCTGAAGATCGGCGTCAATCTGCTCGACTCCGACGCGGAGAACACGCCGCCCGCCATGGCGCTCAGCTCCCACGGGGTGGTCGGCAATCTCGAAGGATTCCAGGCCTTCTTCGGCGAGACCACGAACCATCCGGAAGACATCATCAACGCGGTGGTGGACAAGCAGATCGACGTCGCCATCGTATGGGGCCCGACCGCGGGCTATTTCGTGAGCCGGTCCAAGGTGCCGCTCGAGCTGCACCTCGTCGAAGCCGACTCCGTCAGCGGGATCCCGTTCTCCTACAGCATGGGCATGGCGACGCGGCACCAGGACAAGGCGCTGCGCGACAGCCTGCAGACGCTGATCAACACCCACGGTCCCGAGATCCAGCAGATCCTCAAGGAGTACGACATCCCGCTGCTGCCGCTCCACGCCGACAGCAGTCGCACGGGGCAGTAGCCCGGACCTCTCCTTCGCCCACGAAAGGACCGCCTCGAGGTATGCCCACGACCTTGCTTCGCGTGTTCGCCCGCCTGGCGGTTTGCGCCGCCGTGGTCGGAGCGGCGGCAGCCGTGCCATCGGTTGTCGCCGCCCAGGAGCTCCACGACGCGTACCACTCCGCCCCGCTCGACACGCTGCCGGCAGACGCGTATCAGGGCTGGAAGCAGTTCGAGCTCAACTGCTCGCGCTGCCACGGCGAGTACGCGGTGGGCAGCTCGTTCGCGCCGGCGCTGATCGTGTCGCTGCGCGACGGCGGCACCATCCCCACGAAGGAGGCGTTCATCGCCACCGTCTGCGCCGGGCGGCCGGCCAAGGGCATGCCGTCGTGGTGCGCGCTGGGTCTCGAGATGGAGAAGATCAACAACATCTACGCCTACGTGAAAGGCCGCGCCGACGGCAAGATCCACGCGGGCCGCCCGGCGGCGAAGCCGGAGGGATGAGCCGCGCGCTGCCGTTCCTGCTCGTCGCGGCACTCGCCGCGATGCCGGCTGCGTCGGCGGCGCAGGCGCCGCGGCTGACCGTCGCCGAGGTCCGCGCCCGCGTCGCCAAGGCGGGCGCCTCCGGCAGCGCGGACCTCGCCGGCGCCGACCTCCGCCGGCTCGACCTGAGCGGGCTCGACCTCTCCCGCGCCAACCTGGTGAAGGCAAAGCTCGACAGCGCGACGCTGGTCAAGACCAACTTCTTCTCCGCCGACCTGACCGACGCCACGCTCACCGATGCCAACCTCCGCGGGGCCGACCTCGACGGCAGCACGCTCCGCCGCACCAATTTCCACCACGCCAACCTCGACGGCGCGAGCCTCTTTGCCACCATTCTGGAGGCCGCCGATCTCACGGCCGCCGACCTCGACCACACCCGGATCATCGGATACCTGCGGAGCGCCAAGCTCGCCGGCGCCACGCTGCGCGACGCGAACATCGGCGCCGATCCGGGTAACCAGTCCATGGGTGTCATGCGGGCGGCGTTCGTCGGCGCCGACCTGAGCGGCGCCGATCTGTCCGGCGCCAACCTCTTCAAGGCCGACTTCTCCCACGCCGACCTCACCCATGCCAAGCTGGTGCACGCCGACCTGAGCAACAGCGAGCTGGTCCAGACCGATCTCACCGGCGCCGACCTCACCGGAGCGAAGCTCTCCAAGGCCAATCTCGACGGCGCCATTCTCGTCAACATCATCGGACGCGCCACCCTTCAAGGGCTCGACGACGCCCGCAACCGCGACAAGGCGATTCTACGATGACCGTCGAACGATGTCTCCTGCTGGGCGCACTCCTCGCGCTCGCCGCGTGCTCGGGCGAGCAATCCGCCGCCGGCGCCAAGGGCGACACCACCTTCGCCCGCGACAGCGCCAGCACCGGCGCGCCGGCCGCAACGGTCCGCACCGAAGGGCTGGCCTACGCCTCGAACGAGGGCTCGCAGGAGCTCACGGTCATAGACACCCGCAGCGACAGCGCCGTCGCCACGATTCCGGTCGGCACTCGGCCCCGCGGCGTGAAGGTGAGCCCCGACGGCAAGCTGGTGTACGTCGCGCTCAGCGGCTCGCCCCGCTGCCCGCCCAAGATGCCCGACGCCGAGTGCGAGAAGATGGTGGCCGACAAGTCGAAGGACGGCATCGCCGAGGTGGACGCGACCACGCGGAAGGTGAAGCGGATCTTCCCCGGCGGCTCCGACCCCGAGACCTTCGACCTGAGCCGCGACGGCACCCGGCTCTTCATCTCCAACGAGGACGCCGGCACCGCGACCATCCTCGACACCGGCAGCGGGCGCATCCTCCAGACCGTGAAGGTCGGCACCGAGCCCGAGGGCGTGCAGGTGCATCCCGACGGCAAAACCGTCTGGGTCACCGGCGAGACGGCGCAGAACGTCACCGTCATCTCCACCGACTCCGGCAAGATCCTGGGCCAGGTGCACACCGACCGGCGGCCGCGGGGCATCGCGTTCACGCCGGACGGGCTCAAGGCCTACATCACCTGCGAGGTCGGCGGCGTGGTGCAGGTGGTGGACGTGCGCCAGCGGAAGGTGATCGCCACGATCCATCCGCCGCAGGGCTCGCTGCCGATGGGCGTGGTGGTGTCGCAGGACGGGAAGCGAGTCTACTTCTCCACCGGGCGGGGCGGACAGGTGATGGCGGCCGATGTCGCCACCAACCGGATCATCGGCGGTGTCGCGGTGGGCAAGCGACCGTGGGGCATTGCGCTGAGCGCCGACGGCAGCAAGCTCTACAGCGCCAACGGCCCGTCCAACGACGTCGCCGTCGTCGCCACCGACGGCATGAAGCTCATCAAGACCATACCGGCGGGCCAGCTTCCGTGGGGGGTCGCGATCGCGCGCTGAGCGCGGCGCGGGTCAGCCGCCGCTCGGGTAGAGATCGGCCCGGGTGAGCGGCAGCGGTGTGTGGCCGTGCTCGTCGGGCTTGGCGAGGAGCATCTGCGCCAGGCCCATGGCGCCGGTCGCGAAGCCGTGGGCCGATCCCGCCATGTAGAGCCGCCAGATCCGGTAGATCCCGGTCCCGACGCACGCCACCGCCTCCGGCGCGGCGCGCTCCAGCCGCTCCAGCCACTGCCGCAGCGTCAGGACGTAGTGCTCGCGCAGCGACTCGACGTCCCGCACCTCGAAGCCCGCGCCGATCGCCGAGCGCGTCAACGCGGCCAGCCGCGGCAGCTCCCCATCCGGAAAGACGTAGCGGTGCAGGAACGCGCCCTCGCGCCAGACCCACGAACGCCAGCGCGCGGACGGTCGGCCCGCCGCGCGCTCCCGCCCCTGGATGATGCAGTGGTTGAGGAAGAGTCCGCCCGCGCGGAGGCAGGCAAAGGCGTGCTCGAAATACGTCGGGAGCTGCCGCGCGCCGACGTGCTCGCACATGCCGACGCTCGCCACCTTGTCGAACGGGCCGAGCCGCTCCGCCTCGCGGTAGTCGCGGATTTCCACCTGGCAGCGGTCGGCGAGACCCAGCGCGGCGGCGCGCGCGGTGGCCCACTCGGCCTGCGCCTCGCTCAGCGTGATCCCGACCGTGCGCGCGCCGTAGTGCTCGGCGGCGTGGAGGATGAGCCCGCCCCAGCCGCAGCCGATGTCGAGCAACCGGTCGTTCCGCCGAAGCCGGAGCTTCCGGCAGATGTGATCGAGCTTGGCCCGCTGCGCCGTTTCGATGTCGGCGCCGGCGGTGGTGAAGTAGCCGCAGGAGTACACCATTCGCGGATCGAGCCAGAGCGAGTAGAAATCGTTGCCGACGTCGTAGTGCGCCCGGATGGCGGCGGCGTCGCGGCGGCGCGTGTGCGCCCGGCCGAAGTGCCGCACGGCGTGCCCGCCGGCGACGCCGGATCGGGAATCGGCCCGCGGACTCTGCAGCAGCAGCGCCGCCACCCGTGCCAGAGTGCCGGGCTCGGTCAGCCGGTCTCGCAGCACCCGCGCGAGTCCGCGGGCGGACTCGAGGTCGCCCTCGACGTCGAAATCGCCGCGCACGTAGGCCTCGCCGAGGCGGAGCTGGGATGGTGGGAGGAACATCCGGCGGAAGGCGGCGGGATGATTGAGGACGATGGTGAACGGCGGCATTCCCGGCGGCGACTCGGAGATGCCGCTGTCCCAGTAGCGTATCCCGAACTCTCGCGCCGCGATCGGCCCGAAGAGGTGCTCGGCGACGCGTCGTGCGATCCGGACCGCGCGCGCCGGCGGTGAGACGCTCAGCGTGCCGGCGATCGAGGCCGGCTCCGCTCGATGATCCTCGTGTACCTGTGTGCCAGACATCGTCCCCTCACCCATCCAGCCCCGGCGGACGCCCCGTGCGGTCGCCGCAACGCAATCGCGCTTGCGGTCCACTGTGCGGCCGCCGGCGCGGCGGCGCCGTGATGCGCGTACCTGCCCCGCAAGCACGGCGTGACCTTTGTCACCGGCGCCGGAGCTCCCGCTGATCCGGCGCTCGCCTCACCTCCGTGAGCCGACCAGCTCCCGGACCGCGTGGACCAGCACCTCGGGGCTGAACGGCTTGTTCAGCAGGTGCGCGTCCGGCCGCAGCATCCGGTTCCGCACCAGCTCTTCCCGCGGGTAGCCCGACGTGAACAGCACCGGCACGCCGGGCCAGCGCCGCTCGACCTCCCGGGCCAGCAGCTCGCCGCCCATCTCCGGCATGACCAGGTCGGTGACGACGAGATCTGGCGCGCCGTACCGGTCGAGCAGGGCCAGCGCCGCCCGCCCATCGCCCGCGTCCAGCACGTGAAAACCCTCGGCATCCAGGCTGCGGACCGCGATGGCGCGAACGTTCGGCTGATCGTCCACGACGAGCACCGTCACGCCGGCCGCGAGGCTGATATCGATGCCGTCCGCCGGCGCAGTCGCCGCGGGCTGGGGTGCGTTGGCGCCGGACGAGATCGGCAGAAGGAGCGTGAACCTGGTGCCGTGGCCGGGCTCGCTCTCGACCGAGATGCCGCCCCCATTCTGCGCCATCATCCCCTCCACCGCCGCCAGGCCGAGACCGGTGCCGTCACCGATCGCCTTGGTGGTGAAGAACGGCTCGAAGATCCTCGCCTGCGTCGCCGCGTCCATGCCGACACCGGTGTCGCCCACGATGATCCGCGCGTACCGGCCGACCGCGAGACCGGGGCCGCCCCGGGCTTCGCCCTCGCCGACTACCCGGACGCCGGTGGAGATCGTCAGCGCGCCGCCGCCGGACATCGCGTCCCGGGCGTTCAACGCCAGATTCACCAGCACCTGCCGGAGCTGAGCGGAATCGACGTTGACCCGACAGCCGCAATCGGGCGCAAAGGCGACCGGGCGGGTGTCGCCGAGCACGGTTCGGAGCATGGGCACGGCGTCGGCTACGAGCGAATCGAGGTCGAGCACGCGCGGGGACCGCGCCGCGCGGCGACTGAATGCCAGCAGGTCTCGCGTCACCGCGGCCGCATGGCTCGCGGCCTGCCGGATCTGCAGCGCATCCGCCATGAGTGGCGGGGGCATGCGGAGGTCCCGGATGAGAAAATCACTGAATCCCAGGACGACCGTCATCATGTTGTTGATCTCGTGCGCGACGCCTCCCGCCAGCGCCCCGACGGTCTCCATCTGCTGGGACCGGTTCAGCCGGTCCTGAATGCGGAGGCGCTCCGAGATGTCGCGGAACACGAGGTGCGCGGCCGGCTCTCCGTGGTCCATGAAGGGGGTCGCGCTGAGCTCGATCTCGAGGGCCGTGCCGTCGAGCCGGCGGAGGGTATCCCGGGCCGGCGGCAGCGGCTCCGGCGACGCCGCCGAGGCGGACTGCTGGCCCCCGACGATGACATCGTGCAGGGACTTGAGGTACGGCGGGGCCAGAAAGTCGGTGATCGACCGGCCGAGCACCTGGTCCGATCGCGCCGCGCCCAAGAGCCGGATGGCGGCCGAGTTGGCCATGACGATCGTGCCGCCGACATGTATCAGCATCCCGTCAGGCGCCAGCTCCACCAGCCGCTGATAGAGCTCCTGCAGCTCGACCGCGTTATGGTCGCGGCCGTCGTGCTCGGAGGGCATGGTCACGAGGTATTGGGCCGCGCCATGGCGCGGTAGCGATCGTCCGCCGCGCCGCGGGAGACATAGCCGAGTTCGAGGAGACGGCCGACTGCCGCCTCGAGCTCCCCAAGCGGCGCGCCGATGCGCTGCGCCAGCTCGGCGGTGGAGGCGTCCGGCACCAGCGTGAGCATCTCGAGCACCAGGACCTCGCCTCGGGTGAGCCCGGGGAACCGCGCCTCGGGCAGGCGCACTTCCAGCTTCGGGATTCCGCTGCTGATGGCGTCGTAGCCCCGGAGCAGCTCGCCAAGGTGGATGCCGGTCGCGGTGATCTCGTAGGCCCGGAAGTCCCGACTGTGCCGGCTGCCGCGCATCTTCACCACCGCGAGCACCTTCTGCAGCTGGCCCTCGATCTCGACGTAGCGCTGCATGATGATGTCGTCGGTGAGGAAGGAGACCTGGTAGTTGCTGAACTGGATGTCGCCCTGGTCGCCCACGGTCTCGACGGTCATGAGCACGGTGACGCCGACGCCGGTCAGCGCGCTCACCAGCCGGTACAATGATTCCCGGAAATCCTCCCTGAAGGTCGGGGCCAGCGCCATCTCGAAGCCGGAGAGCGAATCAATGACGACGCGCGTCGCCCCCAGCCGCCGCACCGAGCTGCGGATCTCCTCCAGCGTCTCGTCAACCGAAAGGTCCAGGGGGCGGAGGTAGATGATCTTCAGCTTGTCCCGCCGCACCGCCTCCGCCAGGTCCACCCCGTAGCTCTTGGTCCGCCGCAGGTACTCGTCGGGGTGCTCCTCGAACACCGCGATCACGGCCGACTCGCCGCTCCGAAGCCCTTCGGCGACGAACTGGGTGCCGAAGGTGGTCTTGCCCGAGCCGGTGGGACCCGCGATGACGATGGAATCGCCGGCCGGGATGCCCCCGCCCATCATGTCGTCGAGACCCGCGATGCCGGTGGACATCCGCTCGCCCTGGGGCGAGGCTCCATGCTTCGGCCGCTCGGGAATCCGGGGGAACACCTGGAGACCGTCGTCCGTCATCCGGATGGTGTGCAGGCCCGGCATGGTCGCCAGCCCCCGCATCTTGATCACCTGGAGCTTGCGCACGACGGAGTTGCGGTCCACCGCCTGGAAGAGCCAGAGAATGCCGTCGGCCACGGTGAAGATCGGATTGCGGACCTCCTGGTCGGTGTACTCGCCGACCAGGAAGGACGTGACGCTCCAGGTGGTGAGGTGCAGCGCCAGGCGCTGCACGAATTGCTCGAGCTCGAACTGCCGTCCCGACGCGGCCGGCCCGCTGCGGGCCAGGGTGCGGAACGAGTCGATCACCACGATGCTCGGGGTGGTGCGCTCCACCTCCGCCACGATCCGCTCCAGCACCTGACCCAAGTCGTCGAGCAGCACCTCCTCGCTGAGATTGATGAACCGGATCTCGGTGCCCACGCGCGCGGCGTCGAAGAAGGAAAACTGCCGCTGGTAGCGCAGCAGCTTGAGCGTCGGCTCGCCGAGCAGCGTGAAGTAGAGCGCGGGACGCTCGGCGCTCGCGATGGCGAACATCGTCTGGAGCGCGAGCGTCGTCTTTCCCGCGCCGGGACCGCCGGCGATCAAGTTGAACGAGTATTCCGGCAGGCCGCCACCCAGTACCTCGTCGAGGCCCGGCACCCCGGTGGCCAGCAGCTCGATCGGGTCCCGCGGGCGTTCAGCCATTGCTCGATCCTTTCGCGTCTGCACGATCACGCCGGGGTGGATGCTGGACGACCAGTCGCAGCGCCAGCTCCTCGCCGATCAGACGGCTCAGCAGCTCGACGAGCGAATTCACGACCGCCAGTATGCCGGCGGAAACCGCCGCCGGGCCGTGAGCCAGGGCGGCGGCGGCGACGCCGTCGATCAAGCCGCGCCGGGCCGTGAGCGCCGCGAGGGCGGGGTGAGCCGGAGCGGCGCGGTCGAGCGCGCGCTGGAGCAGCGTCGCGAGGCCGTCGCCTCCGATCCAGTTACCCAGCCCCGCACGGAGCTGGGCGCAAAGCCGGTCGGAGGCCGCGGCGAGCGCCTCCGGTGTGTCGGCACCGGCCGCCTCGGCCAGCCAGAGCTGGCCGGCGGTGGTCGTGATGGGCGAACTGGAACTCACGCGGGATCCCGCGGCGGAATGGTCAGGCATCAGGCATGGGGTCGGTCCGAAGCCGGATCACGTCAATCTCGCACCGCGGGACTGAGCCTGGATGGGAATCATGTTGTGCGTGCAGCGGCAGCACACCGATGGCGGCCAATGCCGTAGGAGATATTCCCCCCCCCCCGCCGCATGTCAAGATCTCCCTCAACCGAACCGCCGCCGAAGCTCCGGGACCGGCGCCGCCTGAGCCGGCCGGCCGGCGAGCACGCCGACGAGGATCTCGACCAGCGCGACGGAAATGCCTACAAAAACTCCTGCCGGCTCAGGGGCCACGCAGGAGTCATCAACCGCTCACCGCGAGCGGTGGTTCAGGGCGAACTCCATCGCCATTGACGTCGTCGTCGGATCGAACGGTGCGGTTCGCGAGCCGTCCGGTCAAGCGGCGCCGGTCGAGGCGCCGTGGCTCAGCCGCCGGCCGGCGGCTCACCCCGCCAGCTGCCGCGCCGCTCGATCGGCCAGCTCTCGGTGCGCTGTTCCGGGGGCAGGTCGGCGCGGTACATGATGACCCGGGCGCGCTCGAGCGTGATCAGCCCGCCGCCGATCATGTCGTCCAGCTCCGGGAGGATGGCCGCGATCTTCTCCTCGGTGTCCACGCACTCGATCACGATGGGCAGGTCGAGCGAGAAGAGCTCCAGCCGGTCGGTGCGGAGCCGGGCGCTGGCGCCGAAGCCGGCGACGGCGCGCAGCACGGTGCATCCGGCATAGTGCCGCTCGCGCAGCAGCTCGACGATCGCCTGATAGAGCGGCTTGCCGTGGTGCTTGTCGCGCTCGCCGATGTGGATGCGCATCAGCGTGCGCTCGCCCTTGAAGCCGTGCATGTCGCCTCCCTCAGCCGCCGTGACGCAGATCGAGGATTCCGCGGGCCGCCGCGAAGCCGGCGAAGGTGCCGGCGAGCGCCAGCACGACGCTGAGCCCGATGTAGAGCGCCGCGCGACGCCAGTCGCCGTCCTCGATGAGCGCGGCCGATTCGTAGCTGAAGGTGGAGAACGTGGTGTAGCCGCCGCAGAAGCCGGTGGTGAGCAGCGCCCGCACCTCGGGCGATACCGCCGGGATGTCGAGCAGGTAGCGCACCAGGAATCCGAGGAGGAACGAGCCGGTCAGATTGACGACCAGCGTGCCGACCGGGAATGCCATGCCCGAGCGCTGCTGCACGAAGAGGCCGAGAACGAAGCGGCAGACGCTGCCGGCGGCGCCCCCGAGCGCGACGTACCAGATCATCCGCCGGTCAGCTCAGCGGCCGGCGCGCCCAGATGGAGCGGGGTCGGTTCCGCGCGATGAGCGCGTCGAGTCCCCATGTGCGCCCGGCCCGCGCAAAGAAGAAGGTGACGATCATCGCGAACAGCATCAGGTGGAAGCCCTGATTGCCCGAGGACATCCACTGGGTGGCGAGTCCGTAGTTGATC
>JAICWE010000014.1 GCA_025934955.1 Gemmatimonadales bacterium | reverse complement strand
TGCGCCAGCGCCCGCGCCGCCCGCGCCGGCGCGGCGGGGATGCGCAGATTGCCGGCGAGCAGGTTGCCGGTGCCGCCCGGGATGACGCCGAGCGACACGTCGGTGCCGACCAGCGCGGCTGCGGCCTGCATCGTGGTGCCGTCGCCGCCGAACACCGCGACGATGTCCACGCCTTCCGCCACGCCATACTCGGCGAGCCGGCGCGCGTCGCCGGGACCGCCGGTGGCGAGCACCTCGACCGCCCAGCCCGCCGCCTGCAGAGTCGTCGTCACGGCGCGGACCGCGAGCGGCTCGGTGCGCGCCGCCGCCGGGTTGGTGATCAGCAGCGCGCGCGCCACGCTAGAACTCCCGCTCCCAGAAGACGTCGGCGCCGACCTGATAGGCGCTCGTCGAGTTGAACGTGATGATGTTGGTGGCGAGGCACGACTGATAGGTCGGCTCGATGCTGATCTGGGCGCGCCACGCACGGCTGAAGCGCCGCTCGAGACTGGCCCCGACGTTCTGATAACCGAAATTCTGCTGGGTGCAGAAGCCGGCGTTCAGCGTGAGGAACGTCTTGTTGCCGAGCTGCCAGCCCGCGGTCACCTGCGTCAGACTGGAGCCGGTCGGGCCCTGGAGCACGCCGGGGCGGATCTCGAGCAGATCGATCGGCAGGCCGAGGTCGCTCACCACCGCGCGCTCGAACTCGCTGGAGAGCGCGCTCGACAGATAGGCCAGCGCGCTCTCGACGGCGCGCCCCTGCCCCAGCACGTTCGCCTCCGCCACCGGCGCGCCGGTGATCAGATACGAGACGAGGTCGGCCTCGGGAATCGGCGGTCGCTGGGTGCTCTCCAGCGCCAGCTTCGGCGCCAGGATCGTCCCGGTGATGCGCGCGATGACCGGCACTTCCTGGTTGGTCACCGTGTGCACGTCGTACTCGGCCGCGATGTCGAGCTCGGCGTTCAGGTCCGGCGTGCCGAGGTAGCGGACGCTGCCGCGCGTCACCGTGAAGTCGCGGCTCACCGGTCCGATCTTGAGCGTGTAGATGCCGCGCTCGGCCTCGAGCGTGCCGTCGAGGCGGTACTCCTTCTTCACCTTGCTGGCGGTGACGTCGCCGCCGAGCTTGATGTTCGCCTCGCCCGAGCGGAGCCAGAAATCGGAGCCGAGCGCCACCTTCATGTCGGCGACGTTGAGCTGGTCCACGAACGCGGTGGAGAACCCGGCGCCGAGCCCGCGCCGGCGGATCAGCGTGGTGTCCACCAGGTCGGCGATCGTCGGATCGCTCAGATCGATGATCTTCTTGGAGACGAGGTCGGCGAAGTAGAGCACGCCGTTGTCCGCGGTGATGCTGCCGGTCGCGGTCGCGCCGTAGAACGGGCCCTTCAGGTCGATGCCGCCGGTGGCGGTGAGCGAGAGGAAATTGCGCACGTCGATCGCGCGGAAGTTGCTGGCCGCGAGGTGCAGGCCGAGCTCGGGGTGCGCCAGGTTGTGCAGGTGCACGAAGCCGGTGACGTCGAGCCGGCCGCGCTCGTCCGCCTCCCGCCCGTTGCCGGTCTCGAGCGCGACGTTCTTCAGGTGCAGCGTGTCGCTCGCCAGCTCCAGGCGGCCGCCCACCCGGCTGTAGCGGACGCCGAGCCCGGGCAGCGACATCGCGCCGTTCCGCACCTCCGCGTAGCCGGTCAGCTCCGGCAGGTCCCAGCCGCCGCCCACCGTCACGTCGGCGGCGAGCGTACCGCTCACGTCGCGCAGTCCGCTGGTCACCGCCTCGACGATGGCGAGATCCACGCTGTCGGCGCGGAGCCGGACGTGCAGGTCGCCGGGGAGCTGCCGGTCGGTGCGGCTCTCGAACGCCAGGTCGACGGGAAGCTGCGCCTCCACGGACAGCACCGGCGCGCCGGTGCGCCAGAGGAGGAGGTTGGCGTCGAGCCGGCGCGCGGCGTAGTCGAGCACGCCCTGCAGGTACGGAAGCCGCGCGTCGCTGAAGCGCGCGTCGGCCAGCGAGACCGTGCCGCGCAGCGTCGGCTCCGCCGCCCGCCCGCCGATCTGGAGATTGATGCCGATGTTTCCCGCGACGCCCGAGGTGTCCTTCCCCATCAGCGAGTAGAGGTCCTGCGCGTTCACGTCAATCGCCTCGAGGGTGAGCTCGCCCGGCTGCGCGCCCGGAATCGAGCCGGTCGCCTGGATGGCGCCGCTGCCGTCGGTGGCGGTGAGTGCCAGCGTCGAAACCGAGGGCGCCGAGTCGCTCAGCGTGATCGTCGCCGGCCGGCTCAGCCGCCAGCTCCGCGTCGCCAGCGCGGCCCGCAGCGTATCCATCGCAACGGTCTGCACCGCACCGCGCCGCCACCACCGCCCGCTCGCGTTCACGTCCGCGAGCGCGCCGACCAGGACGCCGCCGACCCAGTCCACCGAATCCGCCGGACCCGCGAGCTGAAAGCGGACGTTCCGCAGCGCCGTCGGCCCGTCGAACACCGAATCGGTTTGGACCAGCAGCCCGACCGTGGGCCGGGTGCCGCCGGTCCAGCTCGCGCCGCCGCTGACCAGGTCGCCGCGGAGCCGCTGGAAGGCGAGGTTCCGCAGCGTGAACGCGCCGGCGGCCTGGAGCGTGTCGAGACTGCCGCTCAGCGTGACCGCGGCATCGACGGTGCCGTTGAGCGGATGGAGCGCCGTGCTGGTGTCGCGCGTCGAGTGGGTCAGCGCGAGCGCGAGCGAGTCGAACGGCAGCAGGCTGTCGGCGGCGAGGCGGAAGTGCATCTCGCCGGCGTGCGGCCGGGCCCAGCCGAGCGTGCCCGAGCCGCCGGCGCGCGCGCCCTTCCACCCGGCGTACGCCGAGTCCACGTGAATGACGCTGTCCTGCACTGCGGCGCGGGCGTAGAGCGTGTCGAGCGCGAAGTCGCGTACCGAACTGGGCGCGAGGCTGAGCTGGACGGTGCCCTCCGGCGCGCGCAGCGTGTCCATGGTGCCGCTCACCAGCAGCGTGCCGGTGAGCGACGTCGCCGGCCCGGTATCGCGCACCGCGGCGAGATCCACGCCCTTGAACCGCACCGCCAGCGAGTCGGCGCCGAAGCGCGGCGGCAGCAGCGTCACCGTGCCCTGTGCCGCGATCGCGCCGATGGCGCCGGTGACGTCGGCGGCCACCGTCAGATGCGAGAGGGTGCCCTCGCTTCGGAAGGTGCCGCGGAGGTCGCCGCGGGTCTTGAGCGATGGGAAGGCGCGTCGGATCCCGTCGAACGAGAGCGGATCGAGCGTCACGTCGGTGGCGAGCGCGAGCGTGTCGCGCCGGGTATCGAGGTGGATGTATCCGTCGGCCACGCTCTCGGGCCGATCGTCGTCCCGATGACGGATGGTGCCGGTGAAGTCCACGTCCTTGAGCGGTCCGTCGAGCAGCCCGCTCGCGGCGAGCCGCCCGTCCAGCGCCACCGCCGGCGCGAACTGCTTCACCGTGCCGAGATCGATGTCGGAGCTCCGGACCTGGACGCTGTCGAAGACCAGCCCTTCCTTGCCGGTGCGGATCACGCCGTCGGCGACGATGTGGCTCACCGGTCGGCCCGGCACCAGCGCGTCGGCGAAGTTCCAGTCGACCGACGTGGTGATCGCGTGCAGGTAGCCGTTCGCCTTCACGGTGCCGGTGATCGTGCCGTGGAACGGCAGCGTGTCGAGATACGGCCGCACCGCGTCGAGGTCGAGCGCGCTGAGTCCGAGGCGCAGGTCGCGCACGCCGAGGCCGCGGTGCGCGTCGGTGATCGCCACCAGCCGGCCGTCCACCCGCTGCGCAAGGTGGCGCAGGTGGAGATCCTCGAGCGTGTACTCGACGTGATCGCCGCTCACCGAGTGTGCGGTGATGGTGCCGTAGCCCGTCATGTCGGGAAACTGGGGCGACACCCATCGCAGATCGGCGAGGTCCACTTGGTGCGCGATGAGCTGGAAGTCGTACATCATCGAGTCGCGCGGCCAGGTGATGGCGCCGCCGCCGTGCGCCTCGGTGCCGGGCAGCGACACACGCTGGAGGCTGAACACGGCGCTGTCCGAGTGCAGCCGGAGCCGGCCCGCGGCGTCGGTCAGCGTGACCTGCGGGTCGCTGACCCGGGTGGCGATCGAGTCGAAGTCCACCGTGAATGGCAGGTGGTCGGGCGTGGTGATGCGAAGCCGCGAGAGCCGCGTGGTGAGCGGGTCGAGCGCGATCACGCGGCGCAGACCCTCCGCGCTGGTCTCGATCCGCCGGCCCGGCCGGGCCCGCTCGGCCGCGAGCGCGGAGTCGCGCTGGGCGGCGGTGCGCGCGTTAGGCGGCGGGTTCCACGGGAGCAGGATGCGGAGCGAGCCATCGGTGATCCGCACGTTGCGAAGCTCCACCAGCGGCGACGTCCCGCCGGGCGCGCCTTTGCCGAGTCGGAGGATCTCCTCGTAGTTCATCCGGCCGTTGCGGTGCTTGATGAGCTGGATCACCGGACGGTCGAGCGTCACGCCGGTGAGCACGATGTTGCCCGCGAGGAGACTGGGCAGCCGGTAGCTCACCCGGACCAGCGGCAGGTTGGCCAGCACGATCCCGGCGGTGTCGCGCACGACCAGCCGCTTGAGCGTGAGATCGTAGAGGAACGAGCCGGAGATGTAGCCGACGTCCACGCGGCCCAGCACCGCGCGGTCGAGCTGGGCGGAGACGTTCCGCGCGAGGAGGTCACGGCCGGGCGGCGTCAGCAGCATCGCCGTGATCGTGCCCAGCACCGTGGCCACGGCGCCGAACAGGATCACGAAGAAGAACCGCGCGACGCGCCGGCGCATCAGAACGGCTGCCCCACCGAGAAGTGGAAGGTGAAGTTGCTGGTGCGGTCGAGCACGAAGCTCGATGCGCCGGGCACCGGCGTGAGCTGGCCGGTCGAGTCGGTCACGAACAGCGGCCCCGAGAGCAGCTTGTACGGATTGTAGGCGACGTCGAGCCGCGCGGGTCCCAGCGGCGTCGCGACCCGCAGGCCGATGCCCGGCGTCACCCGGATCGCCGCACGCGATCCGGCGGCGCCGCGCTCCCAGAGCGAGCCGGCGTCGGCAAAGGCCGCGAGCCGCAGCCGCGAGCTGAAGATCGGCGCCGGCATCCGCAGCTCCACCTGCCCGATGAGCAGCGTGTTGCCGCCGGTCGCGGCGACGCGCACCTGCTTCGACTGGAGCAGCGTCGGGTCGCCATGCACGTCGGCATCGAACAGCGCGGTGTCGGCCACGACGTACACCACCGGCCCCAGCTCATTGCGCTGGTAGCCGCGTACGTCGTTGGGACCACCGGCGTAGTAGCGCTGCTCCAGCGGCACGAACGAGCCGCTCGGTCCCGGCCGGATCGCCGGCGCAAAGAGCACCCCGCCACGCAGGTGCCAGCTCAGCACCACGTCGCGCGCCAGCGTTCGGTACCACGCACCATCCGCGGTGAGCCGGGTGAATTCCTGCTGCGGCGACGACAGCAGGTAGCGCGAGCTGGTCACCGCGTCGAACGACGTCACGAAGCCGCGGGTCGGATCGATCGGACTGTTGGCCCGAGGCGCCGTGATGTTGAAGCCGAGGGTCGCCAGCCGCCGCCGCTCCTGGAGGAAGGCGATGTCCGCCGGGTCGCAGCTGCTGAAGAAGGCGCAGAACACCGCCGGCGTCGCGGTGGTGCGACCATAGGCAAGCGTGTAGGTGACGCTGATCGGGAGCCGGCGGCGCGGCGTCTCCCGGGTGAAGGTGAGCTGCGCGCCCAGCTCGCTGCGGAGATACACCTTGAACTCCGAGCGCCGCTCCGCGTACACCGACGCCGACAGGGTGTTGCGCGACGAGAGAAACGCCGGTCGCCGGAGCGACGCGGTCACGTTGTAGTTGAGCTGGAAGGAGCCGACCGTGTCCTGGTTGAGCACCGGGCAGAGACTGTTCTCCAGTCCGGCGTCGAGCGGCGTGCCCACCCCGATCTTGGACACGCGGGTGTTCAGGTCGAATACCTGCCCCGCGCCGAGGAAGTTGCGCTGGGTGAGGCCGGCCTGAGTGCGGAAACAGTCGTTGGTGCCGTAGCCGACGCCGGCCCGGGCGCGGTACGGCGGCGCGTCGGTCACGCGCACCAGCAGCGGCACCGAGTCGGACCCGGGCGCGTAGTGCGCCGAGTCGATACTCACCGATGCCAGCGCGTACAGGTCCGATCCGTACAGATTGCGCTGGCTCTCCAGCAGCTCATCCTCGCGGTACGCCCGATGCGGCCGCGTCACCAGGAGCTTCCGCGCCACCGACGAATCCACCCGGGTCGAGCCCTCGACCCGGATGGTGCTGATGTGGGCGCGCGGGCCCGGCACCACATCGAGCGCAATGGTCGCGGTGCGCTCCCGTTCGTTCGACGTGAACTGCCGGAAGATCTCCGCGCCGGGATACCCGCGATTGCGGAGCCGCTGGGTGACCGTGTCGATCGCGGTCTGCAGCGCGAAGCGGTTGAACGGGTCGCCCACCGCGATCGGGAGATCGACCAGCAGGTTCGTCCGCGCGTCGGCTCGCACCGAGTCGAGCCCGCTCCAGGTGAGCGATCGCACCCGGATCGGCTTCCCCTCCCGAATGCGGAAGGTGACGTACACGTTCTCCGGATCGCGCCGCACCGTCGTGTCGACCTGCACATCGGGAAAGCCGCTCCGCTTGTACAGCACCTCGAGCCGCAGCACGTCGCGCTGGAAATCGGTCTCGTCGAAGTAACGCTTCTCGCCCAGGCCGATCCATTTGAACACCGGGTTCGTCGCGAAGAAGCTGGAGTTGGTGGTGCTGATGGATGCCGCGAGCGTCTGCGCGTCGAGCGCGTGGTTTCCCTCGAACTTGAGCTGCCGCACGACACGGTCGCCGTTGACCGCGGGCGCCGCCGGCGTGTCGCTGCGCACGGCCGGAGCCGGCGCGGGGGTCTGCGCTGCCACTCGCCGCGTCGACAATGCGACAGCCGACACCCCGATCGCGGTGCCGATGGCGATGCCGATCGCGGCACGCCGCGCCTTCACACCGTCACCGAGGCGAGCAAGTGGCAAGAAACGAAACACTCCACGACGTTGGAGGCGCGCCGCGACACTGCGGCCCGAGCGATTGACGGTGCGATCTAAGCTGTGTAGTTTGACCGCCTTATCCCCGATGCGCAACCTCCTCACCGCCGCCCTCCTGATCCTGCTCTCCGCCTGCGGCGGCGATGATGAGAGCCGTGCGCTCCAGTACTACTTCACCTACGACCCGCGCTCACTCGATCCGGCGCTCTCGACCGACGTCCCGACCGGCGAGGTCGTAGCACTGCTGTTCGACACGGTGACGCGGTTCGACGTGGACGGCCGGCTGGTGCCGGGTCTCGCAACCCGCTGGGAAACCGACTCGACCGGCCGGGTCTACACCTTTCACATCCGGACCGGCGCCCGCTTCCACGACGGGCGCCCCCTCACCGCGCACGAGGTGCGCACCTCGTTCCTCCGCGCGCTCGATCCGAAGAACACCGGCGCCCGCGCCTGGCCGCTCACCCCGATCCGTGGCGCCGCGGCATTCACCGCCGGCACCTCGTCCGAGGTCGACGGGCTCGCGGCGCCGGACGATACGACGCTCGTCATTACGCTGGACCAGCCGCTCAACATCTTCCCCAAGTTCCTCGCCATGCCGGCCACGGCCATCGTTCCGCCCGATCCGCCGGCCGACTTCGACCAGCATCCGGTCGGTAGCGGGCCGTGGCGCTTCGTGTCGTGGTCGCACGACGATGAGATCATGCTGGCGAAGAACCCCGACTACTGGGGCGGCGCACCCAGGTCCGACTCGCTCCGCATCCGCATCATCCCGGAGCCGCTGACGCAGGCGGCCGAGTACGAGGCGCAGCAGCTCACCGTAGTCGAGATCCCCTTCGGCGAGACCCGCCGCTGGGAGCTGGCCCATCCCGACGAGCTCCAGCGTCGTCCCGCCATCCGCGATCTCTACATCGCGATGAACACGACCCGCGGACCGCTCCGGGATGTGCGGGTCCGCCGCGCCATCAACCTCGCGGTGGACGTGCCGACGTTGCTCCACACCGTCATGGCCGACCGCGGCGTGCGCGCCGCCGGGGTGATCCCGCCGGGCATCGTCGGGTACGACTCGACCCGCGCGCCGTACCATTACGATCCCGCGGCCGCCCGCCGTCTGCTCGCCGAGGCGGGCTACGCCGGCGGATTTCCGCTGCAACTCTGGCGCTCACAGCGGCCGGAGTACGCCCGCATCGCCCAGTCGGTGCAGCAGTATCTCGGCGCCGTCGGCATTCGAGTGGAGATCGTCGAGCGCGACGCGTCGAGCGCCCGCGCCGCCGTGCGGAAGGGTCAGGCCGATCTCTTCCTCAGCGACTGGTACGCCGACTATCCGGATGCGGAAAACTTCACCTACCCGCTCTTCGACTCGAAGAACCGCGGCCCCGGCGGCAACTACGCCTTTCTCGCCGACACCGCACTCGACGCCATGATCGAGCGGATGCGCAGCACGCCCGACTCGGCCCAGCAGGCGGCGCTCGCCCGCGACGTGGACGGCCGCATCTTCGATCTGGCGCCGTGGATATTCCTCTGGTTCCCGGTGGACCTCTGGGCGCTGCAGCCTGACGTCACCGGCTGGCGCATCCCCGCGATCTTCTTCGGCCAGCGCTGGATGGACACCCGCCGGACCGATGTGGCGGTCACGAAGTGATGCGCTTCCTCGCCTGGCGCCTCGCGCTGGTGCTCCCGACGCTGCTCGGCGTGCTGGTCGTCACCTTTCTGCTGCTCTACGTTGCCCCCGGCGATCCGGTACAGGCGATGGTGGGCGAGCGCTCCGACTCCGCCACCATTGCGCGGCTCCGCCGCGACCTGCACCTCGACGATCCGCTCTACGTGCAGTTCGGCAAGTACGTCGGCGGAATCGCGAAGGGCGACCTGGGCCGGAGCTACATCACCCGCCGGCCGATCATGCGCGACCTGCTCAAGCGCTTCCCCGCGACGCTCCGTCTCGCCGGCGCCGCGATGCTGTTCGCCACGCTCACCGGCATCGCGCTCGGCGTGTACGGCGCCTGGCGGCCCGGCAGCTGGCCCGATCGCCTCGCGGCCCTGCTGGCGTATCTCGGCGTGTCGTTCCCGGTGTACTGGGTGGGGCTGCTGCTCATTCTGGTCTTCGCGGTGGCGCTGCACTGGCTGCCGCCGTCGGGCTCGTCCGGATTCAAGTACCTCATCCTCCCCGCGCTCACGCTCGGCATGCGCTCGGTCGCCATCATCTCGCGGATGGCACGCGCCGCCACCATGGAGGCGCTGCGCAGCGATTTCGTGCGGACCGCGCGCGCCAAGGGACTGGGCGAGCTGCGCGTGGTGCTGCGGCATGCGCTCCGCAACGCGCTGCTGCCCGTCGTCACCGTGCTCGGTCTCGACTTCGGCTCCTACCTCACCGGCTCGATCCTCACCGAGACGATCTTCTCCTGGCCCGGCGTCGGCCGCTACGTGCTGAACGCGATCGAGAAGCGGGATCTCCCCGCCATCCAGGGCAGCATCCTCTTCCTCAGCGTCGTCTTCGTGCTGGTCAACCTTCTCACCGACCTCGCCTATGCCAAGGTGGACCCGCGGGTGGCGTATGACTGACCGCGCCATGCGACTCGGCCTCGCGGCCCTGCTGCTCGCCGCGCCGGCGGCCGCGCAGAACCTGAAGGATCTCGCCAGGCGGGTGGACGCGCGGCTCGATGCCGCGCCGTTCAACCGCCAGCTCTGGGGCGTGGCGCTGGTGGACGACAACGGCAAGCTGCTCTACGGACGGAACGCCGACCGGCTGTTCATCCCGGCGAGCAACACCAAGCTCGTCGTCGCCGTCACCGCGGCCGCCCTGCTCCCGCCCGACTTCACCGTGCGGACCAGCGTGTACGGCAGCGGGCCCATCGTGGACAGCGTGCTCCAGGGTGACCTCGTGCTCTACGGCCGCGGCGACCCGACCTTCAGCCGCCGCTGCTTCGCCACCGACACGACGCTCGCCGGCGTCTGCATCGCGGATCCGCTGGCGCCGATGCGCGAGCTGGTTTCGGCGCTCAAGGCGCGCGGCGTGAAGGACGTCGCGGGCGACGTCGTGGGCGACGGCAGCTACTTCGAGCCGACGCTGGTGCATCCGGGCTGGGAGGGTTACGACCTCAACTGGTGGTACGCGGCGCCGGTGTCCGGGCTTGGCTTCAACGACAACAGCATCGACATCCATTACGCCGCCGGCCCCACGCCGGGCGCGCCGGCCGCGGTGTCGTTTCTGCCGGACTTCGGCAACGTCTGGCTGGAGAATCGCACCCGCACCGCGCCGCCCGGCCACCAGGACACCATCGACTTCTTCCGCGAGCCCGGGACGCTGCACCTCTGGGCCGAAGGCAACGTCGCGCAGGGCTCCCGCGGCGGGACCGAGTACTTCGCCCTCCCCGACCCGAATCTCTTCGCGGCCCAGGCACTGCGCGCGGCCCTCGCCGAGGCCGGCATCGGCGTCACCGGCACGGCGCGCTCGACCACGGATTCGACCCGCTATGCCGCGGCGCGGCTCACCGGCCCACTCGCCGAGCGGACCAGTCGGCCGCTCAGCGACTGGATCTTTCCGATCCTCAACACCAGTCAGAACTGGTTCGCCGAGATGCTGATCAAACAGCTGGGGCGCCAGTTCGGCCGCGCCGGGTCGTGGGAGCAGGGACTGGCGGTGGAGCGGCGCTTCCTGATTGATTCGGTCAAGGCCGACTCGACCCAGTTCGCGCTGAGCGACGGCTCCGGGCTCTCCAGCAGCAACCTCATCAGCCCGCTGACGTTCACTCAGCTCCTGCGGTTCATCCGCCGGCACCCGCACTGGCAGACCTTCGCCGCCGGGCTCCCGCGGAGCGGCAACACCGGGTCGCTGAAGAATCGCTTCCGCGACACGCCGATCGAAGGCCGCGTGCAGGCCAAGACCGGATCGATCGAGCGGGTGAACACGCTCTCGGGCTACGTCGAGCTGCCGAACGGCCGCACGCTGACCGTCTCGATCGAGGCCAACCACCACGCGCAGCGCGGCAGCGCCGAGATCGCGCAGATCGACAGCGTGGTAGTGGACATGGCGAAGGCGGTTGCGGGCAAGGCGCTGACGCAGACGCGCTGACCTGCGCCGCGCCGAGGACGACAAGGAGGATCCACCGATGCGCCTGCTTCTGATCCGCCACGCACCCGCCGGCCAGCGCGACCCGAACCATTGGCCGGACGATACTCGCCGGCCGATCACCGACGCCGGCCGGCGGGTGCACCGCAAGGTGAGTCGCCGGCTCCGCCGCCGCGATCTGGTGCCCGACCTGCTGCTCACCAGCCCGTGGACCCGTGCGCTCGAGACCGCGGAGATTACCGCGGACGTCACCTGCCGTGGCGATCTCACGCCGACGTCGTGCCCCGCGCTCGCCGAGTCCCCCGACATCGAGCGCATCGCGGAGGCGGTGGGCGACGAGGACCGGCTGGTCGCGCTCGTGGGCCACGAGCCGTGGCTCGGCGAGCTGGCATCGCTGCTGCTCACCGGATACGCCGACGGGGTCGAGATCGACTTCCCCAAGAGCGGCGTGCTCGGCCTCGAGCTGCCGGGGGTGACGCCGGACAGCGCGGTGCTGCGGTTCCTCCTCCGGCCGCGCGGCGCGTACTAGAGCTGAGGGCTTCGACGTGGTGACTCGTGGTATACCGGAGCGACCGCTGCGCGTGGCGGTGATCGGCTCGGGACCATCCGGCTTCTACGCCGTGGAGCGGCTGCAGAAGGACGGGCCTCCGCTGGAGCTCGACCTCTTCGACCGGCTGCCGACGCCCTACGGACTGGTGCGCGGCGGTGTCGCGCCGGATCATCCGAAGATCAAGTCGGTGACGCGCGTCTACGACAAGCTCGCGTCCCACGCCTCGTTCCGCTTTCTCGGCAACGTCACTATCGGCTCCGACCTGCGGCATGAGGAGCTCCTGCGCTACTACGACGCGGTGATCTACGCCGTGGGCGCGCAGACCGACCGCGCACTCGGTGTTCCCGGCGAGAAGCTTCCGGGAAGCCACGCCGCGACCGAGTTCGTCGGCTGGTACAATGGCCATCCCGACTACTGCGATTGCCGCTTCGACCTCTCGGTGGAAGCCGCGGCGGTGATCGGCGTCGGCAACGTGGCGATGGACGTCACCCGCATCCTCGCCAGCACGCCGGACGAGCTCGCGAGGACCGACCTCGCGGGGCACGCACTCGACGCGCTGCGCGCGAGCCGGGTGCGGACCATTTACGTCCTCGGCCGGCGCGGTCCGGTGCAGGCGGCGTTCACCAATCCCGAGCTCAAGGAGCTGGGCCATCTCCCTGACGCCGAGGTGGTGGTGGACCCGCGCGACCTCGAGCTGGACCCGCTGAGCACGGCAGAGCTGGAGCAGTCGGAGGATCCGACGCTGGCCCGGAACATGGACACGCTGCGGGAGTTCGCCGCGCGCCCGCTCCAAGGCCGGCCCCGTCGCATCGTGTTCCGCTTTCTGGCGTCCCCGGTCGAGCTGGTGGGAGGCGATCGCGTCGAGGGTCTCCGCATCGTGCGCAATCGCCTCGTCGCCGACGGCCGCGGCGGCACCAGGGCCGAGGCGACAGAGGAGACCGAGGTCCTCCCGGTCGGGCTGGTGTTCCGCTCGGTCGGCTACCGCGGCATCGCGATCCCGGGGCTTCCGTTCGACGAGCGCGCCGGGACGATTCCGCACCGCGAGGGCCGGGTGTTGACCGCCGCCGACGGCGACGTGGTACCCGGCACCTACGTGGTCGGCTGGATCAAGCGGGGGCCGAGCGGCGTCATCGGCACCAACAAGCCGGACGCGCAGGAGACGGTGGATCAACTGCTGGACGATCTGCGCGCTGGCGCGCTGCCCGAGCCCGCGGAGCCGGGACGTGCCGGAATCGATGCGCTGCTCGCGTCGCGCGGCGTGCGGGTGGTGAGCTTCGGCGAATGGCAGACGCTCGATGCGCTCGAGGTGGCGGCGGGCAAGGCAGTCGGCCGGCCGCGGCTCAAGTTCACCCGGGTGCCGGAGATGCTCGGCGCGCTCAAGAACGGCCGCGGAGGACGACCATGCCCCTGAGGATCTACACCCGTACCGGTGATGAGGGCGAGACCGGGCTCTTCGGCGGCGGCCGGGTCGCCAAGGATCACGCGCGCGTTGCGGCGTACGGCGACGTGGACGAGCTCAACTCCGCGATCGGCGTGGCGCGCGCAGCCGCGCCCCCGCTGCTGGACGATCTGCTGGAGCGAATCCAGCGCGACCTCTTCTCGATCGGCGGTCAACTCGCCACGCCCGATCCGGCGCGGGTGCGCGCGGCGATCGAAAAGGCCGCGCTCTCGCCCGAGCGCGTCGGCGAGATGGAGCGCACCATCGACGAGGCTGACGCCGAGCTACCGCCGCTCCGCGCCTTCGTCCTCCCCGGCGGCACGCCCAAGGCCGCGGCGCTGCACCTCGCGCGCACCATCTGTCGCCGCGCCGAGCGCAGCGTCGTGCACCTCGCGGCGCAGGAGGAGGTCCACGGACTCTTCGTCGTCTACCTGAACCGGCTGTCCGATCTGCTCTTCACCGCCGCACGGCTGGCCAACCACCGCGCGGGCGCCGGCGACGTCACGTGGTAGCGCCGCCGCTCGCCCCGCCGATCGTCGTTGGCCACCGACTCGGACGCTATCCGGTGTACGTCACCGCCGGTGCGCTGGCGGCCCTCGCCGAGCTGGTGCGGCTGCACCTGCCCGGCAGGCGCGTCTCGCTGATTACCGACAGCACGGTCGGCCGCCTGTACGAGGAGTGGGAGAGCGGCGCGAGCGGCAGCTGGCGCCCGACCGGGCGCGCCGCCGTCGAGGCGCACGCGTACGACTGGGTCACCCGGCTGAGCGTCGAGCCCGGCGAGCAGTCGAAGACCCGCGACCGCTGGATCGAGCTCACCGATGCGCTGTTCGACCGGCACCTCGGCCGGGACAGCGGGATCGTGGCGCTCGGCGGCGGTGTCGTCGGCGATCTGGCCGGTTTCGTCGCAGCGACGTTTGCGCGCGGCGTGCCCTACATCCAGGTGCCCACGACACTGCTCGCCATGCTCGACAGCTCGGTGGGCGGCAAGACCGGCGTGGACACGCCGCACGGCAAGAATCTCGTCGGGGCCTTTCACCCGCCCGCCGTGGTAGTCGCCGACCCGCTGGTGCTGCGCACCCTCCCCGATCGCGAATATCGCGCGGGCCTCGCCGAAGCGGTCAAGCACGGCCTCATCGCCGACGCCGCGTACTTCGAGACGATGGAGCGCGACTCGACCGGACTCCTCGCGCGGACGCCCGCCGCACTGGAGGAGCTGGTCCGCCGGAGCGTCGCGATCAAGGCCGAGGTGGTGAGCGCCGATGAGCGCGAGGGCGGGCGACGCGCGGTGCTGAACGCCGGCCATACGGTCGCGCATGCGATCGAGCTGGTGTCGGAGTTCCGCGTCATCCACGGCGAGGCCGTCGGCCTGGGGCTCCTCGCGGAGACCGCGATGGCGGAGCGACTCGGCATCGCCGACGCGGGACTCCACAGCCGGGTCCGTGCGCTGCTCGGCCGCCTCGGCCTGCCGATCCGGCTGCCGCTCCCCCTCCCCGCCGAGCGGTTGGTGGACGCGATGGCGGCAGACAAGAAGAACCGCGGCTCGCAGATCCGCTGCGCCTTCCCCGCGCGACTCGGCACCATGGCCGGCGGCGGATCGGAGTGGACCCACCCGGCCGATCTGCAGACCCTCCTGGCGGGGCTCGACGCGATCGGTTGAGCCGGGGACCGGCTTGTCCACGCGGATGTGGAAAGTGGAGGGCCGAAGCAAGCGTATTCTCCTGCACAATTTGTGATGTGGAAAACGACTTTTGCTTGACCTCTCATGGGGCGATTCCTATATTGGGCTCGCCTTTCCGCTGGACCGTCCACCAAATCCCGCAGGCTACGGTTCTCTGTTCTAGCTGGAGTCGCCATGGCTCAGCTGCACCCCGGGCGCCCGCGCCCGTTCTTCCGCTCTCACCCGACCGGGTCATTCGATCAGTACCTCCACGACATTCAGAAGCTGCCGCTGATCAGCGACCCCGAAGAGGAGCGGCGGCTCGCCCGCCGGGTGCAGGCCGGCGACGAGGCCGCTGCCGAGCGCCTGGTCACCGCCAACCTCCGGTTCGTGATCTCCTACGTGAAGAAGTACCAGGGGCACGGACTGGAGCTGAGCGAGCTGGTCGCGATCGGCAACGAGGGACTGCTCAAAGCCGTGCACAAGTTCGATCCCGATCACGGCGTGAAGTTCATCTCGTACGCCGTGTGGTGGGTGCGCCAGGCCGTGCTGAAGGCCCTCGCCGAGCAGACCCGCAGCGTCCGCATCCCGCTCAACCAGAACTCCGCCCTCATCCGTCTCGGCCGTTGCGCCACCTTCCTCGCGCAGGAGCTGGGGCGTGAAGCGACTGACGCCGAGCTGGCGGTGGCGATGGGCGACACCGCGGAGAACGTGCGCGCCGCGCGCCGCATGGCCGGCGTCGAGATGTCGCTCGACGCGCCGGTGGAGCGGCAGGAGCGGTCGGCGAGCACCTTCGGCGAGCGGGTGCCGGGCGTGCACGCCGGCGACATCGAAGAGCAGACGGACGCACGGCTCCGCCGCGAGTTCATCAGCCGGCTCTTCGCGCGGCACCTGACCGCCCGCGAGCGCAAGATCCTCTCGCTCTACTACGGGCTGGAGGAAGGAAGCGAGGCGCTGACGCTGGAAAAGATCGGCGAGCTGCTCGGCGTCACCCGCGAGCGGATCCGCCAGATTCGTGAGCGCGCCTTCGAGAAGCTGCGTGAGTCGCCCGACGTGAAGGGCTTGAAGGGGAGTTGGGTCGCGGCCTGAGGCATGCGGCCTTGCGGGAAGTGCGGGGGCGTCGCGAGCGACGTCCCCGCGCTCGTTTTCCGAGCATTATGTTTCGGCCATGCCTCTCCGGCTGCCGCTGTTTCCTCTCACCGTGGTGCTGTTTCCCGGTGCGCTCCTCCCGCTGCACATCTTCGAGCCGCGTTACCGGCGGATGCTCGCGGACTGCCAGGCAGGTGACGAGCGCTTCGGCGTGCTTCCCGCGGACCCGCTGCACGATGCGCCGCCGGCCGGTGCCGTCGGCTGCGTGGCGGAGCTGCGCGGCGTGCAACCGCTCTCCGATGGGCGGGCCAACATCGTCGTAGGCGGCGCGCGGCGCTTTCTCCTCACCCGCTACCTCGACGAGGACACTCCCTACTATCTCGGCGCCGTCACCGAATTCGACGACACGGCAGAGACCGTCGACCCCGATGCCGTCGCCCGGCTCCGCACCGCGTACCTCGGCTACGCCGAGCTGCGGCACGCGCTCACCGACGCGGTGGACGAAGAGGAACTGCCGCTCGACGCGACGACACTCTCGTTCCACGTAGCCGCCGCGCTCGAGGTCGAGCGCGCGGAGCGGCAGCGTCTCCTGGAGCTGCGCTCGACGCCCGCGCGCATCTCGCTCCTGCTCGAGCTGCTGCCGGCCGCGGCGGAAGCGGCCGGACGCGCCCTGCGGGTGCGCCGCCGCGCACGCGGGAACGGCACCGGCCTCCACCGGCCCGACGTCGCCGCGAGCGGATGAACGCCGCGCTCCGGGAGGCGCTCAGCGGCATCGTGGGCCCGCGCTGGGTGCGACATCGCGCGGCGGAGCTCGCGACCTACGCTATGGATGGCCTGCCGACGCACGAGTCGGCTCCGGCCGTCGTGGTGCTGCCGGCCAGCCGGGACGAGCTGATCGCCGTCGTGCGGCTGCTGCATCGCGAGAGTCTGCCGTTCGTCGCCCGCGGCGCCGGCACCGGCCTCTCCGGCGGCGCGCTCGCCGCCCCGAATGCGGTGCTGATCGCGCTCACCCGCATGAAGCACATCCTCCGCATCGATGCCGCACGCCGGCGCGCGGTGGTGGAACCCGGCGTGGTCAACACCCGCCTCTCCGAGGCGACGGTACCCTTCGGCCTGCACTACGTTCCCGATCCATCGAGCCAGAGCGCCTGCACCATCGGCGGCAACGTCGCCGAGAACGCGGGCGGCCCGCACTGCCTCAAGTATGGCGTCACCACCAATCACGTCGCCGAGCTCGAGGTCGTGCTCGCCGACGGCCAGGTGGTGCGGCTCGGCTCCCCCCACGGCGAGCCGTGGGGTCCGGATCTGGTCGGTCTCTTCGTGGGCAGTGAGGGAATGTTCGGCGTCGCCACCGAGATCACGGTGCGACTCGAGCCGCTGCCCCAGGCGGTCCGGACGCTCCTGGCCGACTTCACCACCGTGCGGGCCGCGAGCGAAGCCGTCTCGGCGATCATCGGCGCCGGCATCGTCCCGGCGGCGCTGGAGATGATGGACCAGGCGTGCGTCGCGGCCGTGGAACGCTCGATCTACGCCGCCGGCTACCCCACCGACGCCGCGGCGGTGCTGCTGGTGGAGGTGGACGGCGCGGCGGACGCAGTCGCGGCGGAGTTCGAGCTGGTGGACGGCATCCTCCGCTCGCACGGCGCGCGCTCGGTGCAGACGGCGGTCGCGCCGGCCGACCGGGCCCGCCTGTGGCAGGGACGGAAGAAGGCGTTCGGCGCGATGGGCCGCATCGCACCCGATCTCGCGGTGCAGGATGCCGTCGTCCCCCGCTCCGCGCTGCCCGACATCCTCGACCGCATCGGCGAGATCCGCGACGCGCACCGGCTCACCATCAGCAACGTCTTCCACGCCGGCGACGGCAACCTGCACCCGAACATCAGCTTCGACCGGCGCGACGTCGCCCTCGCCGAGCGGGTGCGCCAGGCGAGCCGCGAGATCATGGAAGCCTGCGTCGCCGCCGGCGGCAGCATCACCGGCGAGCACGGCGTCGGCAACGACAAGATCGGCTACATGCCGCTCATCTTCGACGCCGAGACGTTAGGCGCCATGCAGGCGGTGCGGCGCGCGTTCGATCCGGAGGAACGCGCGAACCCGGGCAAGGTGGTGCCGGTGCACGCCTGCCGCGAGTGGCACGCGGCGCCGGCGGCACGCCCGCGCCCGCCCGCGGCCCGGCCCCGAATGGCGGTCGGATGAACGACGCGATCGCGATGCGCCTGCGCGCGCTGCTCGGACCGCATGCGGTGGAGCGCGACCCCGACGGCCTGCCCCGCGCCGTGCCGGACTCGCCCGACGCCATGGCGGCGATCTGCGGTGCGGCCCACGCCGAGGGCTGGAAAATCCGCGTCGAAGGCCGCACCACGTGGCTCCCGGCCGACGCGCCCGCCGATCTCGCGCTCAGCACCCGCGGTCTCGAGGCGGTGACCAGCGTGAGTCCCGCCGACCTCGTCGCTTCGGCGCAGGCCGGCGCCTCGCTGGATCTCGTCAGGCGCCGGCTCGCCGAGCAGGGGATGTGGCTGGCGCTGGATCCGCCGGGCCGGCCCGAGCGGAGTCTCGGCTCGATCGCGGCGACCGCCACGGCCGGCCCGCTGCGACTCGGCTTCGGCCCGGTGCGCGACCACGTGCTCGGCGCCACCATCGTCACCGGCGACGGGCGGCTGGTTCACGCCGGCGGACGGGTGGTGAAGAACGTGGCGGGTTATGACCTCACCAAGCTGCACGTCGGCGGCTTCGGCGGCTTCGGCATCATCGCCGAGCTGCACCTGCGGCTCCGCGCGCTGCCGCGGGCCGATGTCACGCTCGTGGCGCATGGAAGTCGCGACGCGCTCACCGGCGCGGCGCGCGATCTGAGCGGCACCGTGAACCCCGCCGCGCTAGAGCTCCTGTCGCCCGCGCTGGCCGCCGAGCCCGATTGGGTGCTCGCCGGCCGGTTCCTCGGCACCGAAGCGGGTGTGCAGTCGGAAGTGCAACGGCTGGTGCACGGTGGCGGGTTGCAGTGGCAGCAGGTGCCGGCCGATCGCGCCGCGGCGTTCTGGGGACTCGCCGCGCGCGCGGCGCTGGGCGGACCGGTGACACTCCGCCTCGGCGTGCTGGCCGACGGCCTCGACGAGACGATCGATCTGATCGAACGCGAGCTGACGGAGGGACTGCTCTCGGCCGGCGCGGTGAACGGCATGCTGCGCTGGACCGGCGACGCCGCCGTCGAGCGACTGCGCGCCGTGCGGCGGACGGCCGCCGCGCGCGAGATCCCCATGACGATCGAGCGCGCGCCGTGGGCCGTCCGCCATGCGCTGGGACACTTCGGCGCGTACCGTGAGGGCGTCGGCCAGCTGGTCGGCCGGCTGCGGGAGAGCTTCGACCCGGGCGGCTGTCTGAGCGTCGCGCTCGAGGGGGCGATGGAGTGACGGCACGCGCCGGCTTCGAAGCGCTCGATCCCTGCGTCCACTGCGGCTTCTGTCTGCAGGCGTGTCCCACCTATCTCGCCACCGGCGACGAGGCCGACAGCCCGCGCGGCCGCATCGTGCTGATGCGCGCGCTGGAGCGGCGCGAGCTCGGCGCCGACGATCCGGCGCTGCTGCAGCACCTCGACGCCTGTCTCGGCTGTCGCGGGTGCGAGCCGGTGTGTCCGTCGGGCGTGGGCTACGGGCGCGGGCTCGAGGCAGCGCGAGCGCTGCTGGTGGAGCGGCGCGGACTCCCGGCCGCGGCCCGCGCGGTGCTCGGCGTCTTCCGACATCGCTGGCTCTGGCGGCCGATCTTCCGCGGCGCGCGCTGGCTGCGGGCGCTCGGCGTGCCGTCGCGACTGGCGAGCGGCTCGCGATTCGGGTTCGGCATGGGGATGCTCGCCGCGATCGAGCCGCGCGGCCCGGAGCGCGCGTTGGGACGCCGCGCGGCTGCGGCCGCCGGAACCGGCTCGCGCGCCGATCCTACTCGCAAGGATGGCACACTCGCTGAGCGCTCACTTCCCGCGCGGCCGCGCGTGGCGCTATTCCGCGGCTGCGTGATGGACGAGCTGTTCGGCCACGTGCACGCGGCGACGATCCGCACCCTCCGGGCGAACGGCTACGATGTCGTCGAGGTGCGCGGGCAGGCCTGCTGCGGCGCGCTGCACCAGCACGCGGGCGACCGCGCCGGCGCGGAGGCGCTGGCCCGCCGGAATCTCCGCGCCTTTGCCGGCTCGGCGGATTTCGTCGCGGTGAACAGCGCCGGCTGCGGCGCGTTGCTCAAGGAGTACGGGCATCTGCTCGGCAGCAAGGAGGCGGGCACGCTCGCCGCGAAGGTACGCGACGTCTCCGAGCTGCTCGCCGCCGCGGGCCCGCGGCCGGGCGCCCCGCTGCCGATCGACGTGGCTTACGATGCGCCGTGTCACCTCCAGCACGCGCAACGAGTGCAGGAGCCGCCGCTCGCGGTGTTGCGCGCCATCCCCGAGCTGCGGCTCCGCATGCTGCCGGGCTCCGACCGATGCTGCGGCAGCGCCGGCATCTATTCCACGCTGCACCCCGGGATGGCGCGCGCGGTGCTCGACGAGAAGATCGGGAGCTGCCGCGAGGCCGCGCCCGCCCCCGCCGTCGTGGCGACCGGAAACCCCGGCTGCCTGATGCAGATCGGCGCCGGGCTCCGCGCGGCGAAGCTGCCGATCGAGGCGCGGCATCCGGTGGAGCTGCTCGACTGGTCGTACCGCGCGGCGGGACTGTACGACTAACTTCCTCCCATGCAGCGTGGCATTCTCTTCGACTTCAACGGCGTGCTGGTGAACGACGAGCCGCAGCATTGCGACGCGCTCATCGCCACGCTCGCCGAGTACGCCATCCCGCTCTCCCGCGACCAGTACTACCGCGACTACCTCGGCTTCGACGACCGGGAGTGCTTCCGGTTCAGCTTCGCCCGCGAGGGGCGCGCCACCGACGCGGCGTCGCTCAGCGCCGCCATCGAGCGGAAGGCGACGCACTACGAGCGCGCCATCCGCGCCTCGCTCGCGCTGGTCCCGGGTGCCGCGGAGTTCGTCCGCGCCGCGGCCGGCGCGGGACACCGCCTCGCCATCGTCTCCGGCGCGCTCCGGCGCGAGATCGACCTGGTGCTCGGCAAAGCAGCTCTGCGCGATCACTTCGAGGTGGTCGTCGCGGCGGAGGACGTCGACGCGTGCAAGCCGGACCCGGCGGGTTACGACCGCGCCCGGCGCGAGCTCGGTCTGCCGCCGGAGCGGTGCGTCGTCGTCGAGGACTCGCTGCCGGGCCTCGCGGCGGCGCGCGCTGCGGGACTCCGTTGCGCCATGGTGACCACGTCGCACGCCGCCGATCTGCTCGCTGCGGCCGACGTCGTCTGGACCGACCTGAGCGGCCGTCACCCCGACGAGCTGCCGTGGACCGGGGCCGATGCCGTCGGTTGAGCTGCGCCTCGACCGCGCGCGCCTGGGCGCGGTGCGCGACCGCGCCGTCGTGGTGACGACGGCACCGGCGACGCTCCGGGTCGAGGGACCCGGTGCGGTGGACTGCATGCAGGGACTCCTGACCAACGACGTCGCCAAGCCGGGCGACGGCAGCATGGTCTATGGCGCGTTGCTCACGCCGAAGGGCATGATCGTGGTGGACGCGTGGGTGCTGCGCGAGAGCGGGAGCTTCACGCTGCTGGTGCCGCCGCGCGGGCGGGAGCAGGCGCTGGAGGTGCTGCGCCGCACGCTCCCGCCGCGGCTCGCGCGGGTGAGCGACCTGACCGCGACCGACCGCGCGGCGTGGCTGCTCGGCGCGCACGGCTTCGAGTCGCTGATCCGCTCCGGGCTGGCGCCGCTGCCGGAGAGCTGCGGCCGGGTGACCCGGCTCGACACCACCGGCGGCGCGCTCCGCGTCGCCATCGCGACCGAGACCGCGCCGTTCACCGCGGTCGCGAGTGGGCCGGTCGCCGCGATCGAGCGCTTCGCTACGGCGCTCACCGGCGCGGGTGCCGGCGTCGGCGACCCCGCCGACCTCGAGGCAAGCCGCATGCTGCGCGGATGGCCCGCCCTCGGCGCCGAGATCGACGAGCGCACCCTGCCGCAGGAGGTGCGCTACGACGAGCTGGGCGGGGTGTCGTACACCAAGGGCTGCTACACCGGGCAGGAGACCGTCGCACGGCTGCACTTCCGCGGGCACACCAACCGCGAGCTGCGGGGGCTGATCTGGCGGGAACCGGCTCCCCTCTCGGACGACATGGTGCGCCACGGCGAGCGCGACGTCGGCACAGTGCGCTCGGTGCTCGCGCTCGATGACCGGCGGCTCGGATTGGCGGTGATGCGCCGGGACGTCTCAGCGGGCACGCAGGTGGTCGCCGGCGGTCAGCCGGCGACGGTGGTGGGATTGCCCTTCGCCGCCGTCGACGTGGATGCCTAGCCGGGCGACAGACCCCGAAACGACGCGGCCCCCGGATCATCCGGGGGCCGCGCGGG
Source organism: Gemmatimonadales bacterium (assembly GCA_025934955.1). GTDB lineage: Bacteria > Gemmatimonadota > Gemmatimonadetes > Gemmatimonadales > GWC2-71-9. Next base: position 36,813 of record JAICWE010000014.1, on the reverse strand, counting down.
AGGAGCGAACGGCGAGCTACTTCTTGGCGGTGTCGCGCGCCATGGTGCTGTCGTGCTTCATCCCCGCCATGCTGGTGTCGCTCTTCATCGTGGTGTCGCTCATGGCCGGCGTGGTCGCGGCCGGCGGAGCGGCCATCGCGGTTGAATCGGCGGCCGCGGAGCCTTCCTTGTTCTTGCTGCAGGCGGCCAGCGCGACGATCGCGGCCAAGCACAGAAGCTTCTTCATCGGAACTCCTTCACCAGGTAAGGGTTCACAGCACGAGAATCAGTTGCGCGGATCCGCCGTCGCGGGCACTCGGGGCACGAAGCTATACGGACCGGCCCTTTTGTCAAGCCTCGGCACCACACAAGCGCCATCCTGGCAACCAGTTGCTGCTTCATAGGACGAGACGTCAGCCATGATTCTTCCCCGCACCTTCGGCGAGCTTCGCTCCAGTCCCTGGGCCGAGCCGCCCCTCCGTGGCCGCAGCGTGCGCGACGAGATCCGCGCCAACCTCCTCGCCCGGCTCGCCGGGGACGGACCGCTCTTCTCCGGCATCGTCGGCTACGATGACACGATCCTGCCGCAGATCGTCAACGCGCTGCTCGCGCGGCACGATTTCATTCTCCTCGGTCTCCGCGGCCAGGCCAAGAGCCGGATCCTCCGCGCGCTCACTGCGTTGCTGGACGAGCGGATTCCGATCGTCGCCGGGAGCGAGGTGAACGACGATCCGTTCGCCCCCATCTCCAAGTTCGCCCGCGAGCTGCTGGGCGAGTGCGGCGACGCGACGCCGATCGCGTGGCTCGAGCGCGACGCGCGCTTCGTCGAGAAGCTGGCGACGCCCGACGTCACCATCGCCGACATCATCGGCGACGTCGACCCGATCAAGGCGGCGCGGGGCGGGCACCTGCTGTCCGACGAGCTGACGATGCACTTCGGGCTCCTGCCCCGCGCCAATCGCGGCATCTTCGCCATCAACGAGCTGCCCGATCTCAGCGGCAAGATCCAGGTCGGCCTCTTCAACATCATGCAGGAAGGCGACGTCCAGATCAAAGGCTATCCCGTGCGGCTGCCGCTCGACGTGCTGCTCGCGTTCACGGCCAACCCCGAGGACTACACCGCGCGCGGCAAGATCATCACGCCGCTGAAGGACCGGATCGGCTCGGAGATCGTCACCCATTATCCGCGTACCGTGGAGCTCGGCATGGCGATCACGGCGCAGGAGGCGTGGACCGCGCGCGGCGGGCGGCCGCTCGACGTGCCGGACTTCATCCTCGAGCTGATCGAGCGCGTCGCCTTCGAGGCGCGGGAGGACAAGCGGGTGGACCGCCGCTCCGGCGTGAGCCAGCGGCTGCCGATCAGCGTGCTGGAGAACGTGGTGAGCAACGCGGAGCGGCGCGCGGCGCAGGCCAACGAGCCGGTGACGGTGCCGCGGGTGAGCGACGTCTACGCGGCGGTCCCCTCGATCACCGGCAAGCTCGAGCTGGAGTACGAGGGCGAGCTTCAGGGCGGTGACGCCATCGCGCGCGAGCTGATCCGCCGCTCCGCCGGCCGGGTGCTGGAAGAGCGGTTGGGCGGCGCGGATCTATCGCGCGTCGTCGCGTGGTTCGACGGCGGCGGCGCGCTCAAGGTCGCGGGCGACGAGCGCGCCGAGCTCTGCGTGAAGGGGTTCTCGGTGGTGCCGGGACTGGTGGACACCGTCCTGGCCGGCGGCCTGGCGGAGCGGAATCAGGCCGGGCGAATCGTGGCGGGCTGCGAGCTGGTGCTGGAAGGCCTCGCCGCGCAGAAGCGCATCAGTCGGAGCGAGGAGTTGGGCTACACCCGCGCGCGGCCGGAGCGGCGGGAGCCGGGCGGCGGGTACGGCAAAGGCGTGAACTTCGGCTGACGGCGACGGTCGTCGCGGCGTCGCGTCACCAGCCGAGCTGCCGCGCCCGCGCGATGATCACGTCGGTGGCGCCCTGAAGGCCCAGCGCGCTGGTGTTGAGGGTCATGTCGTAATTGAGCGGATCGGTCCACGCCCGCTCATAGTACTCGCGGTGGTAGCTGGCGCGCATCTGATCGCTCTCGTCCACGATACGCGCCGCCTCTTCGGGATCGATGCCGAGGCGCTCCGACGCCGCCTGGATCCGATAGGTGCGTAGCGCCACCAGCCGCACGTGCAACGCGCCCTCCCGCCGGCCGAGCACTACCGGTGCGGCCCGTCCCACCAGTACCACGCGCCCTTTCTCCGCCAGCTCGGCGACGACGCCTTCCGTAATGCGGACCAGGCGGGCTTCGTCGAGGTCGGGCACGGTACCGCCGGGCGGCGCCACGAACTCGGGCATCGCGGCGGCGAGCGTGCGCGAGAGCCGCTCGACGAACGTCGGCGCGCGCTCCTCGCGCTCGGCGACTTCGGCGGCCGTCAGGCCGGCGCGCTCGGCGACCTGCTCGACGAGCTCGTTGTCCACCACCGACCAGCCGAGCGCCGCCGCGACGCGGCGGGCTACTTCGGAGCCGCCGGCGCCGTATTCACGGGAGACGGTGATTACCATGGCGGAGAAGCTACGGCGAATCTCGCCGATCGGCGAGAGTGGCTGCGGGTGGCGAGCCACCGCCTCCGCACCGGACTCGGCGGCGCGGACCCCTGCTCGTCGCACGCCGCTTGCCGGCTCTGCCCGCATACGCAGTGAGCTACGCCGCCCTCCGGGGAAGTACGGCGAGGACGCGAATGCCGGCGACCTTGGCTATGCGCCACGTGACTACCGTCGCCATCAGCGTGCAGACGCCGCCGCCGATGGCGAAGGCGACGCGGACGCTGGCGTGCTCCGAGATCCAGCCGACCTGCAGCGCGCCGACCGGGGCGAGGCCGAGCACCGCGAAGGAGTAGAAGCCCATCAGGCGGCCGCGCAGGTGATCCGGCGCATCGCGCTGGAGCAGCGTGTTGGCGGCGATGCCGTGCAGCGCCATCGTCAGGCCGCAGAGAGTGAAGAGCGCGAGCGCGGAGCCGACGTGCGGGGCCAGGGCGGAGGCGGCGAGCACCAGGCCGAAGAGACCCGCGGCACCGAGCGCGACGCGGGCTTGCCGGCGTGGCCGGCCGAAGCCGGCGAGAAAGAGCGCGCCGGCCGCCGCGCCGACACCCACCGACGCGACCACCGCGCCGTAGCCGCCGGCGCCGACGTGGAGCACGTTCCGCGCATAGACCGGGAGCATCGTCATGAACGGATAGCCGAAGACGCTGAACGTGGCGGTGAGAATCATCAGCGCACGCGGCCAGCGCTCGCGCACGACGTACGCAAAGCCCTCGCGGAACGAGGTGACGAGGTCCACCGGCACCGATGGCCGAACCTGCTCCGACGGCCGCATGCGGAGGAGCGAGACCAGCACGGCGACGTAGCTCGCGGCGTTGGCGAAGAAGCATGCCGCCGGGCCGAAGGCGGCGAGCAACCCGCCCGCGACCGCCGGCCCGAGGACGCGCGCCGCATTGAAGCCGGTGGAGTTGAGCGCGATTGCGTTCATCAGCTCGGCGCGACCCACCATCTCCGCCATGAACGCCTGGCGCGCCGGCACCTCGAACGCCGTCAGCAACCCGAAGAAGATGGCGAGCCCGATGATCCAGTGCACCGTGATCTGCCCGGTCGCCGTGAGGACGCCGAGCGCGAGTGCCTCGCACATCATCCCCGCCTGGAGCCCGATGATGACGCGGTGCTTGTTCACCCGGTCGGCCAGGATGCCGCCGTAGAGCGTGAACAGCAGGATCGGCAGGGAGCCGAGCATCGCGACCAGCCCCACCATGAAGGCGGAGTTGGTCACCTCGAGCACCAGCCAGCCGTACGCCACGCTCTGCATCCAGGTCCCGCAGAGCGACACGAACTGCCCGCCGAGAAACAGCCGGAAGTTGCGGTGCCGGAGGGCCGGAAAGGTGACGCGAAGGCGCGCGGCGAGGTGGAGGCTGGGCGTGAGCGGCGGCACGGTGCAAACGTAGCGGCTCGGGCGAGGAAGAGGTAAGTATCCTGCAGGAGGACGCGATGCGCTTCACCACCTACTCGAAGTACGTTCCCGAGCTGGCCGACGCCGTCAATCTCCAGGGCCTGCTCGACCAGCTCACCGACTTCCTGCTCCAGTCCGGCTTTGCCGGCGGCGGCGGCTCCTTCTGGCACGACGAGTTCGGCGACGAGGACCGCTCGCTCGGTGCCCTGAAGCAGGCGATCATGCAGGCGCTCATGGAGTCGGACCAGCTCACGCCCGAAATGCTCCAGGCACTGCGCGGCGAGTCCACCGGCGATCCCGCCCGCGACAAGGAGCTGGAGCAGCAGCTCGGCGAGCTGATCGACCGCATCGTGCAGCGGCTGATCGACGAGGGCTACCTCAACATCGGACAGCCGCCGCAGGTGCCGCAGGGTTATCAGCCGCTGCTCGGCCCCGGCGGCCAGGCCCACGCCGCCGCGCAACAGGTGCAGTTCAACCTGACCGAGAAAGGCATCGACTTCCTCGGTTACAAGACGCTCAAGGGGCTGCTCGGCAGCATCGGCAAGTCCAGCTTCGGCGCGCACGACACCGCGTACCTCAGCACCGGCGTCGAGGCCGAGGCGGTGAGCAAGCCGTACGAGTTCGGCGACGTGCTCAACCTCGACGTCCCGGCGACGCTCACGAGCGCCATCGCCCGCGAGGGACTCGGGGTCCCCATCAATCTCGAGTACACCGACCTCATGGTGGCGCAGTCCGAGTACCGCTCGTCCGCGGCGACGGTGCTGATGCTCGACTGCTCCCACTCGATGATCCTCTACGGCGAGGACCGCTTCACCCCGGCCAAGAAGGTTGCGCTCGCGCTCACCCACCTGATCCGTACCCAGTTCCCCGGCGACAGCCTCCGCGTGGTGCTGTTCCACGACTCGGCCGAGGAGATCCCGCTGAGCGCCCTGGCCGCGGCGCAGGTGGGACCGTATCACACCAACACCGCCGAAGGACTCAAGCTGGCACGCCGGATTCTCACGGGCCAGAAGAAGGACATGCGGCAGATCATCATGATCACGGACGGCAAGCCGTCGGCGCTCACCATGCCGGACGGGCGGGTCTACGTCAATTCCATGGGGCTGGACCCGCAGATTCTGGCGGCGACCTACAAGGAGGTCGCCAACTGCCGCCGCAACGGGATCATGATCAACACGTTCATGCTCGCGCGCGACCGGAGCCTCGTGGAGTTCGTCAAGCAGGTCGCGGCCATCTGCAAGGGGAAGGCGTATTTCACCAACACCATGACACTCGGCCAGTTCATCCTCATGGATTTCATGAAGCGGAAGACCCGCCGAGTCAGTTAGGAACGGCCGGCTCCGCGTCGTGACGAGCGGCACGGCAGCCGCGGTCCGGAAAGACGCACCTTCCGAGCGCCCTGGCCCGGCCGGCATCCCGCCCGCCGGGCCGTCTCGACGGAGCGTCTCGATGCGCCGCTGGCCGCTGCTTCCGGCTCTTCTGCTCGCCTGCCTCACCGCCCCGCTCGCCGCGCAGGTCGATACCACCAAACCCAAGCCCACGCCGCGGGACACCGCGATCGTCGATACCCTGAAGAAGGAGGCGCAGCGCGCCGTCCTCTCGGAGGCGCACGAGATCCGCTGGTACGAGGTGCTGGCGGTGGTCGGCGCGACGGCGGCGATCTCCGCGCTGGACGAGCCGGTGATGCGCGCGGTGCAGCGCCACCGGAGCCCGGCGCTCGGCGACATCGCCACCGCATTCCGTCAGGAGGGCGAGCCGATCTGGTATGCCGGCGTCAGTCTCGGCGTGTTGGGCGCGGGCGTCGTGAGCGGCAACGCCGACGTGCAGCGCGCCGGCGGACGGCTGGTCGCGTCGGTCGCCATGTCGGGCCTGGGAATGGAAGGGATGAAGATGCTGGTGGGCCGCTCCCGACCGAACGAACGAGTGGGGGCATACCGCTTCCATCCGTTTACGGCGCTCAAGGACTCCGCCGGAATCGAGGCGCGGGGCTCCTTCCCCTCCGGCCACACCACCGCGGCGTTCGCGATCGCGACCTCGCTGGCGGACGACATCCATAACGTGCCGGTACAGGTGATCCTCTACACCTTCGCGACCGGCACCGGCTTCTCCCGCATCTACGACAATCGCCACTGGCTGAGCGACACCGTGTTCGGCGCCGCCCTCGGCGTCACCACCGCAAAGCTGGTGAACGGCCACTGGCGCATCTTCCACCTGAAACCGCCCGGCTTCCTGGTGACGCCGACGGGCACGCCCGCACTGAGCTGGAACGTGAGGTTCTGATGAGCCGCATTCTCGCCGTCGCGATCTTCGCCACGCTGCTGGTCGCGTGCACCGGCATAACCGCCATGCCCGCGCCCCGCGGCACCGGCGAGGCGACCGACCCCGGCGGCACCGGCACCGGCGTCAACACGCCGTCACCGACGGTGGCGCCGCCGCCGCACGCCCCCGGACGCACTGCCGGCACCGGCGACCGTCCGCCGCGCCATCCCCCCGACTCCGCGACCGCCCGGGCCGACTCGATGGCACGCGCGGACTCCATCGCGCGGGCCGACTCCGTCCGGCGCGACTCCTCGGCCGCGTCGCCCCGGTAGCGCTCGGCGCCGCGCTAGCCGTTGCCGCCGGTGGTGACGCCCTGCACGCCGCCGACGACGCGCTTCACCGTCTGCCCGGCGCGGAGCTGATCGCCGGCCTGGAGCTCGTTGATGATGAGCACCTGCTCCAGCGGGATGGACGAGGGGAACTGAGTGTTGAACTGCTCTACCGTCATGTTGCGGGGCACCCGCACCAGCTCGACCTTCGCCGGCTGCACGTTGAGCGCTGCGGGGTCGTTGAGCGAGCGGAAGCTGGCCATGGTACTGCGGAACGCCTGGTCGTAACTGTTGAGGTTGCCCGCGGCGGTGTAGCCGAGCATGCCGAAGGTCTGGCCGTTGTACGAGACGAACGTCACCAATCCCTCGACAGCACCCTGCTGGGTCTGCGCCTGGAAGTAGCTCGATGCCGCCGGCAGCCCGTTGATGTTCATCGTCGAGCCTTGCCCCGGACTGATCCCCTGCTGCGACAGGAACTGCTGCGCCGCCGCGCGCGGGTCGCCCTGCGCCACCGAGAACTGGATCGCGGCGTCCTGATTGGGGCTCACGGCCACGACCGCCTGCGGCTGGTTCTGCGTCTTCCAGCCCTCGGGGAAGGTCATCTGGAACCGCAGGTCCGGATGATAGAACGTCGTCCCGCGGAAGTACCCGTCGCGCGGGTTGTCGCCGTACACCATCCCGCTGATCGCCTGGAGATACTGCGCGCGGTCCACCGTCGCGCCGCTCAGGTCACGGTGCACCGAGTCGAGCCGTGCCTGCACCGCCTTGATCCGGTTCTCCGGATTGGGGTGGGTCTCGAGCCATTCGGGCAACTTGCCGCCGCCGGCGGTCTGGCTCTCCCGATCCAGCGTGGTGAACACCGCCGCCATCTCGCGCACGTCATAGCCCTGGTTGAGCGCGTAGCGGAAGCCAGCGGCGTCGGCCTGCGACTCGGCGTCGCGGCTGTACTTGAGGAAGAGGAGCTGCATGCCCTGGCTGGCGAGACCGCTGAACTGCGCGATCGTCGGCGAGAGGATCGAGCCGATGCCGAGGCCGAGCTGCGCCACCTCCTGGCGGCTGATCTGCTGCACCGAGTGGCGATTGGTGACGTGGCCGATCTCGTGGCCGACGACCGTCGCCAGCTCGGCCTCGTTGTTCATCGCCGTGAGCAGCCCGCGGGTGACGTAGATGAAGCCGCCGGGCAGCGCAAAGGCGTTGACCGACGCGTCGTTCACGATGTGAAACTCCCACGGCAGGTTCGGTCGCTCGGAGTGGAGGGCGATGGACTTCCCGATCCGGTCCACCATCGCCTCGGCGGGCGGGTCCTTGTACAGGCCGATCGTCTGCGCCACCTCCGCCGCCGCCTGCTTGCCCATCTCGATTTCCTGCGACTCGGAGACCAGCGACAGCTCGCTCTTGCCGGTCACCGGGTTGGTGGCGCATCCCGCCGCGACGGCGCAGGCGGCGAGCGAAGCGATGGCATAGCGGCGCAGCATGTGAGCCCTCCGAGCGGGGTGGCAGCGGCGGAACGCCCCAAAGTATAGCGGGCTCCGAGCGGCGGGCTGTGACGTGGCCCGGCGCGCAGCGCAAGCGGCACCATGACATTGGCTTGGAGCCCGGATCGAGGGCCGCGTCCAACCTCTGGCTTGCGAGCACAACGAATTGAAGTACAACAACTTGGCTGATCGATCACCGCCGATCAGAGCCCGGCCGCCCGCGCTTGACAGCGTCGCCGACCGACGACTAATTGCGCCGTCACGCGCCTGCGGCCGGCCGCCCGGCAGGCCCGGCGTGCAGCCCTGAGTCGCCCGACATGCCCCATGGTTCGCCCCTCGATCGTTCCGCTCTCGCGACGCCCGCTTCGGCTCCCGTCGCGCCGCCGCTCCACTCCGTCCTGGATGACGGAGCACCGCCGCGCTGCCCGGTAGTGCCGCGGGTCGAGCTGCTTCACGGCGAGGAGCGGCGCGACGACTACCACTGGCTCCGCGACCGAGGCAACCCCGATACGCTCGCCTACCTGGAAGCCGAAAACCGCTACACCGAGGCCGCGACGGCGCACACCGCCGCGCTGCGCGGCGAGCTGTACGCCGAGCTGGTGGCGCGGATCCAGGAGACGGACCTGTCGGTGCCGGAGTGGTACGACGGCTACTTCTACTACGTGCGGGTCGAGCAGGGCCAGCAGTACCCGATCCACTGCCGGCGCCGCGGGAGCATGGAGGCCGCGGAAGAAGTCATCCTCGACCAGAACACGCTCGCGGCGGGACACGACTACTTCCGGGTCGGCGCGGTCGAGCCGAGCCCCGACGGACTGCTTCTGGCCTTCTCGACCGACACGAGCGGCGCCGAGGAGTTCACGCTCTTCGTCAAGGACCTCGCGACCGGCGAGCTCCGGCCGGAGGCGATTCCCGGCACCTCCTACGGCATCGAATGGGCGGCCGACAGCCGGACGCTCTTCTACACCCTGCTGGATGCCACCCGCCGGCCCGAGCGGCTGATGCGGCACCGCGTCGGCACCAATCCGACGGAAGACGCGCTGGTGTACCACGAGCCGGACGGCGCGTTCTTCCTTGGCATCGGGAAGAGCAAGAGCCAGGCGTACCTGGTGCTCGAGCTCGGCAGCCACACGACGACCGAGCTGCGCTTCCTCGGCGCCGACGATCCCACCGGCGAGTTCCGCCTCATCCGCCCGCGTGAGGCCGGCATCGAGTACGATGTGGCGCACCACGGCGACCGCTTCTTCATCGTGACCAACGACGGCGCCGAGAACTTCCGGCTGATGGAAGCGCCGGTCGCCGCGCCCGAGCGCGCCAACTGGCGCGAAGCGCTGCCGTACGATCCGGCGGTGAAGCTCGACGGGGCCGAGGCGTTCCGGAACCATCTGGTGCTGTACGAGCGGGTGGAGGGACTGCAGCGGATCCGGGTCCTCGACCTCCGGAGCGGCGAGCTGCACGCAGTCGCGTTCCCGGAGCCGGTGTACACCATCCGGCGGATGGGAAATCCCGATTTCGAGTCGCCGGTCCTGCGGTTCGGCTACACCTCGCTGGTGACGCCGGCGAGCGTGATCGACTACCACATGGACGAGCGGCGCTGGGAGCTGCGGAAGCGCACCGAGGTGCACGGCTACGACGCGTCGCTCTATCGGAGCGAGCGGCTCTTCGCCTGCGCACCGGACGGGTCGCGCGTGCCGGTATCGCTGGTATGGCGCGAGCCGCTCACGCGGGACGGGAGCCGCCCCGCGCTCCTCCTCGGCTACGGCGCGTACGGCTCGAGCTACGACCCGGCGTTCTCGTCCAGCTACGTGAGCCTGCTCGACCGGGGTTTCATCGTCGCGATCGCGCACGTCCGCGGCGGCGAGGAGCTGGGCCGGCGCTGGTACGACGACGGGAAGCTGCTGCGGAAGCGGAACACCTTCTCCGATTTCATTGCGGCGGCGGAGCATCTGGTGTCGGAGGGCTACACCGCGGCCGATCGGCTGGCGATGAGCGGCGGCAGTGCCGGCGGGCTGCTCGTCGGCGCGGTGCTCAATGCGCGGCCCGACCTCTTCCGCGCCGCTGTCGCGGACGTGCCGTTCGTGGATGTGGTGAACACCATGCTCGACGCGTCGCTTCCCCTCACCGTGATCGAGTACGATGAGTGGGGCAACCCGGAGCAACCTGAGTTCTACGACTACATCCGCGGCTACTCTCCCTACGACAACATCACACCGCAACGCTACCCGCACCTGCTGGTGACGGCGGGGCTCAACGATCCGCGGGTGGCGTATTGGGAACCGGCGAAGTGGGTGGCGCGGCTCCGCGCCACCAAGACGGACGACAACCGGCTGCTGCTCAAGACCCACATGGGCGCGGGCCACGCCGGTGCATCGGGACGCTACGACTACCTGCGCGAAGTCGCCTTCAAGTACGCGTTTCTGCTCGACGTGCTCGGCGTGACGCGCTAGCCGCGCCGATGCCGGCGGCTCGGCCGGTCGCCCAGGCCCACAGGAAGTTGTTCCCGCCGATGGGCCCGAACGCATCCAGCATCTCGCCGGAGAGGAAGAGCCCCGGATGCCGGCGGCTCTCCATCGTGCGCGGATCCACCTCCTCCAGCGCGACGCCGCCACCGGTCACCTCCGCCTTGCGATAGCCCTCGTCACCGCTCCAGGGGAGCGGATGGCGCACCAGCGTATCCACCAGCACCCGCCGCTCGTCGCGGCGGAGCTGCGCGAGCGGACGGCTTCCGTCGAGCGCGATGTCGGCCAGGAGCCGGTCGGCGAGCCGCGTGGGGAGATGCCGCCGCACCAGCGTGCCGACGTGCGTCGTCCCGCCCTCCTGCAGCGCGCGCTCCCACGCCGCCTCGTCGAGGGAGGACCAGCGCACCACGATCGCCTGCGCGGTGCCGGCGCGGCGCGCGCGTACCGCGACGTGGGAGATGTCGAGGACGGCGGGGCCGCTGTAGCCCCGATGGGTGAAGAGGAAGCCGCCTTCGGTCGCGACCCGATCGCCCGCGGCCTCGAGCCGAACCGGCAGCGAGATGCCGGCGAGATCGGCGTACGGCGGCGGATCGGCGGTGAGCGGCGTGAGCGCGGGATACGGCTGGTGCACCCGATGGCCGAGACGGCGCGCGACGTCAAGCCCCAGGCCATCGCTTCCGGTGTTCGGCACCGAGAGCCCGCCGGTCGCGAGCACCACCGACGATGCCGCGATCGGGGGCGCGCCTTCCAGCGTGACGCTCCAGCCGCCGTCCTGCGCGACGACATCCGTCACTCGCGCGTCGAAGCGCGCCTCGGCACCGGCGTCCCGCACCAGCGCGAGCAGCCGGTCGCGCACGTCGCGCGCGCGGTTGGATCGGGGGAAGAGCTTCCCGCTCTCCTCCTCCAGCGCGAGCGGAATCCCTGCCTCGTTCTCGAAGAACGCGATCTGCTCGGCGAGCGGCCAGCTTCGGAGAATGTTGCGGAGCGTCGCGGCCGAGGAGTCGGTGACGAAGCGCCGCTCGTCCACGTGCGAGGGGAGGATGTTGCAGCGACCGCCGCCGCTGATCAGGATCTTGCGGCCGCCGTCGCGGGTGCGCTCGAGGAGAAGCACCGGCTGCGACGGCGTCGCGCCGCCCGACGCGGCACGTGCCGCGAAGAGCGCCGCCATGAGCCCCGCGGCGCCGGCGCCGACTACGACGACCGGCGCCGCGAGCGGGGCCGCCATCGGCTCAGGCGCTGAGGTACATCCCGGAGCCGAAGCGGCGCAGCGTGCGGAGATGCGAACCTACGGCGCCGCGGAAGGTTTCGTGCGAGTGGTAGGGCAGCCCGTACTCCTCGGCGAGCTTCCGCACGATCGGGCTCAACGCGGGGTAGTGGATGCTGCACACCCGCGGGAAGAGGTGGTGCTCCACCTGGAAGTTGAGTCCGCCGACGAACCAGTTGAGCACCCGGTTCCGCGGCGCGAAGTTGGCGGTCGTCGCCATCTCGTGCACGCTCCAGCCGTCGGGCATGGTACCGGTCTGGTCGGGCTCGGGGTGGGTCGTCTCCTCGATCACGTGCGCGAGCTGGAAGATGATGCCGAGCGTGATCCCGGCGACCAGGTGCGCCGCGAGGATGCCGAGCGCCGTCTGCCACCACGGAAGCCGTACCACCAGGAGGGGCACCACGATGGACCAGCCGTAGAAGACGACCTTGCCCGCGGCGATGCCGGCGACGTCGCGCGGCGCGTGCTTGCGGTCGGCGTAGGGGCCGAGGTCGCGCTTGAAGAGGTACTTGTAGTCCTTGACGAACACCCAGAACAGCGTCGTCATGCTGTAGAGCACGAAGGCGTACCAGTGCTGATAGCGATGGTACCAGTGCCGCTCCGCGTGGGGCGAGAGCCGCAGCAGCGGCGACACCGCCAGGTCTTCGTCGGCGCCGTGGATGTTGGTGTAGGTATGGTGGATGACGTTGTGCGTGATCTTCCACATGTACCCGCTGGCGCCGATCAGGTCCATGGTGCAGCCGAGAGCGTTGTTGACCCGGTCGCTCTCGGAGTAGGCGCCGTGCAGCGCGTCATGCGCCACCGAGAAGCCCACCCCCGCCATGCCCAGGCCGCTCAGCATGGCGAATCCGAGCATCTCGGGGCCGCTGAAGCGGTTGGTGAGAATGAGCGCGTAGGGCACGAAGGTGAGCGCGAGCATGATGCAGGTCTTGACGACCATGCCGGCGTCGGCCTTCGAGGAGAGATGATTGGTTGCGAAATAGTCTGCGGCGGCGGCGCGCACAGCCCGGAGGAACGCTGCGCCATCGCGGGGCGGAAAAGAGGGGCAAGCGGCCATACAGCGCGAACCTCGGTTGTAGCTAGGGCTGCGGCGACGGCAGCCACAGTGACTCAATGTACCCTTGGGCTCGGGCAGGCGTAAGCGGCGAGGGATACCCGGCCCGGTTATCCTAAGACGCCCTTCATCTGGAGCCGCCGTGGCCGAGCCGCACCGTCCGCCGGTCGAGCGCCGCCGCGGCGAGCCCGATCCCGCCGCCGTGGCGTTCGTGCTCCGCCTCGCCCGCGCGCTGCACGACTACGGCTACGCGGCCCACCGCCTCGAGGAAGTCCTCGGCGTCGCGGCCGAGCGGCTGGGGCTCGCCGGCGCGCAGTTCTCCGCCACGCCGACGCTCTTCATCGCCTCCTTCGGCCCGGAGGCACAGCAGCGGACCTTCGTGCTCCGGCTCCATCCCGGCAACGTGGACCTGGGCAAGCTGGCCGAGCTGGACGCGGTGTCGCTCGCGGTGCTGCGGGGGCGGCTCGCGCCGGCGGCGGGCTCCGAGGCGATCGCGCGCATCGTCGCCGCGCCGCCACGCTACGGCGGCGCGCTCACGGTGGCGGCGTTCGGGATCGCGTCGGGGGCCGCGTGCCGGTTCCTCAACGGCGGGATCCGCGAGATCGTCGTCGCCACCGTCATCGGCATCGCGATCGGCCTGCTGGCGCTCGTCGCGGCGCGGTCGCCGCGCTTCGGACGGGTGTTCGAGCCGACGGCGGCCTTCACCGCCAGCCTGATCGCCGGCGCGCTCGCGGCACGAGTGCTTCCCTTCTCCGTCTTCACCGCCACGCTCTCCGGTCTCATCGTGATGCTGCCGGGCCTGACGCTCACCACGGCGATGACCGAGCTGGCGACCGGGCACCTCGTCTCCGGCACCGCGCGACTGAGCGGCGCGTTCATCACGCTCTTCGCGATGGCATTCGGCGTGGCGCTGGGCGGGCGGCTGAGCGGCGAGATCTTCGGCGCGGCGGCCTCGCCGGCCCCGATCGGGCTCTCCGATTGGACCGGCTACGCGGCGCTGGTCATCGCGCCGCTCTGCTTCACCATCATCCTTCGCGCCGAGCCGCGCGACGCACCGTGGATCCTGCTCGCCGGAGCGTTAGGCGTCGCCGGCGGGCGGCTCGGCGCGCAGCTCTTCGGGCTGGAGCTGGGGATGTTCGTCGGCTCGCTGATGGTCGGCATCGCGGGGAGCGTCTACGGCCGCGTCGCCGACCGCCCGATCGCGGTGGTGACGGTGCCCGGCATCCTGCTGCTGGTGCCGGGGAGCATCGGCTTCCGCAGTCTCACGTCGCTGATGGAGCGGCAGGTGGTGGCGGGGGTGGAGACGGCGTTCACCATGGTGATCACGGCGGTGGCGCTGGTGGCGGGGCTGCTGATCGCCAACGTGGTCGCGCCGGAGAGGAGGCTGCCGTGAGGCCTCGCCAGAGTAGCGACGCCGGCTCGAGTGGCAGCTCAGCCGGCTGATGCAAAGTGGCGCCGCGTGCGGCGGGTCAGCAGATACGCGAGCATGGCGCCGCCGATCGGCAAGCCGATCAGTGTCCGGCGATCACCGCGCACCAGCGCGTTCGTCACGTCGCCGATCAGGTTCACGCTGAGCACGCCGACCGCCAGCCGGTAGCCCCAGCGCCGGCCGCGCCAGAGGCCCACGTCCGCGCCGCCGCGCTGCTCCTACGCTGCACTCAATCCCGCGTCGACTCGTTCCGGATCAGTCGGGGGGTCCCGGCGGATGCCTGGGCCAGAAGGCGCTCGGTGAAGTCCATCCGCTCGTGGAGTTCCGCAAGCTCCCGTCGCATCGTGTCCAGTTCGTCGAGCACCTGCGACGGCAGCTCGCCACGGTGAGGCTCCGCTTCGGAGGGGTCCCAGAGCGCCACCCGGCGGCCGTCCACGTCGCGAAAATCGCCTAACGCCACCGTGATCACGTCGTAGAGCCACCACACCCCCAGGCCGCCGCCGGTCACGGCCATCAGGATGCCGCTGCCGGCTTTCCCGACGTAGAAGCGATGCGCGCCGACCAGCCCCAGCACGAGGGCGAGGGCGGTTGCCACCCCGCGCGACTTGTCCGAAGGATCGTTGGGCGCCATGGTTTCCCCCGCTATCTCCGAAGCATGCCGTGAGTATCCAGAATCCGAACGACGTCCGCCAGCGGAATCGCCTCGACGGTCCCGCCCTTCGCCGCGGTGGTCGTCGCGCTGAACAGCGAATTGTAGATCGCCTCCTCGGTCGCCTCGGCGACGCCCTGGAAGACACTCGTCATCTCATCGTTCGCCAGCTCCGTCGTTGCGAGCCGCGTCGCTCCGAACCGGCGGCGAACGCCGGGATGGGTCGAGAAGGCGATCACGTAGTCGCCCGAGCCGTTGCCCATCGTCGAGCCGGTGCGGCCCAGCCCGATGAGCGCACGGGCGGCGAGACGGCGGAGGTTCCGGTCGGAGAGCGGCGCGTCGGTCGCCACCACGATCATGATCGACCCCTTGGCGCCCTGAGCGTCGGCCGCGCGCCGGATCCCGTTCCGGCCGAGCGCGCGCCCGACCGGCACGCCGAGCACCAGCAGATCGCCACCGAAGTTCGACTGCACCAGCACGCCCACGGTCCAGCTGCTGTCGCCCGCCGTGACCCGGCGCGACGACGTGCCGATCCCGCCTTTCCACCCGAGCGCCACCGTTCCGGTCCCCGCGCCGACGCTCCCCTCGGCGACCGGCCCGCCGCGCGCGCTGTCGAGCGCCGCGCGGACGTCGGCCTCGGTGATGGGCCGGCTCCGGATGGCGTTGAGCAGGTAGCCGTCGTTGGTCTCGCCGACCACGGGGTTGATCGACCGTACCTCCGCCATCCCGGGCTGCGCCAGCATCCACCCGACCATGGCGTCGGCCGCCTTCCAGACGCACAGCGTGCAGGTGAGCAGGATCGGCGTCTCGAGCTCACCCAGCTCGGCGACCTGCGTCGAGCCGAGCAGCTTGCCGAAGCCGTTGCCGACGTGAATGGCGGCCGGTACACGATCGAGAAAGACGTTCCCGCCGTGCGGCAGGATCGCCGTGACGCCGGTGCGCACCGAATCGCCGATCCGCACGGTGGTCTGGCCAACGCGGACGCCGGCGACGTCGGTGATCGCGTTGAGCGGCCCGGGCGGAAGCGTGCCGGGAACGACGCCGAGTGCGCGGGCGCGGGCGCGGGCCGGACGTTGCGCGCTGGCGGCGACCGGAACGAAGAGCGAGAGGAGCAGGATCGTCGCGGCACGGCGTGCCATCGGCGCCTAACGGCTCCCCGCGGCCGCGATCGTTCCGCGGGCCGCCGCGAGCTGCTTGCGGAGCCCGGGCACCGCGCCCGCCGTCGCCGGGTTCGCCGCGAGCTTGGCCAATGCCAGATCGACCGCGTCGAGCCCCAGGCTCGCGCCGAAGCGGGCCGAGACCTGGCCCAGCGCGCTCCGGAACTGCGGATCCGCCTCGAGCTCGGTCTGTCCCAGCGCCTGCGCCTTGGAGAGAATGTCCGACAGCGCGGCGACCGCGCGCTTCGCGTTCTCGGGCGACGAGAGACTCCTGCCCCCGGCGACCTGCGCCACCTCAGGCAGACTCGCGGCGAAGCGCTGCATCGCCGCCGCCTGCCTGGCGGTCCGCGGATGGTTCGAGTGCATGAGCGCCTGGGCCGCGCCCATGACGGCGAACGGCGCCATCGCCCCGCGGGTAAGCAGCGGCGCACCGGAGACGTGGCCGGCCAGCGGCAGCGCGATGAGCGCCAGCCCGCCGAGACCGTGCACCAGGTGCAGTGCGGTTCCCTCTAGTCGAAACACGATCCGGATCAGGTCACGCAGCGGAGCGAAGCCGAAGACCGCTGCCGCGACCAGACATGCCAGCGCCGCGTCCGGCCGGCCCTCGACCTTGAGGTGCGCGTACGCCGCGAAGCACACCACTGCGATGACGAGACAGGCGCCGTGCACCACGAGCCGCGTGACGACCGATCCCGCCGAGCGGCGCGGCGGCGGAGTCTGAGGAGCGAGCTGCCCCGACTCCGCGCGCGCCACGAGACTTTGAAGATTCTGGAGATTCTGCAGACCGCGCATATGGCCTCCTCGAAGGGCTGCGATCCTGCAACATGATGGCGCCGATCGCTCCGGAGTGCCAGACTCCATGACCAGAACGTCGAACCCCTCGCCCACATCGGAGCCCTCGTGACCGAACCCGCACCGGAAAAGCCGGCGCACGTCCGCGAGCTGTCGCCGCGATCCATCATCGTCGGGCTCCTCGTCGCGCTGGTGATCGGCGCGTCCTATCCGTACATCGTGCTCAAGTTCGGCTTCGGGCCGAACATCTCCGTCGT
Organism: Gemmatimonadales bacterium; assembly: GCA_025934955.1. GTDB lineage: Bacteria > Gemmatimonadota > Gemmatimonadetes > Gemmatimonadales > GWC2-71-9. The sequence continues at coordinate 19,746 of JAICWE010000014.1, read as the reverse complement.
CTCGGCGTTCTTCGGCTTCCTCGCGCTCGGACTCTTCGCGCGCGGCTACAATCGGTGGGAGAACAACATCGTCCAGACCGCCGGCACGACGGCGGGCCAGATCGCCTTCCTCTGCTGGCTGCTGGCCGCGTTCGACATCCTCGGCGCCGAACCGGGCAGCGGCTTCGACGTGCACCTCTCCCGGCTGCAGACCTGGATCTGGCTCTCGGCGGCGGGCCTCCTCGGCGTACTGCTCGCCGTGCCGCTCCGGCGGCACTTCATCGAGGAAGAGCAGCTGCCCTACGCCGACGGCATGGCCGCGGCCGAGACCCTGATCATGCTCGACTCGCGCGGGCCGGAGGCGCGGCGGTCGGCGTTCGCGATGGTGGGCTCGCTGATCGTCTCGGGACTCACCTTCCTCGCCACCCAGCTCCGGTGGATCGTCGACTCGTTGCCGATCGGCCTCAACGCCTTCTCTCCGCGTGCCGGCGTCGGCTTCGCCATCTCTTTCCTCAATCTGGGCTCGGGGATGATCATCGGCCCGCGCATCGGCACCAGCATGATGCTCGGCGCGGTGATCGGCTGGGTGCTCTTCCCGCCGTGGCTGCTGGCGCACGGGCTGCTCGCGGCGAATGCCACCCGGGTGGACATCCTGCTGACGGTGATGTGGTTCGCGGTGGGGATGATGGTCGCGGCGGGGATGGCGGGGCTCGCGCTCCGCTGGCGGGTGCTGCTCCGGAGCTTCCAGGGGCTCGCCGGCTCGGCCGCCGAATCGGGCGACCTGCCGCTCCGCTGGGTGCTGATCGGGAGCGCGGCATCGGCGGCGTTCCTGGTCGTGGTGCAGCGGCTTTTCTTCCGGACGCCGGTGTGGCAATCGGTCGTCGCCATCGTCCTCTCGGTCCCGCTCGGGCTGGTGGCGCTCCGCGTGCTCGGTGAGACCAACTGGGGCCCGATCAGCACGATGACCAACCTGGTGCAGGCGATCTTCGGCGGCCTGGCCCCGGGCGACCTCCGCGCGAGCATGGTCTCGAGCGGCATCACCGGCGCCGTGGCGGCCGAGTCCGAAGGGCTGATGCAGGACTACAAGGTGGGCTGGATCATCGGCTCGACGCCGCGGATCCTCACCTACATGCAGCTCATCGCCGTCCCCGTCGGCGCGCTGGCGCTGGCGCTCATGTACCCGCTGCTGCGCGACACCTACGGCATCATGGGCGAGCACGCCCAGCTGCTGAGTCCGACGTCGCAGCGCTGGGTCGGGTTCGCGAAGGTGGTGACGAGCCACGCGCTGCCGGTGGCGCAGCTCGCGTGGATGAAGGGGTCGTTCGTCTGGGGCGCCGTGATCGGCGTGGTGCTCACGCTGTTCGAGCTGAAGAAGGAGTGGCGCGTGTTCGTCCCGTCGCCGACCGGCGTCGGCATGGCGATGCTGATCCCGTTCAACGCGGTCGCGGGCATTTTCGTGGGAGCGATGCTGGACACCGTCTGGGCGAAGGCGGCGCCGCGCAACCACGAGCAGTACGTTATCCCGACGGCGTCGGGTCTCATCGCCGGCGAGGCGCTCGTCGCCGTGGCGATCCCGCTGCTGGTGACGCTGGGGCTGATGAAGCTGTGATCCGGCGCCCCGTTACCAGATCCGCACCCGGTCGTTCGGCGCAACGTAGAGCCGCTCTCCCGGCGTGACGCCGAACGCCGCGTACCACGCGTCCACGTTTCGCAGCGGGCCGTTCACCCGGAACCGCCGCGGGCTGTGCGGATCGCTCACCACCTGCTGCCTGACGTAGTCATCCGTCATCCGGCCGCGCCACGCCTGGGCCCAGCCGAGGAATACGCGCTGGTCGCCGGTGAGTCCGTCGAGCACCGGCGCCGGCCGCCCGTGCAGCGACGCGCGATAGGCGTCCAGCGCCAGCGTGATGCCGCCCAGGTCGGCGATGTTCTCGCCTAACGTGAGATCGCCGTTCACATGGACGCCGGGCAGCGGCTCGAACGCGGAGTACTGTGCCGAGAGTCGCCGGGCCCGCGACTCGAACGCCTGCGCGTCGGCCGGCTGCCACCAGTCGCGCAACACGCCATCGGCGTCGATCTTCCGCCCCTCGTCGTCGAAGCCGTGGGTCAGCTCGTGCCCGATCACGCCGCCCGCCGCCCCGTAGTTGATCGCCATGTCGGCCCCGGGGTCGAACACCGGCGGCTGGAGGATGCCGGCGGGGAAGACGATGTCCCGCAGCGCGCCGTTGTAGGCGTCGTTGGTCTGCGGCGTCATCAGCCAGTCGCCGCGATCCACCGGCCCGCCCGAGCGGTCCACGTAGAACTGCCAGTCCAGCGCGCCGGCCCGCTCGGCGTCGCCGAGCAGGTCGTCGTCCCGCATCACCAGCGCGGAGTAGTCCCGCGGGTGGTCGGGATAGCCGACCTTGATCGTGTAGGTGTCGAGCTTCCTCAGCGCTTCGGCCCGGGTCGGGGGGCTCATCCAGTCGAGCTTCTCGATCCGCGCGCGGTACGCCGCCTTCAGATTGGCGACCAGCTCCTCGATCTTCGCCTTGGCCGCCGGCGGGAAGTACCGCGCGGTGTAGAGCTGACCCACGCCGAAGCCGAGGCTGCCGAAGCGATCGAACCGGCCGCCGGCGGCGTAGTCTCCGCCGGCCACGGCGTGCACCGCGCGCTTCCAGCGCGCGCCCTGCGCCTGCTGCCCGCCGAGCGTCCTCTGGCGCATCTCGAAGTAGGCGTCCGCGAAGGGGCGGGACAGGAACGGTGCCGCGTTGTCCGCGATGGTGAACGCCTCCCACGCCTGCAGCGTGCGGAGCGGCGTCGCGGTGAAGATCGCGGCGATCTTCGGGAAGGCGGTCTTCTCGCCGACGACGACTCGCTCGATGTGCGGCAGCCCCGCGCTCGCGAAATAGCCGCGCCAGTCGAAGCCGGGCGCGAGCGTCGCCAGCTCGGTGACGGTCATCGGGTTGTACTCGGCGTTCACGTCGCGCTGCTGGACCTTCGTCCAGCTCGCCCGCGCGATCGCGGTCTCGAAGGCGAGAACGTCGGCCGCCCGCGCCTCGGCATCGGGCCAGTCGATCAGGTGCAGCAGCGTCGCGGCGTAGCGCTGGTATGCCGCCCGCGGCGCGGCGAACGCGGGCGCGAGGTAATAGTCGCAATCCGGCAGGCCGAGCCCCGCCTGATTGAGGTATACCGCGTACACCTTGGGGTTCTTGAGGTCGACGTCGATGTAGCTGCTGAAGACAGCGCCGGTGAAGTCGCGGTTGGTGCGCCCCATGAGCGACGCGATCCCCGCCCGCGTCGTCGCCGCGCGCACCCCCTCGAGGTGCGGTACCAGCGGCGCGGCGCCAAGCCGCTCGACCCGGGCCGAGTCCATGAACGCCCGGTAGTAGGCGCCGATCTTTCCTTCGAGATCGCTCGGCGCGGACCCGCTCTTCGCGGCGGCCGCCTCCATGAGGCTGCGGAGCCGCGCCTCCGTCGTGTCGCTCATCAGGATCCGGAGCGTGATGCCGGACTTGTCCGCCGGAATGGTCGCGCGCCGGAGCCAGCCGCCGTTCACCCGCTGGAAGAAGTCGTCGCCCGGCCGGGTCGTCGTGTCTTCTGCGGCGAGATCGAAGCCCCACGCGCCGTACTGCGGCTTGTGGGTGGTGTCCGGCCGCTGTCCCTGCGGCGTGTGGGAGCAGGCGGTGATCAGAAGCAGCGCGGCGCAGCCGGGCGGTCGGCGCATAGGGGTCCTCGAAGTGGCGCCGTCAGGCGTGGGGACGCGTCGAGTCGAGCAGGGCGAGCAGTGTCCGCCAGTGTCGCTCGGCGGCAGCGGCGTCGTAGGCCGGTGTGTCGCGGAAGACCCAACCGTGCCGGGCCGGGTAGGTCTCGACCACGTGGTCCACACCGGCCGCGGTCAGCGCGTCGTCCAGCCGCCGCTGCATCTCGGCGGGGAATGACGCGTCGTCGGTGGCGCCGGCGACGTAGACCCGCGCCTTGATCCGGGGCGCGAGGAGGTGCGGGCTGTCCGGGGCGTCGGTCGCGAGCCGGCTCGGGTGATACGCCGCCGCCGCGACGATCCGCTCGGGATACGTCCCCGCCGCGATGAACGACATCCGCCCGCCCATGCAGTAGCCGGTGGTGCCGACGCCGCCCGGCCGCACATCGGGCTCGGCCGCGAGATGGTCCAGGAACGCCGCGGAGTCCGACATGATGTTGTCCGGTGTCGCGAGCGACATGAACTTCTCGGTGAGAACCTTCCGCTCCGCGGGATCGGCGAACACCGTGCGCGCGTTCATCGGCTGGTACGACCCGGAGCGGTAATAGAGATCCGGCAGCAGCACGAAGTAGCCGTGGGTCGCGAGCCGCTCGCCCAGCTCCAGCATCGCGGGCCGGATGCCGATGCCGTCCATGTAGACGAGAACAGCCGGCCACGGACCCTGCTCCGACGGTCGATAGACGTAGCTCGGGCAGGTGCCATCGCGGGTCTCGATCGCGACCCTCGTCTGAGTCATGCACCTCCCCCCGGCCGCTTCCGCCGAGCCGTGATGATGGCCACGGCGAAGAAGACCACGGCGACCGCGAAGAACGCCGGCTGCCGCCGGTCGGCCAGCGCGCCGGCTACGGCGGCGGCGGCGCCCCACGCGTTCAGCGGCCGGCTCCCCCTTCCCGCCTCGTGAATCCCTCTCCGCTTAGCCAGTAGTAGAACGAATCGATCCAGTGGTCGCTGCTGGTGCCTTGCTTCCGCATGCCGAAGCCGTGGCCGCCGGCGCTGAAGATGTGGACCTCCGGCTTGTAACCCGCCGCGGTGATCGCGTCGTGAAACCGGACGATGGCGCCGAGCGCGACCGAATCATCCTGGGCCCATGCGAAGAACATCGGCGGCAGCTTGGCCGGGATGGCCGGCATGACGCCGAACGGCCCTCCGTAGATCATCGCCGCGAAGTCGGGACGCGCCGCGCTATCCGGCTGAAGCAGCGCTCCGCTCGCCACCATCGCGCCGGCCGAGAAGCCCAGGATCCCGACTCGCCTGGGAGAGAGACCCCACGCCGCCGCATGCGCTCGCACCACCTTGATCGCTTGAATCCCGTCCGCGATCCCGTATCGGCCCGCGGTGTCCATATCCATCTCCGGAATTCCCGGCTGGCGCTTCTCGACCGTCCGGTACTTGAGCACGAACGCCGCGATGCCCCGCGCCTGCAGCCAGCGCGCCACGCCGTCGCCCTCGAGACCCATCGCCAGCGCCACGAACGCGCCGCCCGGCGCGACGATCACGGCGGCTCCCGTCGCCTTGCCCTTCACCGGCAGGTACGCCGTCAGCGTCGGAGTGACGACGTCGAGGATCACCGTGCCGATCGGCGTGTCCTTCACCGTGATTTCCCGCTGAGTCCAATGCTCGGACCCCGGCGCCACGCCGGGCCAGATCTTCACCGTCGGGCTCTGCGCATGGGCGGAGCCCGCGACGACGATACCAGCCGCCGCGAGCAGCACCGTCAGGCGCGGCGATTTCATCCCGCCGCCCCGTCGGCCCGCTCGAGCTCCAACCTCCCCAAGTCGCTCCGGCCGGGCGCGGCTCAGCGTCGCGGCTCCTGATACAGCCCGACGAGCAACCGCGCGGAGCGCTCGACGTCCTCCGCGGGAATTTCCACGTAGCAGATCTTGCCGTCCGGCATGATTTCCTCCGGGCCTAACGTTCCGGGTCCACTCGGCGCGACTCCGGCGCCTGCGCCAGCACTCGCTCGGCGAAGTCGAGTCGCTCCTGCGTCTCGCTCAGCTCCCGGCGCAGGTTGCTCATCTCGGCCTCGAGCAGGTCGAACTGGGCCTGGGGCCCGCTTCCGCCGCGGGTCTGCCCCAGGCGCAGCGCCCAGTAGCCGAACGCGAGCGCCAGCGCAGCGTGGGCCGCCGCATGCCACGGCTCGGCCACCTCCACCGCGGCGCCCAGTCCGGCCCAGTTGATGACGCTGAGCACGATGGCGATCGGACGCCAGATGGCGGGCTTGAACGTCATGGGGAGTCCTCCGCCGATGAGGGCCTTCGCAGCACCACGTGCGTGGCACGCTCGCCGGCGACGCGCTGAGTGCACTCGTAGCCCAGCGCTCGCAGATCGATGCCGTGCAGGAGCTGCTCGCCGGACCCCAGCAGCACCGGCGCCATGGCCAGGTGCAGTTCGTCGATCAGCCCCGCGCGCAGGTACTGCCGGATCGTGGCGACACCGCCGCCGACTCTCACGTCCTTGTCGCCCGCCGCGGCCTTTGCCTGCTCCAGCGCCGCGTGAATGCCATCGGTGATGAACCGGAACTCCGTCCCGCCCGCCATCCGGAGCGGCTGCCGCGGATGGTGCGTCAGCACGAACACCGGCACGTGATACGGCGGCTCGTCGCCCCACCAGCCCTTCCATGTGTCGTCGGGCCACGGGCCGCGGATCGGGCCGAACATGTTGCGGCCGAGAATCCAGGCGCCCACCCCGGTGAGGCCGCGCGCCGCGATCGCGTCGTCCACGCCGGTTTCGCCGGCGTCGTTTCCGTGCATCGTCCGCCACGTGCGGGTGCGGAAGAACCACTCGAACATCGCGGGGCCGCCGATGCCGAGCGGATGCTCCAGGCTCTGGCCGGGCCCGGCGCCGAAGCCGTCGATCGAGACCGCGAAGCTGCTGACGCGAACCGACGGCATCGGCTCCTCAACCGGCGCGCGGCGGCGGCGTGAAGCGGCGCGACTGCCGCTCGTAGCCGTGCGCCAGCGCCAGGACCCTGGCATCGTCGCCCGGCAGACCGACGACCGAGAGGTTGAGCGCCGGCATGCCGTCCGAGCCATAGCCCGCCGGCACCGACACCTCGGGGAGGCCGAGCCAGTTGCCATAGCCGAGGGTCGTGCGGATGTCGGGCCAGTCGTCCACCGCGCGCACGGCGTTGAACGGCATCGTCGGGTACACCATCGCCGCTACGCCGGCGTCGCGCAGGGACGTCGCCAGCCCCGCAACCACTTCCGCGCGCGAGCGGGCGAACGAGCGCCCCGCCGGGTCCTCCGACATCGGCACGTGGAGCATCGGCTCGCATTCCTCGAACGTGGCGGGGAGCGCGTCGTAGAACGAGCGGTACGCCGGATATCCCAGCCGCACCGCCTCGCGCGCGTCGGCGGCGCTTCGGGTGCGGCCTTGGAAGTAACGGAGCAGCGCGTTCGCCGTCGGCGCCGGCGACTTGGGATTGGGCGCCGCGTCACCCCGCTCCGTGGCGGCGGCGGCGAACGCATCGCGGCAGGTCCAGAGGGTGACCGGTGGCGCGAACGACTCGACCGTCGCACCCGCGGCGCGCAAATCACTCACCGCCCGATCCCACGCCGCCACGGCCTCGGCCGTCATCCGGTCACGCGGCACGTGCGCGTCGACCAGGCCCAGCGTCATGCCGGCGAGCGCGTCGTCGCGCAGCGCCCCGAGCGGCGCGGCATCGAACGCGCCGGTGAGCGCGAGCGGGTCCGACGCATCGGCTCCCGCGATCGCCGCGAGGAGCAGCGCCGCGTCGGCGACGTGCCGCGCCAGCGGCCCGTGGGTGTCGAGGTAGGGCCACGTCGGGATGACGCCGGTGCGCGGCACCAGCCCGAACGTCGGCTTCATCCCCACGACCCCGGTGAACTGCGCCGGGATCCGGTTGGAGCCGCCATCGTCGGTGCCTAACGCCGCGAACGCCATCCCGTCCGCGACCGCGACCGCCGAGCCCGCGCTGGAGCCGCCCGGCGTGCGGGTGCCGCTGCGATCGTGCGGGTTCAGCACCTGGCCGGTGCGGCTGCTGGTGCCGTTGCCGCGATAGGCGAAGTCGTCGGCGGCGGTCTTGCCCAGCACGACCGCACCGGCCGCGCGGAGCCGCGCCACCTCCAGCGCGTCGCGGGTGACGACGTCGGGGAAGAGCCGCGCCCACTCGGCGTTGGAGCCGGTGGTCGGCAGCCCGTTCATGTCGTAGATCGCCTTGGCGAAGACCGGCACGCCGTCGAGCGGGCCGCGCAGCTTGCCCGTGCGGAGCCGCGCGTCGGCCGCCTGCGCGTCGGCGAGCGCCGTGGGGGAGAACTCGTCAATGGCGTGCCACCGGGCGCCTTCGGCGCGGCAGCGCGCCAGCGCATGCTTCGTGACTTCGGCCGCGCTCCACGCGCCACGGCGCCGCCCGGCCTGGTAGTCGGCGATGGTGCCGCCGAGCGGGTCCGCGGCGGCGCCGGCGACGGGCCACGCGCCGCGCGGCAGTGCGGTCATGGCGGCAAGGGCCGCGAGCCGGGCGAGAGCTTCGCGTCGGGTCGGAGGGCGCAAACGGCCTACTGCGTGACCGCGGCCGGCACCATCTTCGGAGCCGCCTCGCGGAACGAATACCCCCGGGCCGGGCACTTCACCGCCGGATTGGTCGAGGAGTACACGCCCGCGGGGTTGTTCTTCCACAGCCACACGTGGAGATCGTAGTGGTGGAAGTCCTTCGCCATCACCGGCTCGTGGCCCTCCATCGGGCCGTTCAGCTTCTGGCCGAAGATCGTCGGCACCTCCTTCGTCACCAGCTGGGCCGGCACGAACCACTCGGCCGCGACCAGCCGCAGCTTGTCGCCGTCCGGCTCGTAGATCAGCACCTGCGGCTTGGCCGGATCGAGCGTCTGGCCGACGAACCGGGTGTTGAGGAAGTGGACTCCCATCCCGCCGGGCGCATAGTTCATGGTGTGCTCGTGCCCGCCGGCCGGGTACTCCACGCAGCCCACCGTCGACAAGTAGCCCTCGCGCACCGCGACGACCGGGTCGCGGTAGCGCTCGAGCCCCGCTCGCACCTTCTCGAGCTCGGGAGTGACGGCCGGTGTGCCGGCACCCGCCTTCGTTTGTGCGGAGAGAGGAGAGAACACGATGACCGACGCCGCGGTGATCGCGGCGGCGAGCGCGGCGCAGGACCGGACGGTCCGGCGACGAAGCGGCGCGGTGCGCATGGGAAGCTCCGGTGGGGGTGCATTACGGTGCGGGCGGGGCCGCACCGCGTCAAGGTCGCACCGGCGCGCCGGCGCGCCGGTCGGCTGGCGGTCGCGGCAGCCGGCATTACCTTCGTAGCATCCGTGATTCCTCCCGCCGAAGGCCGAACCCTTGACTCTGCGATGAGCGCCGCGCTCGACGGCCGCCTGAGCGACGCCCTCGCCGACCGCTACCGCATCGAGCGGGAGCTCGGACAGGGCGGGATGGCGCTCGTCTTCCTGGCCCAGGATCTCCGGCACGACCGGAAGGTCGCCCTCAAGGTCCTCCGGCCCGACCTCTCCGCCGCCGTCGGCGTCGAACGCTTCCTCCGCGAGATCAAGCTCGCCGCCGGGCTCACCCATCCCCACATCCTGCCGGTCTACGATTCCGGCGAGGCCGGTGGTCTCCTCTTCTACGTCATGCCGAACATGGAAGGGCGCTCGCTCCGCGAGTGGCTCCAGCGCGAGCGGCAGCTCCCCCTCCCCGACGCGCTGACCATCACCCGCGACGTGGCCGCGGCACTCGACTACGCCCATCGGCACGGCGTGGTCCACCGCGACATCAAGCCGGAGAACATCCTGCTGCACGAGGGGTCGGCGATGGTGGCCGACTTCGGCATCGGCAAGGCGCTGAGCGGCGACGGCTCGCTCACCCAGACCGGCATGGTCGTCGGCACGCCCACGTACATGAGTCCGGAGCAGGCCTCGGGCGAAACCGACGTGGACGGCCGGAGCGATCTCTACAGCCTTGCCTGCGTGCTGTTCGAGATGCTGGCCGGCGAGCCGCCCTTCACCGGCGCGTCACCGCAGGCGGTGATCGCCAAGCGGTTCGTCTCCCCGATCCCGCGGGTGCGCGTCACCCGCGACGTGCCCGAGGCGCTGGACGATGCCGTGACCCGCGCGCTCGCCCGCACGCCGGTGGACCGCTTTCCCACCGCGGCGCAGTTCCTCGAGGCGCTGCGACAGGCCGACGGGACGGCCACACCGCCGCAGGCGACCGTCGTGTCGCGGACCGCGGCCGCGGCGCCGAAAGGGATCGCGGTGCTGCCGCTGGCCAACATGAGCGCCGATCCGGAGAACGAGTACTTCAGCGACGGCATGACCGAGGAGATCATCAACGCGCTCGCCAAGGTGCCGGGGATGCAGGTCGCGTCGCGCACCTCCTCCTTCGCGTTCAAGGGCAAGGAGGTGGACGTGCGCCAGATCGGCGACAAGCTCGGCGTGAGCTCGGTGCTCGAGGGGAGCGTGCGCAAGGTGGGGAGCCGGGTCCGCATCACGGCGCAGCTCATCAACGTGGCGGACGGTTACCACCTCTGGTCGGAGACCTACGACCGCCAGCTCGAGGATGTGTTCGCCATCCAGGACGAGATCTCGCGCGCCATCGTGGACGCGCTCAAGCTGCGGCTGGGCGGCGATGCCGGCCACCTGGTGGCGCCGGCCAAGAACATCGAGGCCTATACCCTGTATCTCAAGGGTCGCTTCTTCTCCAACAAGGACACCGAGCCGGGCACCCGGAAGGCGCTCGACTTCTTCCAGCAGTCACTGCTGCAGGACCCGACCTACGCCCGGTCCTATGCCGGGATCGCCGACTGCTGGACCCAGCTCGCCGACGACTTCGTGGTGCCCGACGACGCCTACCCCCGGGCCAAGGCGGCGGCCACTCGGGCGCTGCAACACGATCCCGATCTGGTCGAGGCGATCACCTCGGTCGGCAAGGTGCTGTGCTGGTACGAGTGGGAGTTCGCGCAGGCGGAGCGGCAACTCCGGCGCGCCGTCGCGCTCAATCCGAACTACGCCGAGGCGCATTGGTCGCTCGGCAGCGTGCTGCCGACCGTCGGCCTCGTGGCCGAGGCGGTGCAGGAGATGCGCAAGGCGCTCGCGCTCGATCCGCTGCAGCCGGCCTACAGCCGGTGGCTCGGCCGGCTCCTGCTGTTCAGCGGCGACTACCCGGCGGCGATCGCGCAGGCGCGGAAGACGATCGAGCTCGACACCAGCTACGCCTACTCGTACCTCGACATCGGCTCCGCGTACCTGGAGCTGGGCGACGCCGAGACCGGGCTGCAGTGGTTCCAGCGGGGGCAGGGCCTCGAGGGCAGCGTGCGGTCGTATGACGCGCTGATCGTGCGGGCGCTCGCGCGCCTGGGACGCCGCGAGGAGGCCGACGAGATCATGCACCGGCTGGAGGAGGAGTCCCGGCAGCGCTACGTGCGCTCCGAGATCATGGCCACCGGTTACGCCGCGGTGGGAGATGTCGATCGTGCCTTCGCCTGCCTGGAGCGGGCCTTCCAGGTGCGGTCGGCGGGCCTCATCTACCTGCACGTGGATCCCGCATATCAGCCGCTCAGGACCGATCCCCGCTTCGGCGCGCTGGTCGCGCGGATCGGTTTGCGTTAGGCGCGCGCCGCTGCTCCTGCGCCGCCGGCGCGATGCTACGCCTTTGTCCGGCCGCGATCCGCCAGCCGCCTGACGAACTTGAGCCCCGACCACACGTCGTCGATCGCGCAGACCTTCACGTCCACCAGACCGGTCGCGAGCCCGTGCGCCCGCACCACGTTCTCGTTGAGATCGGTCGGGATCCCCGATGCCGCCTTGGGCCACGCGACCCAGAGCATCCCGGCCGGCGTGAGCGTCCGCGCGGCGCGGGCGAAGCTCCGCTCGAGCGCCGTCTTCCGCGGAGCGAAGAGCACGATCACGTCCAGCGCGCCGCTGAGCGCGCGCACCCATGCCACTCCCGGCGGCTCCGGCGCGAGGAGCGAGCGGAAGCCCTCCGGCGCGTCGTGCAGCCGGACGCGGTGTCCCGGCTTGAGACCGAGCTTCTGCACCAGCGGTGTGCCGCTGTAGCCCGCCATCGGTGTTCCTGAAATCGTGGTTACTTGTGCTTCAAGCCGTCGCGCCAGGCGATGACCTCGAGTTCGCCGCGGACGGCTTGTTCGACCGGGATGACGGGATGGACTTCGAAGACGAACGCGGGCAGCATGGAACAGAACTTGTGTATGGTCACCAGGTCGTCGCATTCCACCAGCATGTGCCCACCCCACTCGCCGACCCGAATCACAAAGAAGTCGATCTTGAAGTTGTCCGGTGCCTTCCATTGGCCGAAGACCTCGAGGATCCGCTTCTGGGCATTCTCGTACTCCATCGGCGATCCCTGCGGGCGCTCGAACCAGCTGATCACGTATTTCATGGCGATCCCTCCGAAGGAGATGGACGGGCCGGGCGCGCGTTCATTCCGAAGTCGGCCTCGATCCGGTCGTACCACGCGGCGTCGTCGAGCGCCCCAAGCTCGACCCACGCCTCGTCGGTCATGCTCTGGCGCCAGCCGAGAAAGGGAGCGGCGTCCGGCCCGACCGGGTGGCGCAGCTGCGCCGTCTCCCCGACCGCGATGTCGAGGATCTTGTCGGCCACCAGCGAGGGGGGTACCGGCGCCTTGAGCACGGTCGCGAACAAGGAGGCGATGCGACGCCGCTGGGGATACGGGGAAGGCGCTCGCTCCGTGCCGATGCTCTGGGCCATCGCTGTGTCGATGATTCCCGGCTCGACGATCGCGACGCGTATGTTGAACGGCTTGGCCTCCTGCGCCAGGCACTCGCTAAGCGCCTCCAGGGCGTACTTGGAGGCGGTGTACGCGGCCATCGGCGCCACCGCGACATGCCCCGCGACCGAGGCAACGTTGATGATGCAGCCGTTGCGCCGCGCACGCATCGCCGGAAGAACCGCCTGGGTGCATCGAATGACGCCGAAGTAGTTGGTCTCCATCACGGCGCGGAACTCCGCCAGCGGCAGTTCCTCGACCGACCCCATGCGCTCGATCCCGGCGTTGTTCACGAGCACATCGATCGGGCCGAGCTCCCGGTCGATCCGCGCCACCCCGTCGCGCACCGAGGCATCGCCATCCACATCCATCGGGAACACCGTGATCGGAAGGCGCTCGCGCTCGGCGATCTCGCCAAGTGCCGGGGCCTTGCTCGGGTTGCGCATGGTGGCGGCGACCCGATGGCCGGCTCGGCCAAACGCAAGGGCGGTGGCCATGCCGATGCCGGTACTGGTGCCCGTGATGAGCACGACCCCCTCCGGCCGCCTCATTGACCGACCGGTGGTTGCCACAGTTCGACCTTGTTGCCCTCGGGATCGATGACCCAGCCGAACTTGCCGTACTCGGAGTCGTCGATCTTGTCGAGGACGTTGCAGCCCTCCGCCCTGAGCGCCGCGATCAGAGCGTGAAGGTCGTCAACGCGGTAGTTGACCATGAACGAGGCGGTGCTTGGCGCGAACTGCTTGCTGTCCGCCGGAGCAACCAACCAGGCGGTCGTTCCGCCGGTGGGCTTCCCGGCCGCGTCGACCCAGTCGAACGCGGCGCCGCCCCACGCCTGGACATCAATGCCGAGATGCGCCTTGTACCAGGCCTGCAGCGCGGATGCATCCTTTGCCTTGAAGAAAATGCCGCCGATGCCGGTGACTCGTCTCATGGGGACCTCCGATGTGCGGTTGGGTGGGGCGCCGCACACCGCCCCCGGTCCTGCCTGTCCGCGCACGATCATACGCCATTCCCGGGCGAACGGCAAACGACGAAACCTTCGCTCCGCGTCGTCCAGTTGGTCAGCCTACTTGTACTTCAGCTTCGCGCGCCCTTCCGGCGAGTATGCCGAGAAGCCGGCCGGCGTCGCTTCCACGATGATGAGCCGTCTCATGGCTTCAACCCCGCTTGCTTGCTTGAGGACGCTGTTGAGGGTGCCCGGGGCCAGATCATCGCTGGGCTTCCCCGCGAGACCGACCTACCGCGCCCCACCCGCACCGCGCACTTGCCGGCTAGTTGTCCGCCCAACGCACCGCGGATCAACTGCAGACGACGTGAGAAATCTCACGCTGTCGGCTGCGTGCGCGGGTTAGGTCGTGCCTAGCGCGCCGCCGCGGCAGCACCTGAGCCCGCCGGCGGCTCGGACCCCGCGTTCGAAATGTCCACGGCGCACCGCCAGCGACCCTTCGGCTCCCTCCGCCACACGGTGAGGTAGCGGCCGTTGACCGTGTGCGAGAGCCCGCGGGCGTCGGGTGCGGTGACGCGATTGGTGCCATACGTGTACCCTACGTCGCCACTTCGCGACACCACCGCCGAATCCGGCATCCACGTGATATGGAAGCCGGGAACCGCCCGGGTGCCGGCGACCATCCGACGCAGGGCGGCAGTACCGACCAAGACCGGCTGGCCGGGGAGAAGGACGCGGGCATCCGCGGTCCAATACGCCACGATGCTGTCGACGGGACCGTCGGCGGCGGAGAGCGCCGCCCACGCCTGGTCGGTCCGGAGGAGGTCGTGGGTCGCCGCAGCCACGTCGCCCCGCGGCTGGCACCCCGCTACGACGAGGACATAGCCGGCGGCAACGATACGGAGCAATCGGGGCATCTCCACCTCCGGGCCTGAGAGTGCTGAGCATCGGCCTAACGTGATGCAAATCGGATGCAAACGGCCTGCGAGAGCTTACGTTCCGCAGCTCGCCATCGGCGAGTTGCGGGCGGACGGGGTGCGGCCCCGTCCGCGTTCCTCGACTGCATGCGCTGGTTAGGCGTCACCGCAGCTCAGTAGGTCGCTTACGCACAAGAGCGGCTCGCCACCAGGCAATTGGCGCAGCGCGCGAGAAGGCCACTCAGTGACGCTGATCGCCGGGACTGGTACGCGGCGGAGGCGTCTCGGCGCCGCGCTGTGGCTGGTTGCGGGGGTGGTCACGACTCTACCGCTGGCGATTGGTAGCCGTCGAACAGGGCGACCGTCCCTCCAGTGGTCAATTCCTCAAGACGAAGCTTCTTCAAGGGCGCGTATTCCAGAGACTGGTACCAGCGAAGTGCCGCTACCCGATCCGGGAATTGGATCACCGCGGTCCAGGTTGACTCCCAGTCTCCTTCGAGCACCGTAGGGCTGGGAGTTGCGACCAGTAGCTTTGCTCCCACGGCCGCGACCTGCGAGAGAACCTCGCGCCCGTACTCGCGGCGGTACCTGTCGACGTCAGGGACGCGGAAGTGCGCGATGAAGTACACCGGTCTGAGAGCTTCAGGTGGCATGCTTCACCTCCGCGGGAAGTACGCAGGGGAGACGCCGCCAGTAACGGCAGCGCCGCCAGCTTCAAGCGCATGTTAGGCGCCGAGGTCGCGCCAGCCCTTTCGGCGGTCAGGGGGCCATCGAAGCTCGCTGACGATGCGCCCCTGCGGACACTATCAATCCGCGCACAGAAAGGACGACGGAGTACGTCGCGCTTACGCCGAGCGCGAGAAGTGTCCATACGAAGAAAAATGCTCCGCTGGACTTCAGGTGTTCGGCGTTGAGCACGCCAGATGGTCCCCGAAAATGGATGACCGAGACGGCCAACCCGACGAGCGACCCGAGGAGGATGATGATGTACCCCGATCGCCGCTCGGCGAGCACCAGCGTTCCGTACAGCCACAGGACCAGAACGGGAACCGCCGCCAGCAGGGTTGAGAGCCCCGGCTGGGCCATCCCGTAGAGTATGTCCTGGGCTAGATGAAGCGTCAGGAAGAGGATCGAGAGCAGCGAGGTGATGGTCAGCTGGACGGTGTGTCTCATTCGTGCTCCGAACCGAGGGGGAGTCCGAGCTGCCAGTCTTGTCGTTCTCGAGGAGCAGCGTGTGATGCTCGGGCGCGGCGCTCAGCGCGTCCAACGAGTCGGGCCAGGACGTCGAATCCGGGCCTAAAGATCCACGAGCACGTTGAAACCTCCGTAGGACATACGTTTCAAATCAAATGGCATCGGGTCCTTCATCAGCTTCAGCATGCGGACGTCCTTCATGACCTTTGCGTTGACACGATCCCGATGAGCCCGTGACTTGTATACGATCCAAGAGAACACTGCCGTCTCGCCCGGCTTCAATTTCGCCGTGCGGGCAAAGGACATCCCGAATGTGACCTTAAGGTCATCGCCAGCGCATTCGCGGTACTCGAGCGCACCATGCTCCCGCCACACCCGCCCGGCGCGCTGCGCGATCCGCCGGTACACTTGGAGCTTGCGCTTGGGAACAGCCAGCAGAAAACCGTCGACATACCGCATCGGATTCCTCCATGTTTGCCGGCAAAGAGCTGCGACCAACGCCACGTCGGAGTGGCTGCTGCATACGTCAGGGCGCGCCATCAAGGGGGCGGCTCCGCAACCTCCAGCGTGTTGTGGAACGTCGCGATCTCCCACCCACCGGCTTCTTTCGTGAGCACCAAGGAGAAACAGGCTCTGTGGCGCCCTGCGAGTGGCCCCCGTGGAGCATCCAGCAGAGAGCTCACGTGCACCAGAGCGACGTCGGGACGCAGCAGACGCGCGGCCTTGACAGTGAAGCGGACTTTGCTCCCGGCATAGATGGTCCGGAAAATCATCGCATGACCAGCGGCAATCGCGGGTCGTCCGCGGAAGTGCTCGCCGCGAATGTTGACGAAGTCGGCATCGCCGACGAAGGGAGCAGCGAACGCGGAGCCATCCATGGCGTTCCAGGCAGCCTCGAGCTGACCGACAACGCTTTCGAGCGCGGCCCGGTCGCCTGGTGTTAGATCGGGAAGCATCACGTTCGTCCTATGCATGGTAGCCTTGAGAGTTGCGCCTAACGGATTGCAAATCAGCTGCGGGTAAGCCCTCAACGCCCGTACCAATCTACGTTCCGCAGCGCGGCCGCCGGCCCGCTGCGCCCACGCGCGCGCCGGATCCCACCCGTCGGCTGCATGCGCCAGCTTAGGTGGCGGCGCGGCGCGGCCTACGGACCCGCGCGCTCGCGCACCTGCCCGCCGATCAGCGCCCCAAGGGTCCCGCCAATCAGCCCCATCACCAGACCGCCACCGAGTGCCGGCCCGAGGCAACCTTGCTTGGGCACCCCATCGTCGTGGCACACGCCGGCGCCGGCCGCGATGCCGAGCAGCGCGCCTAGCGTGCCGCCGACCACGAGCCCCGTCTGCCAGTGAGTGCGCGGGAGGTGAAGCGAATCAGCGACCCCGGACACCGCACGCGGTGGCAAGTGGCGGTAGCTAGCCATGAGCGGGACCGAGGTCGACAGGAAGCGAACCGCCGATACGCGCGTCGGGGTGGCCTGCCCGACGGCCGCCGACGTCGGGCCAAGGACGAGCGCGAAGGCGAGCAAGATGCGTTCAGGAAGTCGCATGGCGTCGAGGTACGAGAGGTTTGCACCACATCGAAGCCGGCTTGCCGCCCGCCTAACGTATCGCCCATCAGCTGCGGCTAAGAGCCAGCCCGCGCACAAGTCGCCGCTCCGCTGATCGCCAGCGGCTCGCTCGCTACGACATCGGCGGCCTGGGCGCCGGGCGTCGCCGCAAGGGCGCTCATGCTGACGCCTAACGACCGGCGCTTCAGCGGCGAGACGCGGGCGCGCTGCACTGCGTGAAGGAACGACCCCACGGCCGGCGCGGCTCGTCCGCTGCAAGCGGGTCAGGTGGCCGTGCACTTGGTTGAGCTTCACTGGCGGGCCGAATCCGGCGCCTGCTTTGGGAAGAAACTGGCGGCATCATAGTAATCCGACAAGCGAGCGATCTTGCCGTCGACGATGTGAGCTACGGCAACACCGCGGCCTGCCACATGTTGGTTCGTGACAGGTCCGGTGGGGCTGAGCCCGGTGAAGGTCGCCGTCCAGGTCCATTCCCCCGCGATGTTGTGCCCGTCGGTAAATGACGATGTGATCACCCAGTGGTAATCCGGCGACACGCGCATGACATCCCGCATGAACCCATTCACCGCGGCCGGGCCCACGCCGTGAAAGCTCCACGCAAGATCCTCGTGGACCCCAGCCGGAGCAAGCAAGGTGTCGATGGCGAGGGAATCATGACGGTTCCAAGCATCGACGTAGGCTTGGAGCACTGTGGCGGGATCCGGGCCAGCTGGGGCCTGGGGCTTGGGTGAGCACGCAGCCAAACTGACCGCCATGAGCAGCGTTCCTGCGAGCCTCATGACAAATCTCCTGGATGGTTGTGTGCGACCGAGCATCGAGTCCAGGGCCGCCTAACGGCCAGCAAGTCAGCTGCAAACGACTTGAGAAACCCTGCGTTCCTTAGCACCCCTTACGGAGTGCGGCGGTTCAGCGGCGCTCCGGCCCGCCCGCGTTTGTCGGCTGCATTTGCGGGTTAGGCCTCAGCGGCGCGACTGCCAGCGGCGCGGGTGCCGGCGCGTATGGATCACGGCGAGCACCGAGATCTGAGCGGTCTCGGTTACGTAATACACGGCGTAGGGAAACCGGCGTACCAGCGCGCGTCGGATGTCCCCGCGGGCCCGGGGAAACTGGTCTGGCTTCCTCCGGATGAGGGCAAAGGCCGCTCGAACGGCGCGGACGAACTCACTGCCGAGGCCGGCCGTGCGCGCCTCGTACCAGTTGAAGGCCTCGTCGAGCTCCGCTTCCGCTTCCGGTTCGACGAGAAAACGCGGCCTCATCGGCCGCGCTGCTCAATATCCCGCAAGACGTCTTCAGCTGGCCGACCGCGCCCAGGGTCCTCCTGATGCCGCTCGAGCCGGCGATCGAGCTCGGCCCCGACCTCCCCGGCGACCGGGAGGTCGGTCGGCTCGAGACTGTCCCAGAGCTCCTCGGCAAGCTGGATGCGCTCTTCTGGGCTGAGGTGGGAGAAGTCAAAGATTGGGGAACTCATGATCAGCAATGTGCTCCGTGGGAGAGGCGGCCGCAAGCGATGCTCGGCTGCGGCTTCACGGATTGCAAATCAGCTGGAGGCGATCATGCCCGCGCCCGCACCAATCAACGCTTCCACTGGACGGCCTCTCGGAGCCCGGCGCCTGCACGGAGGGCTGGCCCGCCCCGGCCTGTCGGCTGCTGCTTGTGGACGGTGAGCCCACGCTCGAGACCGAGTTCGTAGGCACCCAGACCGTTGTCCTCTCCTAGCGGTGGTCCGGCCGCCGGTCCTCAAAGCCCCGGGAAGTGGTGGCGATCCTCGAGCGCCTGGGGTTTCACGAGGCACGGCAGCGCGGCTCGCACCGGCAGTATCGGCATCCCGATGGGCGTGCGACGACGGTGCCCTTCCACGGCGCTCGGGACATCTCTCCAATTCTGCTCCGCCAAATTGCTCGTGACGTTGGCCTCACGATCGAGAAATTCCTCGAAGCGCGTTGAAGCGACCTAACGGATTGCAAATCAGCTGCAGACGATCATCCCACCGCCCGCACCAATCAACGCCTCCACTGCCAGGCCACCAGGAGGGCGGCGCGACGTCCGTAGCTGCACCTCGAACTTTCTCTCCCGGACCCCGTTCCTCCGAATCCGCACCGCCGACTTCCGACTGCCGATCGTGACTCGCCTGACCCGCACCTCGATCTTCCTGTCCCGGACCCCGGCTGTCCTGCGCCGGACCCCGGAAGTCCCAGCCCGGACCTCGACCCGCGGCACCGCGACCACGATCCGCGGCGTCCCGCCCTCTCATCCGCCGCTCCCGTCGCCGCCGTCAACAAACGCGGTAACCAGGTAAGCCGGCGTCGCGAGCCGGTGTCGCGCCCCGCCGCCGCGCCCCGGCGCTCACCCGCAGTGCCTGGGCGTAAGCGCTCCCACCAGTCCGCCCAGGATGGCTCCGCCCACCGCGCCGCCGACCGCCACGACCGCGAGCGGCGTGCTGTGCTGCCGATCGGCATCGCCATAGCCGAACACCAGCGGCGTCACCAGCAACCCGATCACGCCGCCGGCGATCGCGCCGGCCTTCGCGTGGGTGCCACACCCCGGAGCGACGGCGCGCGTGGACGACCGGCCCGGTCACGATGTAGCGGACGCTGACAGACGGCATGGGGATTTCCCGGGCTGCGGACCCGCTCAGACAGGCACCGCCTCGATGATCGCGATCTCCGGCGCCGCCGCCACCACGCGCGAGAGC
>JAICWE010000029.1 GCA_025934955.1 Gemmatimonadales bacterium | reverse complement strand
CGTGCGACGGGTGGACGTGCGACGGGTGGACGTGCGACGCATGCGAGTGGACGCCGGACGGATGCGCGACCGGCGAGCGGCTCGCGTACGACTGCCCGCGGGAGGAATGACTGCTGTACGAATGATTGCTGTACGAATGACCGCTGTAGGAATGAGTGCTGTAGGAATGACTGCTGTAGGAATGACTGCTGTTGGAATGGCCGCTGTAGGAACGACCGCTGTAGGAGTGCCCACCGTACGCGTGGCCGCCATACGAGTGTCCCCCGGACGAGTGCCCGCCGTGCTGCGCGAGGGCGGTGCTGGGGAGGAGCAGGAGCGCAAGACACGCGACGGCGAGCGGGACGCGCGGCATGGGAACTCTCGGTGCGGGAGCGATGGAGTCGGAGCGGACCGGATCCAAGATGCCGCCGGGGTGTGACGGGCGCCATTCCGGCTGGGAGTTTCGTCGGGATCGCCGCGCTGTCACACCCCGGCGGTAGTGTCGCCGATCCCCTTCCAGAGGCAGCCATGCGCGTGCTCCCGCCCGTGTCCGCGATCGCGGTCCTTCTTCTCGCCGGCTGCGGCAGCAGCGGTGACCCGGCGACCGCGCCGGGCGGCTCGCCCACCGTCGCACTGGCGGCGGTGAGCGGGGACGGGCAGGCCGGAAGCGCCGGCGGCGCGGTGACGCTCACCGTTCGGGCGACCGATCTCCAAGGGCGCACCTACCCGACGGCGCCGGTCACCTGGAGCGCGTCCTCGGGCTCGATCACCCCGGCCACGCCCGCGGATGGGAACGGCCAGGCGACCGCCACGTGGACGCTGGCACCGCCGCTCGGACCCGCCACCGCCACGGCGACGCTGTCCAGCCCGTCCGGCCAGCCGGTCGCGTCGGTGACGTTCCACGCCACGGTCTTCCCCGCGGCAGGCGCCTTCGTCTTCCGCTACGTGGACGTCGGCTCCTATCACGCCTGCGGCATCACGCCGGGCGAGCAGATGCTGTGCTGGGGCTACGACGGCGACGGACAGCTCCCGGTCGCGGCGGGGCTCGACCTCACGGTGCCCCAGCCCGCGGCGGACAGTCTCACGCTTCGGATCGTGAGCGGCGGACGGTTCCACAGCTGCGCGGTGACGCTCTCGGGCGGCGCCGACTGCTGGGGCCAGGACCGCGACGCGCGGCTCGGCGGCGGCGCGCCGGTCACCGGGCCGGTGACCTACCAGACGGTGCAGAGCGGGCTGGTCCACAGCTGCGGCATCTCGCTCTCGCAGCAGCTCTGGTGCTGGGGCTTCAATGGCGAGGGCGAGATCGGCGTCGGGCCGCAGCCGCCGGTGCCGGGGAGCTTCGTGGCGGCGCCGGTGTTCGTGCGCGCCGACGTGCGATCCATCGCGACCGGCGGGCTGCACACCTGCGTCATCGGCACCAACGGCGCGGCGCAGTGCTGGGGCGAGAACGCCAACGGCCAGCTGGGCGACGGCTCGACCACGACGAGCGGCATTCCGGTGAACGTGGCGGGCGGGATCACCTTCAAGACCGCGCCGGACGTGGTGCCGCACGCGCCCGACCCGGACTTCTTCGTGCCGGCGGGCGCCTTCATCACTGCGGGCTACGCGCATACCTGCGCGATCGCGGTGAGCGGCGCCGCGTTCTGCTGGGGGAACAACGAGAACGGGCAGCTCGGCAACGGCACCACGACCGGCGGCACGTCGCCGGTCGCGGTGGCGGGCGGCCTCTCGTGGAAGGCGCTCTCCGCGGGGTACCGCGACAGCTGCGGGCTCACGACGGCGGGCGCGCTCTACTGCTGGGGCGGCAACGAATTCGGGCAGCTGGGCGACGGCTCGACCGGCGAGCGGCACACGCCGACGGCGATCATGCCGGGGACGGAGTTCCAGTCGGTGTCGGCGGGGGAGACATCGAGCTGCGCGGTGACGACGGCGGGCGTGGCCTACTGCTGGGGCGACAACGAGTACGGGCAGCTCGGGATCGGGACGCACGCGGCGTCGCTCGTGCCGGTGAAGATCGCGGGGCAGCCATAGCGGACGAGGAGATGCGTCGCGCTTCCCGGCGCGACGAACCGCCGCGGGCCGCCTCCAGCCGTGCGGCGTCGGCGAGCTTGCCGGCGTATGAGCCGCCGGGTTCGCCATCGGCGCGCTCTGCGCCGTGAGCAGTCCCATCGCCGCGGTGGGCCTCAGCTCGCATGCGGCTGGCGCGAACGGCAGTACGACGATAGCTCTGTGATGGCCGCGCCGCATGCTATCCGGCCGCGCCGCGCGAGCGATTCGCCGCGCCCGTCCACGCCACCCCCTCTGTGAGGCCCGTATGCTGGTGTTCAGCATTCCGCTCGGCTCGGCCGACATGCTCACGCAGCTCTTTTCCTATCCCAACATCCCCGGCGGGACCGATTCGCTGGCCGATACGATCGGGCACTGGTTCTCGCAGACGCTGGATCGGGACGGGCTCACCGCGCAGGGCGCCACGTTCAACGTGCAGGTTGACGCCAGCGGCTACACGCTCAACCTGGTCGGCCCGCCGCCGATCGGGAACGATCTCCTGGTCTACCAGCAGCGGCTGCCGCAGTTCCTGGCCAACGGCTGGACCGCCGTCTCCAGCGACATCCCCGCGATCAAGGCGGCCAACCTCTGGGACCCGCAGAACAACGGCTGGCGCTTCATGCTGCCGCTCGGCATGGCGATGGTGCGGCATCGCGCGCTCCAGCTCTATCACTACCCGCCGATCAACCTGCTCGATCCGGATCGCGACTACCTGAACGACGCGGTACCGGTGCGCTGCGACGAGCTGCTCGCCGCCAACGGCATCACCGACCCCGCCGCGCTCGCGCTCTACTCCCGGGTGATCGACTGCGCGCCGATCGCCGCCGGCGATGACCAGGGGACGTACATCTCTCCCACCGTCACCCCTAAAGACTACTTCGCCAACTACCAGAAGGCGCAGATCTCGCTGCTGCTCAACCTCGATTCGAACAACCAGACCTACTCGATTCCGATGGTGGTGTACGGCGCGCCGGCGCGGACGGTGTTCCAGACGCTCTTCGGCGTGACGCTCGGCGTGAACCAGGCGACCACGATCCAGATCCTTCCCGGCGTCACCACGCCGGTGCTCGCCGCCAATCACCCGTACTACTTCTACGCCCAGGCGCAGGGCTTCAACACGGTGGGCGACGGCAAGATGATCCCGGCGCAGTGCCCGGCGGCGCAGAAGCTGATGGTGCAGGACCTGATCGCGGCGTGCTGGCTGGCGAACATGGGAGAGGACCCGACCCGGGACCCGCAGGCGGTGCTGTCCGCGGCGGGCGCCTTCTGGACGGCCCCGGCACAGGCGGCGCAGGTGTGCGCCCTGGTGCAGCACGAGGGGTCGCTCCTGTTCCAGAACGGCAACCCGGCGTACTTCAGCTTCCCGACGTCATTGCAGCAAGGCGCCACGTTCTGCCAGGCGAACGCCAACAACCCGTGCGCGTCGGCGGGTACGATGGCGGAGCCGGCGCCGGCGGCGGCGCCGGCTGCGCTCGCCGGGAGCAGCCGCGCGCGTTAGGCGGGCGCGGCCGCCGGCGCGGGTGCCGGCGTCACCGCCGCCTCGTCCCGCTCGCCGGTTCTGATGCGGTAGACCTGGTCCACGTCCAGCACGAACACCTTCCCGTCACCCACGTCACCGGTGTGCGCGGCCTCGAGGAGCGCGCGCACCGTGATGGCGACGAACGGCTCCGAGACGCCGATCTCCAGCCGCACCTTTTCCTGCAGGCCCATCTTCACGGTGGTGCCGCGATAGGTCTCGACCCGCTCGGTCTCGCCGCCGTGGCCCATCACGCGCGACACCGTGAGGCCGCGCACCTCGGCGTGGAACAGCGCCTCGAGCACTTCGTTGAGCCGGTCGGGCCGGATGACGGCGACGATGAGCTTCATGCTATCTCCCTCCGCCACTCAGCGCGGCGGCGAGGGCGGGCGCCGGCAGCACCACGTCCGGCTCGGGTGGAAGGACGAGGATGGAGCCCTCGCCGCTGGTGTACGCCTCCTCGCCGTGCTGGGTCACGTCCATGCCGAGGCCTTCCGCCTGCGCCCCCGCGCGGAGCGGGGCGACGGCGCCGATCGCCTTGAGCAGGAGGAAGGTGGCGCCGGCGGCGTAGAGCGCCGACGCGGCCACACCGATGGCCTGGAGCCCGAGCTGGCGGGGGTTCCCGGCGATCAGCCCGTCGGTGCCGCCCCACGCCGCCTGGGCGAAGACGCCGGTGAGCAGCGCGCCGGTGAGGCCGCCGATGCCGTGGCCGGCGAAGACGTCGAGCGAGTCGTCCAGCCGGCTCCGGGAGCGGAGCAGGATGGTGAAGTAGCTGGGGAACGCCGCGATGGCGCCTAACGCCAGCGCGCCGGCCGGGCTCACGAACCCCGCCGCCGGGGTGATGGCGACGAGCCCGATGACGATGCCGGTCGCGCCGCCCACCGCCGTCACGTGGCCGGTGCGGCGCACGTCGAGCAGTGCCCAGACCGCGAGCGTCGCCATGGGGGCGAGGAAGGTGTTGGTGAACGCGACCGCCGCCGAGCCGTTGGCGGCGAGCGCGCTCCCGCCGTTGAAGCCGAACCAGCCGAACCAGAGCAGTCCGGCGCCGAGCAGGGTGAAGGGGACGTTGTGCGGCAGCATCGCCTGGCGGCCGAAGTCCTTGCGGGCGCCGAGCACCAGCGCGGCGACCAGCGCGGACACGCCGGCGTTGATGTGCACCACGGTGCCGCCGGCAAAGTCGAGCACGCCGAGCTTCCCGAGCCAGCCGCCGCCCCAGACCCAGTGCGCCACCGGCGCGTACACGACGACGGTCCACAGCGCGATGAACGCCACGTACGGCCCGAACCGCATCCGCTCGGCGATGGCGCCGGAGATGAGCGCGGCGGTGATGATGGCGAACGTGCCCTGGTACGTCATGAAGAGCACGTGGGGGATGGTGCCCTTGGCTTCGGCGGTGACGCCGCGGAGGCCGACCCAGGCGAGGCCGCCGAGGAGCGGGCCGCCGTCGGCAAAGGCGAGACTGTAGGCGACGAGCGCCCAGACGATCCCGACGACGCCGAGCGCCACGAAGCTCATCATCATGGTGTTGAGCGAGTTCTTGGAGCGCACCAGGCCGCCGTAGAAGAAGGCGAGCGCCGGCGTCATGAGCAGGACGAGCGCGGTGGCGACGAGCATCCAGGCGGTATCGGCGGGCACGATGGTCATCGGGGGACGGTCCTCGCGGGGCGGTTGTGGCCGGGAGCTCACTGGCTCGGGGCCGGGTTCCCGATAGTACGACATTGGCGGCGATCGTGCAAGCGCAGCGTCACCCATTGTGTGCTGATTCGGCAGAATACAAGACACAGCCAAGCTGCGGCTGACTCGGGATCGCTTGATGAGCGGCGTTGACATGCAGCTTATGCAGGTTCCGGATGACAGTCGCGGCGCATCGGCCGGGCCGCGGTGGCGCAGCGGTTGAAGCGGCGGGGGCCGCGTGCGATGTTGTGCGGGTGAAGCTCTCCCGCGTCCCCATCACCAGATCCATCAGGACCAAGCTCCCCGCCGCGATCGGGCTGCTCTGGCTGATCGGGCTCCTCGCGCTGGCGTGGATGGCCCGGTCGCAGCTCGTCCGGACCGAGCGCGCCGCCGCCGACGCGCACCTCGCCAACGTTTCCCTCCAGCTCGCCAACCTGCTGCAGGGCCAGGCGCAGCAGGCGATCGCAGAGCTGCGCCCGGTCGCGAGCGCGCCGGCGCTGCGCGACTATCTCCGCGAGAGCGCTGCGGCCGAGCTGGCCGAGACGCCGGGGGCGCCCGAGTCCGAGGCACCCGCACGCCAGGAGCTGGCGCAGCAGTTCGCGACGACGCGGCGGTTCGCCGGGGCGGAGCTGTGGGACAGTCGCGGGACCCGGCTGCTCACCATCGGTCCCGCGTCGGCGACGCTCGACCGGACGGACGAGCGTGTGCTCGTCGCGGCGGCCCGCGCCGCGGAGTCGGGCGCCGTGGGGCCGCTGGCGCCGCTGGGCGATTCGCTGGCGCTGCCGGCGGTGGTGCCGGTGACCGGAGGGGGGCGCATCCTCGGCTACCTGGCTCACTGGGAATACGCCGGGAACTCGCGGGAGGAGCGGCAGCGGATCGTCGAGCTGGTCGGTCCGGGGTCGGGGCTGTTCATCGGCAGCCCCGGGAGCGGTGCCCCATGGACCGACTTCCACGGCGTCGTGGCGCCGCCGCCGACGGCGCCCGCCGGTCCCGACGGCGTCATGCAGTACGTGCGGCCCGGCGTGGGCCCGGTCCTCGGCTTTGCGCGAGCGGTGCCGCACACGCCGTGGACGCTGCTCGTCGAGCTCTCGGAGCCGCGGGTCTACGCTCCGGTCGGCAGCTTCTTCAGCCGCTTCGCCGCGGTGGCGGCGCTGGTATTCCTGCTCGGCGTGGCGGGCGCGTGGCTGGTGACGCGGCGGATGACGCGGCGGCTGGAGCAGCTCACCGAGGGCGCCGAGTCGGTGAGCGCCGTGCCGGGCGTGCCGGCCGGGCCGCCGTCCGGCGGCGACGAGCTGACCCGGCTGGGCACGGCGTTCAGCCGGATGGCGACGCGGGTGGAGGAGACCCATCATCAGCTCGAGCTGAAGGTCGCCGAGCTGCGAGCGAGCCAGGAGCAGTTCGCCCACGCGCAGCGGATGGAGGCGGTGGGGCGGCTCGCCGGCGGCGTGGCCCACGACTTCAACAACCTGCTCACCGTGATTCTCGGCGGCGTCGAGCTGGCGCGACAGGAAACCGGCCCGGCGGCGGACCGAACGCTCAATGACGTGCGGGAGGCCGGCGAGCGCGCGGCGGTGCTCACCCGGCAGCTCCTCGCCTTCTCGCGGCGGCAGGTCACTACGCCGACGGTCATGGACGTGAATCAACTCGTCGGCGGACTCGAGAGCATGCTGGGGCGGCTGATCGGCGAACGGGTGCGGGTGGTGGCCCGGCCGGGCGGCGGCGCGATGACGGTGCGCGCCGACCGCGGCCAGCTGGAGCAGGTGCTGGTGAACCTGGTAATCAACGCGCGCGACGCGATGCCGGAGGGCGGGACCATCATCATCGAGACCGAGACGGTCACGCTGTCGGAGGAGTACGCGCGCACCCGGGAGGACACGACGCCGGGCGAGTACGTGGCGCTCGCGGTGAGCGACACCGGCACCGGCATGACCGACGAGGTCAAGCAGCACCTGTTCGAGCCGTTCTTCACCACCAAGGAGCACGGCCGCGGCAGCGGCCTGGGTCTCGCGACCTGCTACGGCATCGTGAAGCAGAGCGGCGGGCACATCGCCGCCTACAGCGAGCTCGGCGTCGGCACCACGATGCGGGTGTACCTCCCGCTGGTCCACGAGGCGGCCGACGCGGCCATCCGTCCCGCCCCGGCGGGGCAGGGCGGCGACGAGACCATCCTGCTGGTGGAGGACGAGCCGGAGGTGCGGCGGGTGGGGGCGCGGATGCTGCGGGGGCGGGGCTACCGCGTGCTGGAGGCGCCTGACGGCGAGGCGGCGCTCGCGCTGATCGCGACGTACGCCGAGACGATCCACCTGCTGCTGACCGACGTCGTCCTGCCGGGACTGGGCGGGCGGGAGCTGGCCGAGCGGGTGACGCGGGAGCGGCCGGCGATCCGGGTGCTGTTCGCGTCGGGCTACACCGACGACGTCGTGCTGCAGCACCAGCTCGTGACCGACGCCGTCGCGTTCATCGAGAAGCCGTTCACCGCGGCCGCGCTGGGCCGGAAGGTACGCGACGTCCTCGACACCGCCTGACGCTACCGCTCGGGCAGCTCCCAGGTAGCTCCCACCCGTCCGCCCACGATCCGATGCGCGTCGCTCCCGGCGGCGTGGTACAACCGCGCCAGCGGTTCCCCGACCGGCTCGCGGCTGAGCCGGAAGGTGGCGAAGTGCACCGGCAGCAGATAGCGCGCACCCATCCGCTGGAACATCCGCCAGGTCTGCTCGGGCGACGCGTGGTTCGCGATCCACGGATCGTAGGCGCCGATCGGGAGGATGGCGAGGTCGATCGGCTCGCGCCGGCCGATCGGCGTGAGCGCGTCGGTGTCGGCGGTGTCGCCGGAGAAGAGGATGGTACGGCCCGCGCGGCGGAGGAGGTAGCCGCCGTATCCGCGGTGGCGGTCGGTGATCATCCGCGCGCCCCAGTGAGTCACCTCCAGCGATTCCAGCTCCACGCCGCGCACCGTTCCCCGCTCGGTCCAGCCTAACGCATAGCGCTCGCGGAAGCGGCGGACGAGGTCGAGGGTGCCGGGCTGCACCACGGCGGCGGCGCTCCGCGGCAGCCGCGCCAGCGTGCCAAGGTCGGTGTGGTCCATGTGGGCGTGGGAGAGGAGCAGCAGGTCTATCGGCGGCAGCTCGTCCGGCAGGAGCGCGGGCGCCACCAGCCGCCGGGGGCCGAACTTCGCCAGCCCACGCCCGAGTCCGACGCGCGGCTCCAGCGCGGGGTCGGTCAGCACCCATACGCCGAAGAAGTTCAACAGGACGGTCGAGTGCCCCAGCCAGGTAAGCGTGAGGCGGTCGGCGGGCCAACCGGCGGGGTCGGGCCGCTCGGGCGCGGGGGCGATCGGGGAGATGGCGTCGCGGCGCCGCTCCTGCATCGCGTTCCGCACGTAGCGGTGGGCGAACTGGAGATGGCTGCGGAACGGGAGTCGGGGACGCATGCCGAATCGTAACCGGGCCGCGCGGGCGCCGCGGTGACGCCGCGTTACCTTTGGTGCCCATGCGCATCGTCCTGCAACGGGTTTCGCGCGCGAGCGTCACGATCGGCGGCCGCGTCGCCGGCGCCATAGACCGCGGCTTCTGTCTCCTCGCCGGCTTCGCCCACTCCGACACCGCCGCCGAGGTGGCGTGGATGGCGGAGAAGGTGAGCGGGCTCCGGCTCTTTCCGGACGAGGCGGGGAAGATCAACCTCGGGCTGGCGGAGGTCGGCGGCGCGCTGCTGGTGATTTCGCAGTTCACGCTCTACGGCGACGCGTCAAAGGGGCGGCGGCCGTCGTTCGTGGACGCGGCGCGGCCGGAGACGGCCGTGCCGCTGTACGAGGCGTTCGTCGCCGCGCTCCGGGCCCGCGGGCTCCGGGTGGAGACCGGCGAGTTTGGCGCCGACATGCTGGTGGAGATCCACAACGACGGGCCGGTGACGCTGATTCTCGAGCGCACGGCGTGAGCGGGGCGGGCGGGGAGGAGCCGCTGATCCTGGCCTCGGCGTCGCCCCGGCGCCGGCAGCTGCTGGAGATGCTGGGGATTCCGGTGGTGGTGCGGCCGTCGCACATCCCGGAGGAGCGGGCGGGGCACGAGTCGCCGCGGGCGTATGTGGAGCGGCTGGCGCGGGAGAAGGCGACGAGCGTGCCGGGCGCGCTGGTGCTCGGGGCCGACACCACGGTTGCGTTAGGCGAGGAGATCCTGGAGAAGCCGCGCGACGCGGAGGACGCCGTCCGCATGCTCCGGCTGCTGCAGGGGCGCTCGCACGACGTCGTCACCGGGGTCGCGCTCGCGTCGAACGGCACGGTCCGGCAGGCGACCGACGTCACCCGGGTCACCTTCCGTCCGGCGGACGACGCGACGCTCCGGGCCTACGTCGCCACCGGGGAGCCGATGGACAAGGCGGGGGCGTACGGCATTCAGGGCTACGGCGCGGCGCTGGTGGAGCGGGTGGAGGGCGACTTCTTCGGGGTGATGGGGCTGCCGCTCAGGCTCGTGTTACGGTTGCTGGAGGATGCAGGACGGCCATATCGCTTTGCACCCGGTACACCGTCACGGCCTGCGCCTTCCCCTTGAGCGACATGGCGGGGACCGGATCGAAGCGCATCGCTCGGCGGGTGATGCGGCGGAGCGAGTCGCTCACCAGGATCTCGCCCGGGCCCGCCTCGGCGCAGAGCCGCGCGGCGATGTTCACCGCGTCGCCGATCACGGTGTACTCCAGCCGCCGGTGGCTCCCGATGTTCCCCGCGAACACCTCCCCGTAGGCGATCCCGACGCCGACGCCGAGCTCCGGCTTGTCGGCGGCGCGCCAGCGGGTGTTGAGCGTGCCCAGCGCGCGCTGCATGGCGACGGCGGCCTCGATGGCGCGGTCGGGGTCGTCGGGGTGCGCGATCGGCGCGCCCCACAGCGCCATGATGGCGTCGCCGATGAACTTGTCGAGCGTGCCGCCGTACTCGAAGACGATGTCCACCATCTCGGAGAAGTAGTCGGTGAGGAGCTGGGCGATGACGTCGGGCCCGAGCGTCTCGGACATCGTGGTGAAGCCGCGGATGTCGCTGAAGAGGATGGCGATGGACCGCTTGTCGCCGCCGAGGCGGACGGCGCCCTGCTGCTGGGCGATCTCGCTGGCGACGTTGGGCGCGAAGTAGCGCTCGAAGTTGCTCCGCACCACCGCCTCGCGCCGGAGCTGCTCGGCGTAGCTGGAGCTCTGGATGCCGAGGGCGGCGAGGCCGGCGAAGGCGACGAGGAACTGGAGATCGTCGTCGGAGAAGGAGTTGGTGGCGGTGACGTTGTCCACGTAGAGCAGGCCGAGCACCTGGTCGGCCGAGGCCATGAGCGGCGAGCACATGGCGCTCTGCACGCTCTGCATCTGGATCGAGTTGCTCTTGAAGCGGCTGTCGGCGGCGGCGTTGTGGGAGAGCACGGCGACGCGCTCGCGGACCACCTTGTCGGCGATGGAGCGGGGGACGTGCTGGTGCTCGGTGTCGCCCAGGCGGCTGCGGGAGATCCGCGGCACCAGCTCGCCGGTGGTCTCGTTCCGCAGCAGGATCGAGACGCGGTCCACGTTCATGACCTCGAAGGTGACGTCGGCGACGCGGCCGAGCAGGCGGTCGAGGTCGAGCTCGCCGGCGAGCTTCTGGGAGATGTCGAGCAGGAGCGAGAGCTTGCGGGCCTGGCGATCGTCGGCGGTGCGGGCGGCGAGGTCGGGCGGGAGGCCGCCGCTCACCTGCATCTGGCGGACGATCTCGCTGTCGGGCAGCGGCTGGCTCGGCCGCGGCTCGGCGCCGTCGGCGCGCTCGAGCTGGAACAGCACCTTGCCGAAGGTGATTGAGTCGCTGGTCGAGAGCCGGCCGGCGGTGACGCGGGTGCCGTTGATGCAGGTCCCGTTGGAGCTGCCGAGATCGCGGACCTGCACGCCCTCGGGTGCGACGGTCAGCTCGGCGTGACGGCGCGAGATGGTGGGATCGTAGATGGCGATGTCACTGGTCACCGCGCGGCCTACCAGCAGCGTCCGCCCGAGCGGGAGTTCGAACTTCTGGTCGCCAGTGTAGGAGACGAGGCGGTACGCAGGCATGCGCAGAATATACGGCGCTTCACGATGGAGTTCAGTGCGCCGGCGCGAGCACCCGCGGCGACGCCGCCTCCGGAGGATTCGCGCTAGGCTGAGCGGTGTCTTGCCGCGAGCGCCAGTGCGGCGAGGACGGCTCCCGCTTTCGCTTCGGTTTCCTTCCATTCGGACATGGGGTCTGAGTCCGCCACGATGCCTGCGCCGGCCTGGACCCAGGCGCGGCCGCCCTTCATTACGCAGGTGCGGATGGCGATCGCGGTGTCGAGCGTGCGGGCGCCCCAGCCGATGTAGCCGACGGCGCCGGCATAGGGGCCGCGGCGGGTGGGCTCCAGCTCGTCGATGATTTCCATCGCGCGCACCTTCGGCGCGCCGCTCACAGTGCCGGCGGGGAAGCTGGCGGCGAGCGCGGCGAGCGCATCGAGCTCCGGGCGGAGGCGGCCGCGGACTTCGCTCACCAGGTGCATGACGTGGGAGTAGCGCTCGATGATCATGAACGCGGTCAAGCGCACCGTGCCGAATTCGGCGACGCGGCCGACATCATTTCTGCCGAGATCCACCAGCATCAGGTGCTCGGCGCGCTCCTTCGGGTCGGCGGCGAGCTCGGCGGCGAGGGCGGCGTCGGTCCCGGCATCGGTGCCGCGGGGGCGGGTGCCGGCGATGGGGCGGAGCGTCACCTCGCCCTCCTCCACCCGCACCAGGATCTCGGGCGAGCTGCCCACGACGTGGATGTCGTCGCAGTGGAGGAAGTAGAGGTACGGCGCCGGGTTCAGCGCGCGGAGATACCGGTAGGTGAGGAAGGGATCGGGCGCGGGCAGCTCCAGGCGGCGGGAGAGCACCGTCTGGAAGGTGTCGCCGGCGGAGATGTACTCCTTGATGCGGGCCACACCGGCGCGGAATGCGTCGTCGGCGTACGCCGTGGTGGTTACCGGGCGCGGCAGCGGCTCCAGCGTGAGCGGCGGCATCGGCGCGGGGCAGGCGAGCCGGCCGAGCCAGTCGTCAATGCGCGCCTCGGCCTCGGCGAAACGGCGCTCGAGGGTGGCGCGGGAGCGGTCGCCGCCGAGCTCGACGCTGGCGATGACGGTCGCGCGGTTGAAGACGTTGTCGAGCACCAGCAGCGTGTCGGTCACCATCAGCACCGCGTCGGGGAGATCGCGATCGTCCGGCGGCGCGTCGGGGAGCGACTCGATGCTGCGGACGACGTCGTAGCCGATGAAGCCGACGGCGCCGCCGGTGAACCGCGGCAGCCCCTCGACGTGCACCGGCGCGTGGCGGCGCATCTCGCCGGCGAGGTGATCGAGCGGCGCGATGCCGTCGGCGACGAGCTGCCATCCGTCGCGCGGGGTCCAGCGCTCGGCCCGGCGGCCGCGGTAGCGCCACACCTCGCGCGGATCGGTGGCAAGGAAGGTGTAGCGGGCCCACCGCTCGCCGCCCTCGAGCGACTCCAGCAGGAAGCCGTAGCGCCCGCGATGCAGCTTGGCGAAGGCGGTGACCGGCGTGTCGCCGTCGAGCACGATCTGTCGCGTCACCGGGACGATGCCGGGCCCCGCCTCCGCGCGGGCGAGGAATGCGTCGAACCGATCGCTCATCATGATTGCCGCGTCATGGCGCGGCCACGACGTAGCTGCCGGCTGCGGGCACGTCGGCCTGTAGGTTGTCGGCGGCGGGCCGGGTGGAGGCGAGGAACGCGATCGTGCCGTCGGGAATCAGCCGCGCAATCCAGAGGGCGCGCTCGTAGGCCGGGTCGCCGCCGTAGCGGGCACGGGCGGCGGCGGGCGCCGCGAAGTAGCGGGCGTACTTGAAGACGACCCGCGCGCCGCCGGTGAGCGGGAGGTCGGTGTCGAGATCGATGCCGTACACGCCGGGGCGCGGACGGATGCGCACGGTCGCCGGGGTGCCGCTGTCGGCGCGGAAGGCGTTAGGCGGGAAGGTGACCTCGACGAAGACGGTGTTGTCGGGCGGACCGTTCCGGATGATGACGGTGCGCTGGAGGCCGGCGGCGAAGGTGACGGAGGTGTCGGCCGGCGGCGTGCCGCCGGACTCCAGCACTAGCGCCTTCGCGAGCGGCATCGGCGGGGGCGGCTGCACGGCGGCGGCGGGCGGCGCGGGCGCCACCGCGGTCGCGGGGCTCGGACGCGAGCAGGCGGCGGGCGCGGCCGCGAGCGCGGCGATGAGGACGCCGCTCGCGCTTGCCGCCATCGGTGCCCGCCGGAATATTGCCGTCACGATGCGCCCTCTCCCCCGTCGAATCGTCGTGTCCCTCGCGCTGCTCGTCGTGCCCGCCGCGCTCGGCGCCCAGCAATGGAACGCGCCGGCCGCGATCGCGCTGGCGCGCCGGGGGATCGAGCGGCGGCTCTCGGCGCAGGGCGATACGACGCTGCACAGCTACCGGACCCGGGCGCACGGGTTCGTCTTCTTCCTGGCACAGGTGGGCGAGGGACTGCGGGAGCCGCCCCGGCTGGTGAAGGCTGATGAACTGGACGTCGAAGTGTACTGGCGCGCCCCGGGCACGAGCAAGCAGGTGATCGGCCGCTGGCGCGACGGCGCGTTCCTGCCGTACGGGATCAACTACCACCGCGATCACCTCGGCATCGTGACCAACAACTTCGGCGACCGGATCCGCATCGGCGAAGGCGACGAGGTGCGCGACGTGATCCACCCGCTCGCGCCGTCGGGCCTCGATCTCTACGACTTCGCGCTGGAGGATTCGACCTCGGTCGAGAGCGGCGCCGGCGCGCTCAAGGTGTACGCGCTGCAGGTGCGCCCGAAGGAGTTCACCCGGCCGCGGGTGGTCGGCACGCTGTATCTCAGCGCCGCGACGGCGGAGCTGGTGCGGTTCCGCTTCAGCTTCACGCCGGCGGCGTACCTCGATCGCGATCTCGAGGACATCAGCGTCGTGCTGGAGAACGCGATCTGGGAGCAGCGCTACTGGCTGCCGCGGCGGCAGGAGATCGAGATCCGCCGCCGCAGCACGTGGCTCGACTTCCCGGCGCGGGGGATCATCCGCGGGCGCTGGGAGATCAGCGACTACCAGCTCAACGCGCCGGTCACCGACGCCGAGCTCGCCGGGCCGGCGATCGGCGGTCTGGTCGCCGCGACGCCGGGTGACAGCGGCTGGCGTCAGTCGCTCACGCAGGCCGTGGCGGGTGTCGCGGCGCCGGTCAACCGGCAGGAGCTCGACCGGCTGCGGAACGAGGTCGAGCGGATCGCCGGCGCGCACCTCCTCAGCGGGCTGCCGTCCACCCGCTTCGGGGCCGGCTCGGTGAGTGACGTCGTGCACGTGAACCGGGTGCAGGGGCTGGCGTTCGGAATCGGGGGATCGTTCGGCGTGGCGCGGCGGCGGCTGCTGTTCCGGCCGTCGCTCGGCATCGGAACGTCGGACGGGAGGGTGACCGGCGGGCTCGAGGCGAGCGCGGGCGCCGGGCGGTTCGACGTGACGCTCGACGCGAGCCGGCGGATCCGCGACTTCTCCGACCGGCCGGTGATCAGTCCGCTGCTCAACTCGCTCACGTCGCAGGAGGCGGGAGACGATCACGGCGACTACGTCCTGCTCGACGCCGCGACTGCGACGATCCGCCGGCGGCTGGGCCCCCGCAGTGACGTCGCGCTCGAGGCCGGCGCCGAGCGGAGCCGCTCGGTGGAGACGACGGCGACGCCGGCCACCGGCAGCTATCGGCCGAACCCGGCGCTCGGCGGCGGAACGTACGGCGTCGCCCGCCTGGTGCTTACCCGCGGGAGCGGCGGCTTCGGGCTGGCGCACGAGCTGGAGGGGAGCGTCGCGCTGGAGGGCGGCACCGGGCCGGCCGAGTATCTCCGCGTCGCGGGTGACGCCTCGTGGCGCGCCGACGCGGGACCGGGCCAGCTCTTCGCCGAGCTGGCGGGCGGCTGGGCGAGCGGCGGCGTGCCGGCGTGGCGGACATTCGCGATCGGCGGGCGCGGCACGCTGCCGGGCGAGCCGTTTCGCGCCTACGGCGGGCGCCGAATGGCGCTGGCGCACCTGGAGTGGCGCCTCGAGGTGCCGGTGCCGGCGATCTCGTTCGGCAGCTTCGCGAGCACCGGACATCGCGCGACGGTGGCGCCGTTCGTCGCCGCGGGCTGGGCCGACCGTCCGCCGACCGCGGTGCCGTGGACCGCGTCGGACGGCGTGCGGCCGGTGGCGGGCGTGGCGCTCGAGTGGCTGATGCACCTGGTGCGGCTCGAGGCCGGCGTCGGCCTCCGGGACGGGCGGATCGGCGTGTCGGTGGACGTCGGCCGGGCCTGGTGGGGGATTCTCTAGCTGTGGTGTACCCCGCTCCCGCCCTTTCCTATATCTTTCAGCGTTGTCAGGACCTTCACACCCTCACGCCGACATCCCATGCAGTTTACTGACGAATGGCTGGCCGCCACCGTAGCGTCGTTGGTGCCCCCCGAAGAGCTCGCGCGGCTGCGCGCGGCTGAGGGCGGGCCGGTGTCGCTGTGGGAAACGCTCGTCGTCCGCCGGCTCGCGACCGACGCGCAGATCGCCGAGCTGGTGGCGAAGCGCTTCCGGCTGCCGATCGCCGACCTCTCCCGTCTCGATCCGCAGGTGCGCGAGTCGGTGCCGGAGAGTCTGGTGCGGCGCTTCAACGTGCTGCCGATCTGCCTCACCGACTCGACGCTCGAAGTCGCCACCGCCAATCCGTTCGACATCGACGCCGAGAAGATGCTCGCGTTCGCGAGCGGGCGAGAGGTGCGCCTGGGGCTCGCGTCGCCGGCGCGGATCCGGGAAAAGGTGGAGGAGCTCTACCGCGGTGAAGATGCGGTCGCCAAGCTGCTCGGCGGGCTCGAGAGCGACGCCGAGGTCACCCAGCTGCAGGAGGACGAGGACGAGGAGTCGGGCGCGGAGCAGGCGAGCGACGCGCCGATCGTCCGGCTGGTGGACATGATGCTGGTGGACGGCGTCGCCAGCCGCGCGAGCGACATCCACATCGAGCCGGTCGAGGGCGGCGTCGTGGTGCGCTACCGCATCGACGGCGTGTTGCGCCAGGTGATGAAGGTGCCGCGGAGCGCGGGGATTCCGCTCATCTCGCGGATCAAGATCATGTCGGCGATGGACATCGCCGACCGGCGCCGGCCGCAGGACGGCCGCGCGCGCGTGGCGGTGAACGGCGCGCCGGTGGACCTCCGCGTCTCGACGCTGCCGTCGGCCGGGGGGGAGAAGGTCGTCATCCGGATCCTGAACCAGCGCGCCACCGTGCTCACGCTGGAGGCGCTCGGCCTCTATCCGGACGAGCAGCGGCTGGTGAGCGATCTGCTGGCGTACAAGGAGGGCATTCTCCTCGTCACCGGCCCGACCGGTTCGGGGAAGACGACGACGCTCTATTCCGCGCTGCGGCTGATCCAGAGCGAGGGCGTCAACATCGTGACGGTGGAGGATCCGGTCGAGTACCGGCTGGGCGAGAACATCGTGCAGGTGCAGGTGCACGAGAAGGCGGGGCTGACGTTCGCCGCGGCGCTGCGGTCCATCCTGCGGCAGGACCCCGACGTGGTGCTGGTGGGCGAGATTCGCGACCAGGAGACGGCGCAGATCGCGCTGCAGGCGTCGCTCACCGGTCACCTGGTGCTTTCGACGCTCCACACCAACGACGCGCCTAACGCCGTCACCCGCCTGGTGGACATGGGCACCGAAGCGTACAAGATCGCGAGCGCGCTCCGGGGCGTGGTGGCCCAGCGGCTGATGCGGCGGCTCTGTCCGGTCTGCGCCGCCGAGGCGACCGAGCGCGTCTCCGACCGGCTCCGCCGCTTCATCCCCGAGGGCACCAAACTGATGCGCGCGGTC
The DNA here is from genome assembly GCA_025934955.1 of Gemmatimonadales bacterium. GTDB lineage: Bacteria > Gemmatimonadota > Gemmatimonadetes > Gemmatimonadales > GWC2-71-9. The sequence goes on along the minus strand of JAICWE010000029.1, from coordinate 22,917 downwards.
GGTTGCCCGGAGTGTACCATGACCGGCTACCGCGGCCGGTTCAGCATCGTCGAGGTGCTGACGATGAACGCGGAGCTGGAGCGGCTGATCGGGAGCGGTGCCACCGCCGACCTGATCGCGGAGGCGGCGCGCGCCAACGGCATGCGCTCGCTGTTCGAGAGCGGGGTCCGGCACGTGATCGACGGCCGCAGCACGATCGAGGAGCTGCTCCGCGTCACCGACATCCCGACCGACGCGAAGGCGGGGCACCGTCCGCCTGCCGCGGCCGCGCCCGCAGGCGGACGCGGCGACGGACGTCGGTATCAGCTTCGAGCTGCTGGAGCCCGAGGCCGAGGCGCCGGTGGAGCGGAACGGCCGGGGCACCAAGGGTGCCACCGTGCTGCTGGTGGAAGACGAAGACCAGCTCCGGCGGCTGATGAAGGAGCTGCTCGAGCGCGAGGGCTATCTCGTCGCCGAGGCGCGCGATGGCGCGCAGGCGCTGGACCAGGTGGACCGCCACGCGCCGGACCTCATCATGCTCGACCTGAACCTTCCCGGGCTCGACGGCTACGGCGTACTCGCCAAGCTGCGGGCGCAGCCGCTCACCGCGAAGATTCCGGTCATCGTGCTCACCGCAAAGGGCGACGAGGACAACGAGGTCCGCGTCTTCGAGCTGGGCGCCGACGATTTCCTGACCAAGCCGTTCCGCGCGCGGGCGCTCAGCGCCCGGCTCGAGGCGGTGCTGTCGCGTCGCCGGCGCGGCTGAGCCGCCCCGCGACGGACCCGTGACCACCCTGCACGCCGCCCGCGAGCGGCATCTCGCCGACCCCGCCGCCGCGCTGGCGTTGCTCAAGCCGGCGGTGCGCGCGCAGGCGGCGTACGCGCTCGCGGCGCCCGCCGCCAGGCGGAAGCTCAACCAGAACGAAAGCCCATGGGACGTGCCGGCCGAGCTGAAGCGGGCGGTTCTCGAGCGCGCGGTCGCCCAGCCGTGGCAGCGCTACCCCGAGTTCGCGCCCGAGCGGCTGCTCGCGCGGCTGGCCGAGTACCACGCATGGACGCCGGACGGCGTGCTGGCGGGCAACGGCTCCAACGAGCTGATCCAGGCGACGCTGGCGGTGGCGCTGGACGCCGGCGACCGGGTGGTGGCGCCGTCGCCGACCTTCTCGCTCTATCGCCTCCTTACCCACGTGCTCGGCGGGCGCTACGTGCCGGTGGCGTTAGGCGCCGGCTTTCGCTACGACGTGGACACGCTCATCGCCGCCGCGCGGCGGGAGCGGGCCAAGGTGGTGGTGCTCAACTCGCCCAACAACCCGACCGGGTCGGCGCTGCCGCACGCCGCGGTGGAGCGGGTGCTGGAGGAGACCGGCGCGCTGGTGGTGTGTGACGAAGCCTACCAGGACTTCGGTGGGCCCTCGGCGATTCCGCTGCTGGCGACCGAGTCGCGCGTCGTGGTGCTGCGCACGTTCTCGAAAGCGCTCGGCATGGCGGGGCTGCGCTTCGGCTATGCACTGGCGCATCCGGCCGTGGCGCGGGAGATCGCCAAGGCGAAGCTGCCGTACAACGTGAACCTGGTGACGCTCGTCGCGGCCGAGGCGGCGCTGGAGCAGGAGGAGACGCGGGTGGAGCGGATCGGCGCGGTGGTCGAGACCCGGGACCGGACCGCTGAGCGGCTCGCCGCGATTCCGGGGCTCACCGTCTTTCCGAGCGCCGCGAACTTCCTGCTGGTGCGGTTCGAGGCGCTGCCCGCCGGCGTGGTGTTCAAGCGGCTGCTGGATGAGCACGGCATCCTGGTGCGCGACCTCTCCGGCGCGCCGGAGCTGCGCGAGTGCCTCCGCATCACCATCGGCACGCCGGACGACATGGACGCCGTGGTCGCGGCCGTCGGCGCCATCCTCAGCGGACGCTGAGGCGACATGGCGCGCATCGGCACGGTGGAGCGGAAGACCAGGGAGACCGACCTGCGCGTGCGGGTCGATCTCGACGGGACCGGCGAGGCGACGGTGCGCACCGGGATCGGCTTCCTGGACCACATGCTGGAGGCGCTCGCCCGCCACGCGCTGCTGGACCTCACCGTCGAGGCCGCGGGCGACCTGCACGTGGACGGGCACCACACCGTCGAGGACACCGGCATCGCGCTGGGCCAGGCCGTCGCGGCGGCGTTAGGCGACCGCGCCGGCATCCGCCGCTACGCCGACGCGCTGGTGCCGCTGGACGAGGCGCTGGTGCGCGCGGTGGTGGACGTGTCGGGGCGGCCGTACCTCTCGTATCACATCGACATCGCCAAGTGGCAGATGCTGGGCGACTACGACGTGTTCCTCACCCCCGAGTTCTTCCGCGCGGTGGCGCTCAACGCCGGCCTCACGGTCCACCTGGACCTGATCCGCGGCGATAACCCGCACCACATCGTGGAGGCGGCGTTCAAGGCGTTCGCCCGCGCGCTCGACGCGGCGACGATGGTGGACCCCCGGGTGCGCGGCGTGCCGTCCACGAAAGGCGTGCTGTGATCGCGGTGGTGGACTACGGGGTGAACAACGTGCGGAGTGTGGTGCGGGCGCTGGAGGCGGCGGGCCATCCCGCCACGCTGACGGCCGATCCCGACGTGGTGCGCCGCGCCGGGCGCGTGCTGCTGCCGGGCGTCGGCAACTTCGGCCGGGCGGCCCGCACGCTCGCCGCGACGGGACTGGGCGACGCGGTGCGCGCGGTCGCGGCGGACGGGCGGCCGGTGATGGGCATCTGTCTCGGCCTTCAGCTCTGCTTCGGTGAGAGCGAGGAAGCGCCGGCTGCGCGCGGGCTCGGCCTGCTGGAGGGCGAGGTGCGGCGCTTCGACACCGAGCTGCCGGTGCCGCACGTCGGCTGGGCGCGGGTCGAGCCGACGGCGGCGGGGAAGCGACACCCGCTGCTCGCGCGCGCGGGTGACGGGCCGCTCTACTTCTACCACGTGCACAGCTATCACCCCGCCGGCGTCCCCGAGCGCGACGTGCTGCTCGAGGGCGAGTACGGCGGCCGCTTTCCGACGCTGATCGCGCGCGGCAACGTCGCCGGCGCGCAGTTTCACCCGGAGAAGTCGCAGCAGGCGGGGATCGGCCTGCTCGCCGCATTCGCCGAGTGGCGGCCGTGACGGCGGTGCGGGTGTCGCTGGTGGACCTCTACGTGCTGCGCCGCGGTGCCGGCGGGCTCGAGTGCCTGGTCCTGCGTCGCGCGCCCGGCGCGCGATGCACCGGCGCGTGGGAGACGGTGCACGGGCACATCGAAGCGGGCGAGTCGCCCGCCGATGCGGCGCAGCGCGAGATGCTGGAGGAAACCGGTCTCCTCCCCGGGCGGCTCTACAACCTGAGCCGGGTCGAGCTGTTCTATCAGCACCGGCAGGATGAGGTCGCGCTGGTTCCCATGTTCGCGGCGTTCGTGGACCGGGACGCGGAGGTCCGGCTGAGTGAGGAGCACGACCGCGCGGAATGGCTCCGCTTGAGCGATGCGCGCGAGCGGCTGGCCTGGCCCCGCGAGCGCCGCGCGCTGGACGACATCGTGATCCTCGTCGGCCGCGGCGACGCCGGTCCGGTCGAGGACGTGCTCCGGGTCGAGTAGCCGTGCTCGCGCGCCGCATCATCCCATGCCTCGACGTGGCGGGCGGGCGGGTCGTGAAGGGCGTGCACTTCGAGTCGCTGCGCGACGCGGGTGATCCGGTGGCGCAGGCGGCCCGTTACGACGCCGAGGGCGCCGACGAGCTGGTCTTCCTCGACATCTCGGCCACGCAGGAGGCGCGCGCCACCACGCTCGCCATGGTCGCACGCGTCGCCGAACGCATCTTCATCCCGTTCACCGTCGGCGGCGGCATCCGCGCGGTGGAGGATGCCGAGGGGGCACTCCGTGCCGGCGCGGACAAGGTCGCCGTCAACACCGCCCTGGTGCGCGACCCGTCGCTGGTGGATCGGCTGGCCGACAGCTTCGGCTCCCAGTGCATCGTCGCGGCGGTGGACGTGCGGCGCACCGGCGATCGCTGGACCGTGATGGTCGCCGGCGGCCGCGAGCCCACGGAGCGCGAGGCGATCGAATGGATCGCCGAGCTGGCGCGGCGCGGCGCGGGGGAGATCCTGCTCACGTCGATGGACCGGGACGGCACCGGCCTCGGCTACGATCTGCCGCTCACGCGAGCGGCGGCCGCGGCGGTGGGCATTCCGGTCATCGCGTCGGGCGGCGCCGGCGCGCTGCCGCACCTGGCCGACGCACTCGAGGCGGGCGCGCACGGCGTGCTCGCCGCATCCATTTTCCACTTCGAGGGAAGCTCACTGGGCGACGCGCGAAGCTATCTGCGCGCCCGCGGCTTCCCGGTCAGGCCGTGATGCTCGCGTCCCTGTTGCTCCTTGCCGCGCTCGCCGCTCCGTGCGTGCGTCCCACACGCGCCGGGACCCAGCTCCAGGGCGACGTCCGCATCTGTCCCGGCCGCTATCGCATCGCGGATCCGATGGGGCAGGGCGTGCTCATCCTGGCCGCGTCGGGGACGCGGGTGGATCTCACCGGCGTCACCATCGAGAGCGGCGACTCGCTGCCGGGGAACTACACGGGCGTGGGGATCGCGAGCCGCGGCGTGGACGCGGTCGCGATCGTCGGCGGGACGGTGCGCGGCTACCGGGTCGGCGTGCTGCTCCAGGGCGGCCGGGCGCATCGGGTCGCCGGGACCATCCTCTCGGGCTCGCGCTCGCAGCGGCTCCGCTCCACCGCGGAGAAGTACGACGAGCACGACTGGCTGGACATCTTCCACGCCGACACGGCGGAGGCGTACGGCGGCGGCGTGCTGCTCAAGGGCACCGACGGGGCGAGCGTCACCGACATCGTCGCGCGCGACGCGCAGAACGGCATCGGCCTCGTCAACGCGCGCAACAGTTACATCGCCGACAACGACGTCTCCCGCAACAGCGGCTGGGGCATCCACCTCTGGCACTCGTCGCACAACTCGATCATGCGGAACGACGCGAGCCGCAACGTGCGGTGCGAAGGCAAGAGCTACAGCGAGGGCTGCGACTCCGCGGCGCTGCTGCTCCGGGCGCAGAGCGACTCGAACGTCGTTGCCGACAACGACCTCTCCCACTCGGGCGACGGCTTCTTCCTGAGCGGCCAGCCGCCGCAACTGCAGCCGTCGGTCGGCAACATCGTGCTGCGGAACGACGCGACCGGAGCGTATCACAACGCGTTCGAGTCCACCTTCAGCTGGGGCAACAGCTTCATCGAGAACCACGCCGACAGCTCCGCCTTCGGCTTCTGGCTGGGCTACTCGTCGGCCAACGTGGTGCGGGGGAACACGGTGCTGGGCTCACGCGAGGCCGGCATCGCGATCGAGCACGGGAGCGATCACGCGCTCGCGGCCAACGTGATCATCGGCGGGAAGATCGGGATCCGGCTCTTCGCGCCGGGCGCGGACACGCCGGAGAGCCGCGGCTACCGGATCGACGACAACGTGCTCGCGCGCACCGACCGCGGCCTGGTGCTGGAGCACACGACGCGCAGCAAGGTGCGCGGCAACATCTTCGACGGCGTGGGCGAGGGGCTCGTCGTGGACGACGCGGGGCGGGGGACGGTGGTGCTCGACAACGTCTTCCTGCGGGCGACGCGGCTGTTCGTGCGGGCGGATACGCTCGATGCCGGTCACAACTTCTGGGGCGCCGCCGACGCGGCCCAGGCACGGGCGAAGACGTCCGGACGCGTCACCATCGAACCCTTCCAGCCGGCGAGCGCCGCCGGCTTCTGACGCGCCGCCCACGGTGGCGCTCTGCCCGGTTCGGCTGCCTAACCACCGACCCGGGCGCGCATCTCGTCCACCGCGGCGCAGACTTCCCGCAGGTTGAACGGCTTCCCCACCCAGTGCAGGTCGGCGGCGCCGGGAGCATGGTCATCGGGCCGGGTGCCGCCTGCCACCAGCACCAGGCCGCGGTACTCCGGCCGCTGCTGCAGCAGTGCCGGCGCGAGCGGCTCGCCCCCGGCGGTGGCGAGGCCGGCATCGGCGATCACGACGTCATAATGCCGCTCGGCCGCGAGCCGGAGCGCCTGCTCGCCGCTCCGCGCCGCATCCACCTGATAACCCTCGCTGCCGAGCAGCGCGCCGAGCACCCGCTGTGAGGAGGCATCGGCATCGGCGACGAGCACCCGCCCGGCGGGTGGCGTCGCGGGCACCGGCATCTCGGCGGTTTCGCCGGAGACGCGCTCGCGGGTGTCCTCGACGTAGGGCAGCTGCACCACGAACTCGGCGCCCCCGGCGTGCGGCGCGTAGATCAGGCGGCCGCCGTGGGAATCGATGATCCCGTAGCTCAGCGAGAGCCCGAGCCCGGTGCCCTGGCCCGGCCCCTTGGTGGTGAAGAACGGCGTGAAGAGGTAGGGAACCAGCGAGGGTGGAACGCCGGGACCGGAGTCCTGAACCCGAAGCACCACCGTTGCCTCGTGCCGCACCGTGCCGATGGTGATGAGCCGCGGCGTCCCCTCGGGCAGATCGCTCACCGCCTGCACCGCGTTGGTGACGATGTTGAGCAATACCTGCTGCAGCTCGTAGCGATCGCCCAGCACCGTCACCGGCTCGGCGCTCAGCTCCGGCCGCAGCTCGATGCCCCGGAGCTTGAGCTCGTAGGAGATCAGCAGCGAGGTGCGGGCGACGACGTCGTTCAAGTCCACTGCCGTCTTTTCCGGCGTGCCCTTCCGCGCAAAGGTGAGCAGGTTGCGCACGATGCGTCCGGCGCGCTCCGCCTGATCGTAGATCACGCGGAGGTGCTCCCTGGGGTAATCGCCGGTGCCGGCGCCGCGCTCGAGCAGCAGCTCCGCCAACCCGCGGATCGAGGTGAGCGGATTGTTGAGCTCGTGCGCCACGCCGGAGACGAGCTGTCCGATGGACGCCATCTTCTCGTTCTGGATGAGCTGCGACTCCATCGCCCGCTGCTCGGTCACGTCCTCGACCAGCACGACCACGGCGCCGCCCGGGGTCGCGCTCCCGTCGCTCGCGGCCAGCGGCGCGGCCGTGAGCCGAAGAGTGCGGTGCAGCGGATCGGAGCGGATCACCAGCGGCGGCGGCGGCTCGCCCGAATGGGTCGCGGCGATGAGCTGCTCGGCCGCGGGCGCGTCACCGAAGAGCGCGGCGGTGAACGGCCGGTCGAGCAGCTGCGACTCCGGCAATCCCGCCAGCCGGGCGAGCGCGTGGTTGGCGCGCACCACCTGCCCGTCGGCGCCGACCACGGCGATGCCCTCGGTCAGCGCGTTGAACGCCGTCTCCCATTCCTCGGTGCTGCGGCGCACCATCTCATAGAGCCGCGCGTTGGCCAGCACTACCGACGCCTGGGTCGCGACGGTGGAGAGGAGCCAGAGATCCTCGGTGGTGAACGGACCGGCGTGCCGGTCCGCCACCGCGAGCGCGCCCATGGTGACGCCGTGCGCGCGGAGCGGCGCCACCGCGGCGGACCGCACCGTCGTGCCGGCGAAGAGATTCACGGTCGGTGTCGCGACACCCTGCGCCACCTCGATCCGCTCGCGTCCCACCGCCAGCCGGACCAGCGCCGTGTCGAGCGTATCGCTGATGCTGCCCTCGAGTCCTTCGAGCGACCCCAGTGCCGAGGCGACGCGGAGCCGCCGGCCGTCGGGATCGTCGCTCAGCACCACCAGCGCGCCGTCGGCCTCGAGGAAGCGGATCGCGTAGCGCGCCACCTGCTCCACGATGCGCTCGAGCGCGATCGACTCGGAGAGGATGTAGCTCAGTTCCTGGAGCGAGAAGAGCTCGCTGATGCGCCGGTCGAGCTGCGACGCCGTCGCTTCCCGCACGCTCTCGAGGTCCGCCGCCCGGCGGCGTGCGCGCACCAGCAGCACCGTGGCGGCGGCCACGGCGGCGACCAGCGTCGCCGCACCGATGATCGGGGGGATCACCCGCGCCGCCGTCACCGCCGCTACCAGGAGCGCCACCGCTCCCGCCGCCGCCTCGGCCCGGCTCACACCGCGGCGCATGGCGCTCAGCGCGGCTCCCGCATCTCGCGCACGCCGGCTCGCTCGGTCGCGTATGCCTCGGGCGGCGCGTTGGGCTTCACCCGGATCGACTTGGCGGGGATGCCGACGTTCACGTGGTAGGGCCGCACGTCCTTGGTCGCCACCGCATGGGCGCCGACCATCCCGTTCCGGCCCACCCGCACACCCGCGAGCACCGTCGCGTGGTAGGTGATGCGCACGTCCTCCTCCAGGACGGTGCGCATGTCGATCACCTCGCGCTGCTCGACGATGCTGTGGGTGTGGCTGTAGATGTTGGCGTAATCCGAGATGCTCACCCGATCGCCCAGGGTGATGCCGCCGCGATCGTCGAGCAGGACGTGGCGGTGCACCACCACGTCGTCGCCCACCTCCATGTTGTAGCCGAAGGAGAACTCGACGAACTGGAAGCATTTGAAGTGGCGGCCGCAGCGCGCGAAGATGTGCGGCGCGAGCAGCCGGCGGAGCCGCACGCCGACGTCCACATTGCCGCCGCCGAGCGGCGAACGGTCGAAGCTCTGCCAGAGCCAGAGGAGCGGCTTCACCCGTGCGTACCGCTCGGCGTCCACGTCCCCGTAGTACTCCGGCTCGAGCGTGATGCAGTGGGGGTCGAAGGCGTGCAGCGCGGCGCGCGCGGCGGCGGGCGTCGCGGGATCGGCGATGCGCTGCTCGTAGTCGCCGCCGCCGGGATGGTAGAGCTGATAGAGCGTGTCGCGCGCGATGCGGTACCAGTCGGCGCCGGGCTCCGCGATGCGGCCGGCGAGCTCGTCGAGCCACGCGTCGTACGCCTGACGCGGCGCATCGGGCAGGGCGACACCGCGCAGCGGAAGGTAAGCCATGGATCTCCCAAGGTGCCGATGATGCTGACATTTACCGCGCGACCGAAGCAATCTCCGCGAAGTTCCGTTGACAGGCAAGCGAATGGGGACTAGTGTGCTAGGGATTGACGATCTGAGAACAATTATCAAGCAACAGCCAACACCCTCGCCTGGACTCTCTCGATGCCGACTCGCAGCACCGCCGGTCCGCTGTCGCTCGTCGCGTCACTCCTGATCATCGCTCCCGCGCTCCATGCCCAGTCGCTCGCCGACCGCGCCGTCGAGCAGAATCACGTCACCATCGGCGGTTACGGCGAGATCCAGTACGCCAACGCCTCGGGTCCGGCGACGCCGGGCCGAGTCGATCTCACCCGGTTCGTCATCTACCTGGCGAACGCGTTCACCGACAAGCTGAGCGTCCGTTCCGAAGTCGAGATCGAGGACGCGAAGATCGAGAACGGCTCGCCGGCGGGCGAGGTCTCCGTGGAGCAGCTCTTCCTGGACTATCGTCTGTCCGATGCGTTCACGCTGCGGACCGGACTTCTGCTCGCGCCGGTCGGCATCATCAACGAGACCCACGAGCCCACCACCTTCAATGGCGTCGCGCGGCCCGACTTCGATCACGACGTGATCCCGACCACGTGGCGCGAGCTCGGCATCGGCGCGGCGGGCGCGCTGCCGGGCGTCGCCGGCGTCGCGTACCGGGTCTATCTCATGAACGGACTCCGCTCCGAAGGCTTCAGCGCGGACGAAGGGATTCGCGAGGGCCGCCAGGAGGGACAGGACGCGAGCTTCGCCAACCCGTCGCTCACCGGCCGACTCGAGTGGGCGCGGCCCGGCCTCAAGATCGGCGGCTCGTTCTGGTACGGCGGCTCGGCCGACCAGAACCCGGCGATCGGCACCGGCACCTTCGCCGCGCCGGTCACCGTCCTCGCCGCCGATGCGCGCTACGACCGCGGCGGGTTGAGTCTGCGCGGCGTCGTCGCCAACGTCACCGTGGGCGATGCGTCGCTCATCAACGGCGCGTTCGGCGGACAGGTGGCGCACCGGATCAGCGGCGGCTACGCTGAGGCCGCGTACGACGTGCTCCGCCTCGTCGTGCCGGCAAGCTCCCAGCGCCTCGATGCCTTCGCCCGCTACGAGAATTACGACACCCACGCCGGCGTCCCCGCCGGCGTCGTTCGGAGCGACTCGCTGGCGCGCCGCATCACGACGCTCGGGCTCACCTACAGGCCGGTCGGCGGCGTGGTCTTCAAGGGCGATTACCAGCTCCGCCGCAACCGCGCCGGCATCGGCGAAAGCAACGTCGTCAGGTTGGGGGTGGGCTATCAGTTCTGAGGCGCGAGCGCTGGGCGTGCTGCTCCTCGCCGGCGCGGCGATCGCCGCGCCGCTCCGGGCGCAGGAGGCGCCGCCGAAGAAGGTCACCGCGGCCATCGAGCGCCTGTTCGGCAAGGCGACGCGGGTGGATACGATCGCGGTGGACGGCCGGCGCGTGCTGCGGATCGCGCGGGGCGATTCGCTGCTCGGCTTCGCCCAGGTGCGGAACGTTATCGGTCGCGACCAGCCGATCACCTTCCTCGTCGCGATCGATCCGGCCAATCGCCTGAAGGACGTGGACGTGCTGGTCTACCGCGAGCCGTACGGCGGCGAGGTGGCGTACGACACCTGGCGGAAGCAGTTCCGCGGGAAGGGCGCCGACGCGCCCCTCGAGATCGGCAAGGACATCCGGAGCATCTCCGGCGCGACGATCAGCTCACGCTCGGTGACGCTCGGCGTACGTCAGGCGCTCTCGGAGCTGACCGCATGGCGCCAGCAGGGGAAGCTCAAGTGACGTGGGCTTCGGCGCCCCCGCCGCTCCGCACGCTGGCGCGCTGGCTCACCATCGTGCAGGCGGTCGGGTACACCGTGTCGTTGGTCTTCGTGTGGCACACAACCGGCCTCACTCCCGCCGGCGCCGCACTCCGGTATCGCGGCGACGCGGGCGCCGGGAGCGGCGATGCCGCGATGCAATTCCCCAAGTCCTTCGCCGAGATGCTGACCAACACCCACACGCATGTATTGAGCATGGCCGCGATCTTCGCGTTCAGCGGCGCGTGCCTCGCGTTCTGCAGCCGGCCGGGCGAGCGGCTGCGGCGGTTCCTCATCGCCGAGCCGTTCGCGGCGGTGCTGGTCTCGTTCAGCGCCATGTGGCTGATGCGCTACGTGCACCCGGCGTTCGCCTGGCTGCTCGTCGCGTCCAGCAGCTCGATGGCCGTCGTCTTCTATATCCAGACGTACTTCATCCTGGGAGAGCTCTCGGCCTCGGACGGCGGCCGATGAAGCGGCGCGATTTCGTCCGCCTGGTCGGCGGCGCCGGTGCCGCCGCGCTGGCCGGTGCCGCGCGGCCCGGTGCGCTCGCCGCCACGGCGCGGAGGGGGCCCCGGTTCGTCGAGCGCTGGTCGTGGGCGATGGGCCAGCCGGTGCACCTGCAGCTCTACGCCGCATCGGGGGATCACGGCTACGAGGCGGCGGCCGCCGCGCTCGCCGAGCTCCGCCGGGTCGAGGCGGCGCTGTCGCTCTTCGACGATGCGAGCGATCTGTCGGAGCTCAACCGCTCCGCCGGCCGCCGGCCGCTGCGTGTCGGCGCCGATCTCGCCGCGGTGCTCACGGCCGGCGAGCGCTTCCGTGCGAGCACGGCCGGCGCGTTCGACCCGGCGGTCGAGCCGCTGATGCGGGCGTGGGGTTTCCATGCGCCCCGCACCCGCGAGCCGTCCGCCGCCGAGCTGGCGGAGGCGCGCTCGGCGGTGCAGGCGGCGGTGGTGCAGGTCGAGGGTGACACGGTCGCGGTGCCCAGCGCGCACACGCAGCTGGACCTCGGCGGGATCGGCGTGGGTTACGGGTTGGACCGCGCGGCCGCGGTGCTCCGGCGGCTCGGCATCGACCGCGCATTGCTCGACGTGAGCGGCGACTGCATCGCGCTCGGCGCGCCGCCGGGCGAGTCAGGATGGACCGTCGGCATCGCGGATCCCGCCGGTCGGCGACGGTCGCTCGCTGAGGTGCGGCTCCGGGACCGCGCGCTCGCGACATCGGCCAACACGGTGTCCGTCGTTCGATACGGGCGGCATGTGCGCGGCCACGTGATGGATCCGCACAGCGGCTATCCGGCGACGGCGCTGAAACAGGTGACCGCCGTCGCGCCGACGGCCGTCGCCGCCGACGCGCTCTCGACGGCAATGCTGGTATCGGGCCGGCGAGAGCCGGGAGTCGAATGGCTCTGGGAGGTGCGGCCGGGCTGAGCGGCGGAACCCGGCCCGGCGTTCACCCCCTACCGTGCGCCGGTCGTATCCGCCGTCCGCGCGCGCGCCTGGATCCGCTGCCGCTCGCGGTTGAACGTCGTCAGTCGCCGGTCCCAGTCGTCGCTCTGGAGTCCGTTGTACTGGACGTTGAAGTTGTCGGTCACCGGGATCTCCTGCTCGAAGACGAACAGCCCGGTCGCCGCGGCGCGTACGTCGAGCTGCTGTGAGGTGAACTGGGAGCTGAGCGGCACGATTCCGATCGGCCGGAAGAGCTGGTTGCGGATGCTGAGCATGAGCGACTGCGGTTCGAAGCGCGCGCCCGGCCGCTGCCCGAAGAACGTCACCAGCGCCAGGCCGGGGCGGCTGACGCCGCTGCGGTCGAGAATCGCCTCGACATCGGCGTGCCGGGCGCGCACCAGGCCGTGGAGCGCCTGATACGCGTCGTTGGCGAGCAGGCGGGTGACTCGCTCGTCGAGCGGGACGAAACGGATCTCCAGCTCGTCCGTGGTGAAGCGCACCTCGATGTCCGATTGATTGAGCGTGCCGAAACCGGCCGGGACCAGCGCGTCGGGGCCGGGACTCGTGGCCGGCGCTTCGGCGGTCGCCTGCGCCGCCAGCCGCGCGGCCGGCGGGAGCATGCCGAGTCCGCCGAGCACCACGGCGAATCCCGCCGCCCTGCCGATCGTCCCTCTCATGCTTCCTCCGAAGTGGCTGCGGCGAGAATGCTCGCGCCGAGGTCCGCGATGCCGGCGCCCGACGTGCTGCTGGTGAGCTGGATCTGTTCGTCGTGCAGGCCGAGTGCCTCGGCCAGCTCGCGGGCGCGGGTCCGCTGCGCCGCGCGGCCCAGCTTGTCGGCCTTGGTGAGGACCGCGAGAACCGGCCGCTCGCTCGCGACGAGCAGCTCCTGGATGGTGCGGTCGTCCGCCGAGGGCGGATGCCGGATGTCGAGCAGCCACACCACGCCGGCCAGCGTGCTTCGCGTCGAGAGAAAGCGCTCGAGCAGCGCGCGGTAACCGGAGCGCGCCGACTTGCTCGCGCGCGCAAAGCCGTAGCCGGGAAGATCGATCAGGTAGAACGTGGGCAGCCGGAAGACGTTCACCAGCGTCGTCTTTCCCGGCGTACCGCTCACGCGGGCGAGCCCGGGGCGGCCCACGAGGGAATTCAGCAGACTGGACTTGCCGACGTTGGAGCGCCCGACGAATGCGAGCTCGGGCAGGACGGGGTCGAGGCGGACGGCGGGGTCGGGGAAGCTGCCGACGAAGTCGACCGGCAGCCGGGCGAGCGGGCTGGCGGACGCAGGGCCGGTCACGCCTCGCGCTTGGTCCGCGCGCGCTCGGTGACGATCAGCGGGCTGGTGCCCTCGGCGATGGATTCCTTGGTGATCACGACCTCGCGCACGTCGTCCCGCGTCGGCAGGTCGAACATGATGTCGGTCATCACGGTCTCGAGAATGCTGCGCAGCCCGCGCGCGCCGGTGCCGCGCTTGAGCGCCTTCTGCGCCACCGCTCGGAGCGCCTCGGCATCGAAGGTGAGGCCGACGTTCTCGAGCTCGAACAGCTTCTTGTACTGCTTGGTGAGCGCGTTCTTGGGCTCGACCAGGATCTTCATCAGCGCGGCCTCGTCCAGCGCCTGGAGCGACACCACGACCGGCAGCCGGCCGACCAGCTCGGGGATGAGGCCGAAGCGGAGCAGGTCGTCCGGCTCGACCTCGGCGTACGGCTTGTTGCTGTCGGCCGGCTGGAGCGCCGCGCGCTCGCCGGCGGCGAAGCCGATCTGCTGCCGGCCGGTGCGCGCCTGGATGATCTTTTCCAGGCCGTCGAACGCGCCGCCGCAGACGAACAGGATGTCCTTGGTGTTGATCTGGATGTATTCCTGCTGCGGATGCTTCCGCCCACCCTGGGGCGGGACCGAGGCGATGGTGCCCTCGAGGATCTTCAGCAGCGCCTGCTGCACGCCTTCGCCGGAAACGTCGCGGGTGATGCTCGGGTTCTCCGACTTCCGCGCGATCTTGTCGATCTCGTCGATGTAGACGATGCCGCGCTCGCACTCGGCGACGTTGAACTCGCCGGCCTGGAGCAGGCGGACGAGGATGTTCTCCACGTCCTCGCCGACGTAGCCGGCTTCGGTGAGCGTGGTCGCGTCGGCGATGGTGAAGGGGACGTCGAGGATGCGGGCGAGCGTCTGGGCCAGCAGCGTCTTGCCCACGCCGGTGGGGCCGAGCAGCAGGATATTGGACTTGTCGAGCTCGACGTCGCCGTCGCGCCCGCTGGCGGCGTTGATCCGCTTGTAGTGGTTGTAGACGGCGACGGCGAGGGTCCGCTTGGCCGTCTCCTGCCCGATCACGTACTGGTCCAGCACCTCCTTGATCTCGAGCGGCGTCGGGACCTGGGTGATGCTGTCGGCGACCTCGCGTTCCTCGTCCTCCGCCAGGATCTCATTGCAGAGCGTGATGCACTCGTTGCAAATGTAGACCGACGGACCGGAGATGAACTTCCGGACCGAGTCCTTCGACTTGCCGCAGAAGGAACAGCGGAGATGCTTGTCGTTCGACATGGTGTTTGGGATCGGGACCGCGTGGTCAGGGTAACGAAAGGTGCCCGCACCGGCGGGGACCCGTCAAGGGTTCTTGGGAACGACCTTCTCCCGCGGGGTGAAGACGCTGTCGATCAGCCCGTACGCCTTCGCCTCCTCCGAGCTCATGAACCGGTCGCGGTCCATGTCGCGCTCGATGGTCTCGATGCTCTGGCCGGTGTGCTGCGCATACAGGCCGTTCAGCTTGGAGCGGAGGTAGAGGATCTCGCGGGCCTGGATCTCGATGTCGGCCGCGGTGCCCTGGGTGCCCCCGGACGGCTGATGGATCATGATGCGCGCGTGCGGCAGCGCGCTCCGCTTCCCCTTGGTGCCGGCGCAGAGGAGGAACGAGCCCATCGACGCCGCCATGCCCATGCAGATCGTGTTCACCGGCGCGCGCAGGTGCTGCATGGTGTCGTAGATCGCCATGCCGGCGGAGACGACGCCGCCCGGCGAGTTGAGGTAGAGGTAGATGTCCTTGTCCGGATTGTCCGCCTCGAGGAACAGCAGCTGCGCGATGATGATGTTCGCGACGTCGTCGTTGATCGGCGCGCCGAGGAAGACGATCCGGTCCATCAGCAGGCGGGAGAAGATGTCGTACGTGCGCTCGCCCCGGCTGGAGCGCTCGATGATGTACGGTGGGTACAGCGTGGCCATGGTCAAGTCTGTGCCTCGTCGACGGTGGACTGCGGGAGGAGGAAGTCGAAGACCTTGTCTTCGGTGATGGCGCGCTCGAGCTCCTGCAGCCGGTTCGACTTCTGGAGCGACGCGTAGAGCTGTCCGGCCGGCACGCCGCGGAGCTGCGCCAGCTCCGCCACCCGCGCGTCCAGCTCCTCCTCGGTGGCGCGCAGACCGTGCGCCTCCAGCAGCGTCTCCATCACCAGGTCGCGGCGGACCTGCGACTCGGCGATCGGGTGGAACTGCTGCTCGAAGGTGCCCATCTGGTCCTCGGGCACCTGGTACATGTGGGCGTAGGCGTGGAGCACGCGGTGCACCAGCGACTCCGGCGCGGGCACCGCGTTCGCCTCCACGATCTGCCCGATGAGCTGCTGTCGCACCTGCGACGCCGCCTCGCGGCCCGCGCCGCGCTCCAAGTCTTCCCGTACCGCGGCCCGAAGCGCCGCGAGGTTCTCGAAGTCGCCCGCCTCGCGCGCCAGCGCGTCGTCGAGGGGCGGCAGGTCCTGTCGCTTGACCTCGTGCAGCGTCACCCGGACGCGCCGGCTCTGACCCCGGCGTGCCGGATCGGGATGATCCTCGGGAAACTTCACTTCGGCGTCGGCGCTCTCGCCCGGGCGGAGCGCCATGATCCTTTCCTCGAGGTCGGGAACGGCCTGGTTCTGCCCCAGCACGAGGTCGTACGGCTGCGCCGGTGCTGCGGTACCCTCGGCATCGAGTGGCGCCACGTCCACCCGCACCATCTCGCCCGGCTTCGGCTGCTGGCCCTCGACGGGCGTCCAGCTCGCCTTCTGCTCCCGGATCCGCTCGAGCTGCTCGTCCACCTCCGAGTCGGCGATCGTCGCGGCCGGACGCCGGAGCCTGAACCCGCCGATGCGCTCGAGCGCGAGCTCCGGGCGGATCTCGACGGTGAGCTCGAACTCGATCGGGCTGCCGTCCTCGAACTTGAGATTCTTGATGGCGGGATCGGCGATCGGCTTGAGCGATTCACTGGACTTCGCGGTTTCCCAGCTCTCCCGGATCACTTCGTCCAGCACCGTCTGGCGGATGGCGTCGCCGAACCGCTTCTTCACGACCGCGTCGGGCGCCTTGCCGGGCCGGAAGCCGGGGAGCCGCGCGCGCCGGGAGTAGTACTTCAACGCCTTCGCCTCCGCGGCGCGCACCCGCTCGACGGGCACCGTCACCCGCAGCGACTTGGAGGCGGCGTCTTCGGCGGTCTTCTCTACCGTGATGTCGTTCATGGGGGGCAAAGATACCCGGGCTCGCGGGCGATGGTCAATTTTTCAGCGGATCTGCGAGTGCGGACGGCGGGAGTCGAGCCGAAGGCCGACGGGTTCGGGCGCGGATCTGTCAGTGCGGACGGCGGGAGTCGAACCCGCACGGGTTTCCCCACGGCGTCCTAAGCGCCGCGCGTATGCCGTTTCGCCACGTCCGCGTGCGTCGAGCTCCATCCCTCGCCCGACAATCTAGCACTGACCAGCTCGGTTTCGCCGCACGACCCGGCGCCGCGTCGCACGCGCTGTCCGCGCGGCACAGCGCGCGGGTGAGTTGGCCCACCGCCGCGCGGCGTACCGCGTGGCAGCATACGAAGTATTCGCCGGTGTTCTCGTACCAAGCGGTTGCGCTGGGGGCGCGGCCGACCCGGAGCCATGACACTTACCGCGCCACCGCAACCGCACCCCGCTCATCCGGCCACCGAGTCGGCAGCGTGCCCGATCTGCGGCAGCCTCGAAACCGTGTACGCGCTCACCGCCGCCGCGATCCCGCTGCTCCGGTGCGTGCGCTGCGCCCTGATCTTCTGCCCCGAGGTGCCGGAGTCCGACGCGCGGGAACGCTACTACGACGCCGGCTACTTCACCGACCCGGAGCGCGAGTATGGCGACTATCTCGGCGAAGAGGCCGTGCACCGCCGCCAGGCGCGCTACTACCTGAACGTGCTCCGGTCGATGGGCATCACCGGCGGCCGGCTGCTCGACGTCGGCTGCGCGGCCGGCTTCTTCCTCGATGAGGCGCGGCAGGCGGGCTTCGAGGTGACCGGCTGTGACCTCAGCGGTTTCGCCGTCGCCCATGCCTCCCGGGTGCTCGGCCTCGACGTCCTCCACGGCGACTTCCTCGACGTCGAGCTGCCGCACCAGTCGTTCGATGTGATCACACTGTTCAACGTGCTCGAGCATCTGCCGGATCAGCGGGCCGTCTCCGGCAAGCTGAGCGAACTGCTTCGGCCGGGCGGCGTGCTCGTGGTGGAGACCTGGGACTATCGCGCCCTGGTGGCGCGGGCGCTCGGCACCCACTGGCACGATTGGGCACCGCCGTTCGTGCTGTACTACTACACGCGGCGCACGCTCGCCTTCTTGTTCGAGTCGGCGCGCTGGGCGATGCTGGGCTACCGGCCCGCCACCAAGTGGATCTCGGCGCGGCGTGCGCTGGAGGTGGTCGCGCGCGCGCCGTTCGGTCTGCTGGCCCGGCTGGCGCGCCGGCTCAGCCGCACCCGCGCCGCGAGCGTCTTCGCTCCGTATCACATGGGCGACCTCGTCCTGGCGGTTCTCCGGCGGCGCGACTAGCGCCGCCATTCCGCCATCGCGCCGCTCTCCTCGGCGGCGATGCCCCCCACCAGTCGCGGCAGAATGCTGCTCTCGCTCGGCGCAAGTCGCGAGGCGCCGCCATCGGGCACCGGCGCTCCGAACACGATGGTATCCACCGCCGCTTCGATGGCCGCACCGGTACACATGACGCACGGCTCACGGCTGGACACCAGGATCGTGTCTCGTGCGTCACTCGCGATGAGCCCCGCGGCCTGCCGGAGCGCAACGATCTCCGCGTGCGCGGTGGCGTCGCGGGTGCCGCGCGTGGTGTCGTAGCCGCGGCTCACGACCGTTCCATCGCCGCGGGCGAGCAGCGCTCCGACCGGCAGCTCGCCGGCGGCGAGACCGCGCCGGGCTTCCGCCAGTGCCTCCCTCATGAGCGATTCCAGCCGGGACCGGTCCAGCCGGATGCTGCCGGGCGATGCGATCTCGAGTGCATGGCCGAGATCGTCGCCGAGCTGCTCGACGCCGCGCCAGACGGCCCGTGCGCCCGCCCGGCGGAGCGCCGCTGCCTCGGTGCCGCCGCTCGTGACGCCGAGGCAGACGACGCCGGCCGGCCGGCATGCTTCGGCGTCGTAGATGGTGTCGCCGACCATGGCGCATTCCGCCGGCGTCACGCCGAGCGCCGCAGCCGCGGCAAGCACCACGTCCGGTGCGGGCTTGCTGGCGCCGGCGTCGTCGCCGCCGACCAGCACGTCGCCCAGGTGCCGGAGGTCGAGGCCGCTGCTCCGCTCCAGCGCGGCAATCTGCGTTTCGGCGCTCGAGGTGGCGAGCGCGATGCGGAGGCCGCGCCGCCGCGCGTCGCGTACCAGCTCGTGCACGCCGCGAAAGACGGGCAGCGGCCGCGCCCCGGCAATCGCGGCAAAGGCGCGGCGCTGGACGACGCGGATCTCGTCGCCCTGCTCTCGCTCCACGGCCGCGCCGAGAACGGACGGTATCAACTGGTCGGCACCTTTGCCGACCTCGCGCAGCATGCGGTCGCGGGGGATTCGATAACCGAACGACGCGAGCGCCTCGACCCACGCGTCCACATGCGCGTCGTTGCTGTCGATCAGCGTGCCGTCTATGTCGAGGATCAGGGCCGAGAGCATGGAAAAGAATAGGGGCCCGGCGAACCGGGCCCCGTGACCTGCGTCCGCGGAAGGCCCGCGGCTAGTGCGACTGCTCTCCGCCGAGCCGGATCCGCTCGATGCGGCGGCTCTGTCCGCGCGGGTTGTAGACCTGTGCGGTGATGATGTCGCCGGCCTTGTAGCTCTTGAGCACGTTGCGGAGGTCCGCTTCGGTGCGCACCGGCTTGCCTTCGATGGAGGTGATGATGTCGGGTCCGCCCTGGTCCGGCGCGAAAAGCGTCTGGAACGACGGGCCGCCCGGGGTGACGTCGGTCACGATCAATCCCCTGATCGTGGACGGGAGATTCAGCTCCTGCGCCACCTGCCCGGTCACCGGCTGCACCGTGACGCCCAGCTTGCTCACGGCGGCGCCGGTGCTCGACGGATTGGCGGCCTCATCGCTGTCCGCCTGGTCCTGATCCGCCTGGGCGGTGTCCTTGAGATCCTGCAGCGGCTGGAGCTTGACGGCGATCGTCTTCCGCACGCCGCCCTTCCGGGCGACCTCGACCTGCACCACGTCGCCGGGCTTCCGGAACCCGATCTCCTGCTGCAGCTGCCCGACTCGCTCGACGGGCTTGCCGTCTACCGAGATGATGACGTCGCCGGCCTCGATGCCGGCGGCCTTGGCGGCGGAGTTGCCGTCGGGAATGTCCTTGACCACGACGCCATGAATGTCCTTGAGCCCGACGTACTGCGCGTCGTTGATGTCGGCATCCTGGATGCTCACCCCGAGCGCGGCGCGGTGCACCTTGCCCTCGGTGATGAGCTGCGTCATGACGTTCTTGACCAGGTTGATCGGGATCGCGAAGCCGTAGCCGACGTTGAAGCCGGTTTCGCTGGCGATGGCGGAGTTGATGCCGATCACCTCGCCGCGCACGTTCACCAGCGGGCCGCCCGAGTTGCCGGGGTTGATGGCCGCGTCGGTCTGGATGAAGTCGCTGATGCTCATATTGGAGCGCTGCAGTCCGGCGAGGCTGCGGCCCTTGGCGCTGATGATGCCGGAGGTGACGGTGAACGTCAGCCCCTCGCCCAGCGGATTGCCGATGGCCAGCACCCACTCGCCGATTTTTTCATTGTCGCTGTTGCCGAGCGCCAGGGGCTTGAGGCCCTGCGCGTTGATCTTGAGCACGGCGACGTCGGTGTTCGGGTCGGTCCCGACGACCGTGGCGTCGAACTCACGGCGATCGAGCAGCCGGACCCGCACGTTCTGGGCGTTCTCGACGACGTGGTTGTTGGTGAGGATGTAGCCGTCCTGCGATACGATGAAGCCGGAGCCGCTCCCCTGCTCGAACTCCGGCTTCTGCCGGACCCGCGGAAAGAACTGCTCCATGCCCGGCGGCAACCGGCGGTCGGCGGTCTTCTCGGTGCGCGACGCCTTGATGTAAACGACGCTCGGCCGCACCGCGTCGGCGACGGAGGCGAAGGCGTCGCTCAGGTCCTGCAGCGGCTTGGCCTGGGGGAGTGCCGGCGCCGCGACCGGCGCGATGACGGTGCGCCCGCCGGCGACCGCTTCCTGGGCCGACGAGCGGGTGGGCAGATCGAGCAGCCCGGCAAAGAGCAGCCCGAGCGCAAACGCCAGCGCGACGAGGCCGCCGAACTTGAGCCAATTGAGTGAACGTGCGGACATCGAGCATCCTTTGGGGTGATGTGGTAACCTAACCGGGATGCGCGACGACGAGCGTCCGTCGCGCATCCCGGTGTCCCGCTACTTCTTCTCGTCCACGATCTCGTAGTCGGCTTCGACCACGTCGTCCTGCTTCGGCGGCTCCGCGCCGGGCGCCGCTTCCTGCTCGGCGCCGGGCTGGGCGCCCTGCTGGCTTTGATAGAGGGCGGCACCGGCGGCCGAATACGCGGCGTTCAGCTCGTCGAGCGCGCGACGGATACCGTCGGCCTCGCCGGTGCGGAGCGCCTGCTTGCCGCCCTCGAGCGCCTGATCCAGCCGGCTCTTGGCGTCGGCGGGGAGGCGGTCCACCCACTCCTTGCTGTCCTTCTCCACCTTGTATGTGAGACCGTCGAGCTGGTTGCGGGCCTCGATCTGCTCGCGCCGGGTCTTGTCGTCCGCCGCGTGCGACTCGGCGGCCTTCACCATGCGGTCGATTTCGGCGTCGCTCAGGCCGCTCGATGCCTCGATGCGGATCTTCTGCTCCTTGTTCGTCGCCTTGTCCTTGGCCGACACGTGCAGGATGCCGTTGGCGTCAATGTCGAAGGTGACCTCGACCTGCGGCATGCCGCGCGGGGCGGGCGGGAGGCCGGTGAGCTGGAACTTGCCGATGGTGCGGTTGTCCGCGGCCAGCTGGCGCTCGCCCTGGAGCACGTGAATCTCGACCGTGGTCTGGTTGTCCTCGGCCGTGCTGAAGGTCTCCGACTTCTTGGTCGGGATCGTGGTGTTCCGCGGAATGAGCACCGTCGTCACGCCACCGAGCGTCTCGATGCCGAGCGACAGCGGGGTCACGTCCAGCAGCAGCACGTCCTTCACTTCGCCGCCGAGCACCCCGCCCTGGATCGCCGCGCCGATCGCCACGACCTCGTCCGGGTTGACCGACCGGTTCGGCTCCTTGCCGAAGAAGTCCTTGACGATCTCCTGAATCTTGGGGATACGGGTCGAGCCGCCGACCAGGATCACCTCGTCGATGCCCTTGGGATCGAGCCCGGCGTCCTTGAGCGCCTGCTGCATCGGCGGAATGGTGCGCTGGATGAGATCGTCCACCAGCTGCTCGAACTTGGCCCGCGTGAGCGACATGTTCAGGTGCTTCGGCCCCGACTGGTCCGCCGTGATGAACGGCAGGTTGATGTCGGTCTGGGTGGTGCTGGAGAGCTCCATCTTGGCCTTCTCCGCCGCTTCCTTGAGCCGCTGGAGCGCCATCGGATCCTTGGAGAGGTCGATGCCCTGGTCCTTCTTGAACTCGGTGACCAGCCAGTCGATGAGCCGCTGGTCGAAGTCGTCGCCGCCGAGGTGGGTGTCGCCGTTGGTGCTCTTCACCTCGAACACGCCCTCGGCCAGCTCCAGAACGGAGATGTCGTAGGTGCCGCCGCCGAGGTCGAAGACCGCGACCTTCTCTTCCTTCTTCTTATCGAGACCGTAGGCCAGCGCCGCCGCCGTCGGCTCGTTGATGATGCGCAGCACCTCGAGGCCGGCGATCTTGCCGGCATCCTTGGTTGCCTGGCGCTGGGAGTCGTTGAAGTAGGCCGGCACGGTGATGACCGCCCGGTCCACGCTGTGGCCGAGGTAGTCTTCCGCCGTCTGCTTCATTTTCTGGAGGATCATCGCGGAGATCTCCGGAGGCGTGTACTTCTTGCCCTGGATCTCCACCGCGGCGAGGCCGTTCTGGCCGTTCTCCACCTTGTACGGGACCCGCTTGGTTTCTTCGGTGATCTCGTTCATGCGGCGTCCCATGAACCGCTTGATCGAGAAGATGGTCTGCTTGGGGTTGGTGACGGCCTGGCGCTTGGCTACCTGGCCCACGAGCCGCTCGCCATCCTTGGTGAACGCCACCACCGACGGTGTCGTTCGGCCGCCCTCAGCGTTCGGGATGACGACCGGGTCGCCACCCTCCATCACGGCGACCACCGAGTTGGTCGTGCCAAGGTCGATGCCGATGATCTTGGAAGCCATGCTGTTCCTCTTTCGTCTTTCGTCGGGATGAGCCCGGCAGTGATCTGGCTCCTGCCGGAGCGCCATCGGATGACAGGTCGCCGGCAGAGGTGGGTGCTTGGGCAAGTGCCGTACCGGGATTTGCTGCCGTTCTGACAGCGACGCGCGAAAGGCTGTCCTCCAAGACGGTGGCGTGCAATGGGATGACCCGGGTGAGCCGTATCACGACGAAGCGGCATCGGCTCAGTTAGCGTGGATGCGCGGCACGGGGCCGAGCGCGTTCATCGGATCGAGGAGGGCCAGATGCTGTGGACGATCTTCGTGATACTCCTG
>JAICWE010000015.1 GCA_025934955.1 Gemmatimonadales bacterium | reverse complement strand
GTGGCCGACGGCGCGCGCACGCTGATCTACACCGAGATCGCGCGCGACGGCATGCTCACGGGGCCCGATCTGGCCGGCGCCACGGCGCTTCAGCGAGCCGGCGCGAGCAGCGGCGCCGGCGTGATCGCCAGCGGTGGCGTCGCGACGCTCGGCCACCTGCGCGCCGCCGCCGCCGCGGGGCTCGCCGGCGCCATCGTCGGCCGCGCGCTGTACGAGCGCCGCTTCACGCTGGAAGAGGCGCTCGCGGCGTGCGCGTCCTCGTAGTCGTTCTCCTCGCCGCTGCCGGAGCGGCGCTCACCTACCTCGGGCTCGAGCGGCTCGGCGGCCGCCGTGCACTCGTGCCGATGGCCGCGCGCGCCGTCGCATGGGCCGCGCTCGGCCTGCTGCTGCTCAACGTGAGCTGTCCCGTCTCCGCCGCACCGCGGCGCCCGCTCGTGCTGCTCGACGCCTCGCTCAGCATGACCGCCGCCGGGGGCCAGTGGGCCCGGGCGCGCCAGGTCGCGGAATCGTTAGGCGAGGTGCGGCGGTTCGGCGACGAGCGCGGCGGCGCCGACACGCTGCCGGATCGCGGGCGTTCGCAACTCGCGGCGTCACTGGTGGCGGCCTCGGCGTCGGACCGACCGGTGTGGGTGGTGACCGACGGCGAGGTGGAGGATGCCGCCGACATCCCGGCCGACATCCTGGCCCGCACCGGCGTGCGGCTGCTGCCGCGCAGCGCCGTGCCGGACATCGCCATCACCGCCGTGCGCGGGCCGGCACGGATCACCGCCGGCGACTCCATTCCGCTCGAGCTCGACCTCCGCGGCACCGCCGGCGCGCCCGACAGCGTCACCGTCGCGGTCACCGCCGGCGACCAGCGGCTCGGCCGTCAGACCGTCCGGCTCGAGGGCGGCGCGGCGCGGCTCCGTTGGACGCTGCCCTCCCGCGGGCTCGCGGCGGGCGACCACGTGCTCCGCGTCGCGCTCGCCGGCACGCCCGACCGCGAGCCGCGCGATGACGCGCGGCTGCAGCTCGTCTCCGTCGCCGCGACACCGGGCGTCGTGCTGCTGGCGGCGCCGGCCGACTGGGACGCGCGATTCCTCTTTCACACGGTGCGCGATGTGGCGCAGCTCCCGGTGAAGGGATTCGTCCGCATAGCACCGGATCGCTGGCGCTCGATGGCGGACATGTCGCCGGTCTCGAGCGACGAGGTCCGCCTGGCCGCGCGTCACGCCGACCTGCTGCTGCTCAAGGGCGCGCCGGGAGACGTCGCCCGCGACGCCTCCGCGCGCGGTGTGCTGACGTGGCCCAGTGGCGAGGACGGCGAGACGGTGCTCGCCGGCGACTGGTATCTCAAGCCGAGCGCGGCGTCGCCGGTCGCCGGCGCCTTTCTCGGGCTGCCGGTGGATTCGTTCCCGCCGGCCACGCAGGTGACGGCGATCGAGCCGGCTGCGGGGGAGTGGACCGCACTGACGGCGCAGCTCGCCCGCCGTGGCGCCGAGCGTCCGGTGGTGATCGGCCGGGAGCAGGGACGGGTGCGGCGGGTGACCGTCGCGGCCGACGGACTCTGGCGCTGGGCGTTTCGCGGCGGCAGCAGCGAGGAGGCATACCGCTCGTGGATCGCGGCGACGGTGAGCTGGCTCCTCGGCGGTGCCGACTCGGTGCGCGGCGCGGCGCAGCCGCTGCGCGCCGTCGTGCAGAACGGCCGGCCGGTGCTGTTCGAGTGGATCGGCGCCGGCGCGCCGCGCGCGCTCGCGATCGGATTCGGCGGAGCGGGACCCGGGCGAAGCGATACGCTGCGCTTCGACGGCGCCGGCCACGCGTCGGTGTGGCTGCCGGTCGGCGAGTATCACTACCGCATCGCGGAAGGCGGGCAGGGCACCGTCGCGGTGGAGAGCTACTCGGACGAGTGGCTCCCGCGGCCGGTTGCCCTCGCGGCGCGGGCGCCGGTGCCGCCGGCCCGCGCCGACGTCAGCGCCGCGCGCGACTGGCTCTGGCTCTTCGCGATCGCGGTGGCCGCGCTGGCGATCGAGTGGTACGCGCGGCGGCGGATGGGACTGCGGTAGCGGCGCGCCTACCGTTGCGTCGCGCCCGGCGCCGGGGCGACCAGCGGCGCCCGGTGGTCACAGACGAAATACGCGAGGAAGCGCACCGGCCGGTCGCGACTGGCGTTGGCCGACACCACGTGCACGGTGTTGGGCGCCTCGTAGAAGCTCTGCCCGGCACTGTAGGTCGCTTCGGGCTCGCCCTGGCTCTGCGTCCTCAGCGCCCCGTCGATGACATACCCGATCACCGGACACGGATGGGTGTGGGGCGGGGACGACCCGCCCGGCGCGTAACTCACCTCCACGATCGTTGCCTCCAGCGTGCGCCCGTCCATGCCCGGCAGCGCATGGGAGAACGCCGCGCGCGCGTGCGCGGCCCGCGCCGGTCCGGGATCATCGGCCGCTGTATTCCGCGCCGCGCCGGAGCCGCCGCGGCAGGCGACCAGTGCTGCGCCGCTCAGCAGGAGCGCGCCAGCGGCCCATCGTACGGGATCCGTCATGCTTCCCTCCCTGAATGCGATGCAAGGTGAGCCGGCGAACGCCGCGGCATATTCGGTAGCCGCGCGGCGAAGTGTACCCCGCCGGCACCGTCGCCCGCTTACCTTTCCGCCTCACCTTCACCCCCGTGGCGCATGGCCGACGATCGCCTCTCCGACAAGAAGCTCAATCTCTGGCAGCGGATCAAGCGGCTGGCGCTCACCGACGTCAACGCCGTCATGCGCGGCCTCAATGCCGCCGATCTCGAAGCCATGGAGCGGCTGCTCATCGAGGCCGATTTCGGCGTGCCCGCCACGATGGAGCTCACGGAGACGTTGGAGGAAGGCGTTCGAAAGGGCGATCTCAAGACGGAGGCCGACCTTCGCACCGCGCTCGAGCGGCGGCTCACGTCGCTGCTGGCCGGGCCGGAGCACCCCGAGCGCATCGCGCGGGCGGAGTCGGGGCCGACCGTCGTCCTCGTCGTCGGCGTGAACGGCGTGGGCAAAACGACCACCGTCGCCAAGCTGGCGCGCCGGCTCACGCGCGATGGCCGCAAGGTGGTGCTCGCCGCCGCCGACACCTATCGCGCCGGCGCCATCCAGCAGCTCCAGATCTGGGCGGAGCGGCTCAAGCTCCCCTGTGTGGCCGGTGCGCCGGGCGGCGATCCCGCCGCCGTCGCGTTCGATGCCATCGATGCGGCGGTCGCGCGCGGCGCCGATACGGTGCTGGTGGACACCGCCGGCCGGCTGCACACGCAGGAAGGGTTGATGGAGGAGCTGCGAAAGCTCGCCCGGGTCGTGGCGCGGCGGATTCCCGGCGCGCCCCACGAGGTGCTGCTGGTGCTCGACGGCACCGTCGGCCAGAACGCCATCCAGCAGGGCAAGCTCTTCGCCCAGGCCATCCCGCCCACCGGCGTCATCGTCACCAAGCTGGACGGCAGCGCCCGCGGCGGTGCCGTCACGGCGCTTCGTCGCGAGCTCGGCATTCCCATCCGCTTCCTCGGCGTCGGCGAATCGGTGGACGACCTCGAGCCGTTCGACCCGCAGCGCTTCGCCACGCATCTCCTCGGCGAAGCCGCCTGACGCCGGCATGGTCGCGCGCACCCGGAGCAGCGCCGCGGGCGCCGGCGGGGGCGTGGTCCGGCTCGACACGCCGGTCAAGTTCCTCAAGGGCATCGGCGAGCGTCGCGCCGAGTCGCTGGCCCGGCTCGGCATCGCCACCGCGCGCGATCTCCTCTGGCACCTGCCACACCGCTACGTCGACGCCTCCGCCGTCACGCCGCTCGCGCGGGCGGAGGTGGGACACGAGGTCGCCTGCATCGGTCGCGTGGTCGCCAAGCGCGTGGTGCCGACGCGACGCGGGCTCCGGATCTTCCACGCCGTGCTGCGGGACGACTCCGGGCTGCTCGAGTGCGTCTGGCCCGGCCAGGCCTTCCTCGACCGGACCATCCTCGTGGGACAGACGCTGCTGGTCTCCGGCCCGGTGCGCTTCTATCACGGGCGCCAGATGGCGCCGCGCGAGTACCTGGTCCTTGCCGACGCGGAGGGCGAGGCCGATCCGCTCGCCGGCGGCAAGGTGCTGCCGGTCTATCCGGCCACCGAGGGGCTGAGCCACAAGGTCATCCGCACGCTGATCGAGCGCCACCTCGACCAGCTCATCCCGCTCGCCGAGGAGGCCATGCCGCCCGGCATCCGCGAGCGGCTGGCGCTCCCGAGCGTCGCCGAGGCGCTCGACGCGGTGCACCGGCCGCGGAGTGCCGAGGCGGCGGAGCTGGGCCGGCGGCGCCTGGCGTTCGATGAGCTTTTCGATCTCCAGCTCATGCTCACCCGGGCGCGCCTGCTGGCCAAGCGCGAGCGGGGCAGCGGCGTGGCGTTCGTGTTGAAGAAGGAGCTGACCTCGCGGCTGCGCGGAGCGCTGCCGTGGACCCTCACCGCCGACCAGGTGCAGGCCATCCGCGAAGTCACCGGCGACATGACCGCGTCACGCCGGATGCACCGGCTGCTCATGGGCGACGTCGGCACCGGCAAGACGGTGGTCGCGCTGTTTGCCATGCTGCTGGCGGTGGAGAACGGCTACCAGGCGGCGCTCATGGCGCCGACCGAGCTGCTGGCCGAGCAGCACGCCGCGACGCTGGAGCGGCTGCTGGCGCCGCTCGACCTCCGGGCCGAGCTGCTGCTCGGCAAGCACACGCCGGCGGAGAAGGAGGCGGTGCGCCGGAAGCTGGCGCAGGGAGCCGCGCGGCTGGTCGTCGGCACCCACGCGCTGGTGCAGGAGAGCACGGTCTTTGACCGCCTCGGCCTCGCCGTCATCGACGAGCAGCATCGCTTCGGGGTGGAGCAGCGCGGCGCGCTGATCGGCAAAGGCGCGCAGCCCGACGTGCTGCTGCTTACCGCGACGCCGATTCCGCGCTCGCTCGCGCTCACGTTGTACGGGGATCTCGATGTCTCCACGCTGCGCGAGCGTCCGCCCGGGCGCGGCACCGTCCGGACCGCGCTGCGCACCGCCAATCAGCGCGACAAGGTCTTCTCGTTCGTGGAGGCGGAGGCGCGAGCGGGGCGGCAGGCGTACGTGGTGCTGCCGGTGATCGAGGAGTCCGAGCGTGCCGACCTGCGTGCCGCCAGCACCATGGCGCAGACGCTGCAGGCGCGCTGGCCCGACCTGGTCGTGGGCCTGGTACACGGCCGGATGAAGCCGGCGGAGCGGGACGCGACGATGGAGCGGTTCCGCGCCGGCCAGGTGCACGTCCTGGTGGCGACGACGGTGATCGAGGTGGGCATCGACGTGCCTAACGCCACGATCATGGTGGTCGAGCATCCCGACCGCTTCGGGCTGGCGCAGCTGCACCAGCTTCGCGGTCGGATCGGCCGGGGCACGAGCGAGAGCTACTGCATCCTGCTGGCGGACGACGCGGTGCCGGAGCGGCTCCGCGCCTTTGCCGGCACGCTCGACGGCTTCCGTATCGCGGAGCTGGATCTCACTGAGCGCGGGATGGGCGACCTGATCGGCGCCCGCCAGTCGGGCGACGTGACGGTGCGCCACGCCCGGCTCCCCGACGACACCGACCTCCTCACCCACGCTCGCGACCTCGCGCGAGACCTGCTCGACCGCGACCCCGCGCTCCATCGCCCCGAGAACCGAGTCCTCCGGGAGCGCGCCCTCGCCCGGTACCCACGAGCCGTCGAGCTCTTCCGGGTAGGCTAGCCCATCTCCGACTAGAACTCGAGCTTCACGCCGAGCCGGGTGACGCCGTTCTCCTGCTTTATCTCGGGGACGAACGGCTTGTTGGGCGGCAGTCCTTTGGGGCGGGTGAGCTCGTAGATGAAGATCGCGGCCGAGCCGGCCAGCGCGGTCTCGCCGAGGATGAGCCAGGTGCGCGCCGTGCGGTCCTTGCTCACCGTCTGCTGGAACAGCATTTCGCTCTCCGGGTCCACGTACGTGCCGCCAGGCCCGAGCGCGCAGCGCTCCGGCGTGGTGAAGCAGATGTCCTGGAGCCGACCGAACGTGCCATTCGCATCGTGGTGCGCGGTGGCCGCCAACGCATTCAAGCCGGCGGCGCCGAGCAGCAGCGCCCACTTGCCGTAGCGAGGGAGCGCGCCGACGGCGTGCCTGGCCGGAAAGGCGGAGTCGGCCGAGGCCGCCTGCGCGCTGAGCGGCGCGGCCGTCGTGATGACCGCGAGCATGAGTACGAACGTGAGCGGAGCCGTGTGACGTCGCATCATGGCCGGAGCAGCTTGAGGTCGCCGTTGCCGCCGAACGCCACGATGGCGTCGCCCAGCAGCAGCGGTGCGATCGGGACCGGGTCCCAGAGCGCGAGGCGCCACTCCTCGCTGCCGTCGCGCCGGAGCGCGCGCAGGGTGCCGTCGGCGCCGCCGACGAGGAGCAGGGAGTCACGCGCGACCGGCGCCGCGGTCACCGGCCAGTGGAGTGCCGCGACCCGGGTCGTCTCACCCGTGCCGGCCGCGATGCGGTATACGGTGCCGATGCGGCTCACGGCGAAGACGGTATCGCCCACCAGCGCCGGGGCGACCAGCACCGGCGCGTCGAGCCGCGTGCGCCACACCTCGGTCAGGCTGTCGCTTCCGATGGCGACGACCAGCGAATCGCCGGTGCCCGCGAGCAGCCGGCTGCCGTCGAGCCGCCAGGTGGAGACGATCGGCCCTGGCGAGCGGCGCCGTACCAGCACGCGGCCGTCCCGCGCGCTGACGCGGAAGAGCGAGTCGAGGGTGGCGACGACGAACGAGCTGTCCCCCGCCGCGACCGCCGCCGCCCGGCCGATACCGAGTCGCCGGCGCCAGCGGATCACTCCGGTCCGCGGATCGAGCCCGAGCACCGTGCCGGTGCGGGTCTGCACCACCAACGTGCCGTCCATGAGCGCGAGCGGCGCCGAGACGTTTCCTGTATTGGCGCGCCAGATCCGGCGGCCGGTCCGCGTGACCATCGCGTCCACCCGTCCCTCGGGGCGCCCGGTCCCGGCATAGAGCAGCGTGTCCTTCCGCAGCACGCCGTCGGGAATCACACCCGGCAGCCGCGCCGACCAGCGGGGCTTCCCGGTCCGCAGATCGAGCGCATATACCTTGCGGTCCATGCCGGCGACGAACAGCGTCGAGTCGTCCGCGGCGACCGGCGCGGTCAGCGCCGAGCCGGCGCGTGCGCTCCACGCCGCCGGCGGCGCCCCCGCGCTCAGCTCCGCCGGCGGCGGCCGCGGCGCCGGGTAGGTATTGGCGCACGCCGCGTTGACGCTCCCCAGGAGCGCCGCTAGACTCAACCCTCCCCGCGGCCTTCGACCGAGCCACCTCAGCATTCCGGACTCCGCATGAGCGCAGTGCAGATCAGCGACCTCGGCGCCCACGTCGGGGAGACGGTGCTGGTGCGCGGCTGGGTAATGACGACGCGCTCCAGCGGGAAGATCGCGTTCGTCGTATTGCGCGACGGCTCGGGGTACATGCAGGGCGTGCTCTCGAAGAAGGAAGTTGCAGAAGCCGACTGGGAGCGCTTCGGCGCGCTGACCCAGGAGACGAGCGTCGCGCTGACAGGCACCGTCCGGGCCGAGCCGCGCTCGCCGGGCGGGTACGAGATGGGAGTCGCCGGCGTCGAGATCCTCGGACCCAGCCCCGACTACCCGATCTCTCCCAAGGAACATGGGACGTCGTTCCTCTTCGAGCATAGACATCTGTGGCTCAGGAGCCGCCGCCAGGTGGCCGTCGCCAGGGTGCGGCACGAGGTGGAGCAGGCGATCCGCGACTTCTTCCATGCCCGCGGCTTCACCTTGGTGGATACCCCGATCCTCACCGGCTCGATCGGCGAGCAGGCCGGCGAGCTCTTCGCGACCGACTACTTCGATCTCGGCAAGGCCTATCTGGCGCAGACCGGTCAGCTCTACGTCGAGGCCGCCGCGGCGGCGCTGGGCAAGGTGTACTGCTTCGGTCCGACGTTCCGCGCCGAGAAGTCCAAGACGCGGCGCCACCTCACCGAGTTCTGGATGGTGGAGCCCGAAGTCGCCTTCAACGACTCCAACGATAACATGCGACTCCAGGAGGAGTTCGTAAGCTATCTCGCGGGCCGCGCGCTGGAGCAGCGGAAAGAGGAGCTGAAGGAGCTGGAGCGCGACACCGCCCCGCTCGAGCGGATCCGGCCGCCGTTCCCCCGGATCAGCTACACCGATGCCGTAACCCGGCTCAACGCCCTCGGCTCCGACATGCAGTGGGGCGGCGACCTCGGTGGAGACGACGAGACCCTGCTGGCGAAGGAGTACGACCGGCCGGTCTTCGTCTACAACTATCCCAAGGGCGTGAAGGCGTTCTACATGAAGGAAAATCCCGACGACCCGCGCACCGTGCTCAACAACGACTGCCTGGCGCCCGAAGGGTACGGTGAGATCATCGGCGGCTCGCAGCGCGAGGACGACTACGACCGGCTGCTGGCGCGGATCCAGGAGCAGCACCTCGATCCCGAAGCGTACCGCTGGTACCTCGACCTCCGGAAGTACGGCACCTTCGTGCATTCGGGTTTCGGGCTCGGCATCGAGCGCACCGTCGCGTGGATCTGCGGCATTCCCCACATCCGCGAGGCGATCGCGTTTCCACGGCAGATTCACCGGCTCTACCCGTAGCGCTCACCGCTCAGGTGGATCGGCCGGGCGGCGCCGTCCCGCCCGCGCGCTTCACCTCATCCCAGAGTCCGTCCAACAGCTCCAGCCCCGCGGTATGCACCTCGATGCCGCGTTCGACCGCGAGCCGCTCGACCGCGTCGAAGCGCTCGCGGAACTTCCGGTTGGCCCGATCGAGCGCCGTGTGCGGCTGCACGCCGAGTTTCCGCGCGAGGTTGACCACGGCAAAGAGGAGATCGCCGATCTCATCGGCGAGGTGCGCCGCATCCGCTGCGTCCGCCGCCTCCTGCTCCACCTCCGCCAGCTCCTCGCGCACCTTGGCCGCGGGGCCCGCGGCGTCGGGCCAGTCGAAGCCGACCGACGCCGCGCGCTGCTGCAGCCGATACGCCATCAGCAGCTGCGGCAGCGCCGGCGGCAGGCCGTCGAGCGTACGGCGGGCAGGGCCGGCGCCGCGCTCGCGACGCTTGAGCTGCTCCCACGGCTCCGGCGGCCCGAGATGGAAGAGGTGCGGATGGCGGCGCTGCATCTTGTGCTCGAGCGCGTCGGCGACGTCCGTCTCGCTGAACTCGCCGCGCTCCTCCGCGATCACGAGCTGGAAGGCGATGTTGAGCAGCACATCGCCCAGCTCGTCGCGGATGGCGGGCGGATCGCCCTCGCCCAGCGCGTGGTCCAGCTCCATCGTCTCCTCCACGAGATACGGCCGCAGGGTCTCGCGGGTCTGCGCGCGGTCCCATGGGCAGCGCTCGCGCAGGTCGCGCACGAGCGTCAGAGCGCGGGCGAGCGACGAATTCGGTTGCATCCGGACTCCGAGACGGGTAACGTACGCGCCGCCTACCATGAACATGCCGGCAGAAACGGCCCGGGCCTGGGTCGACGTCGACCTCGCTGCCCTCGTGGCGAACGCTCGGACGGTCGCGACCCGCTCGGGCGCCCGGCTCCTGCCGATGGTCAAAGCTAACGGCTACGGACTCGGCGCGGTCGCGGTCGCGCGCGCGCTGCTCGCGGTGGATCCGTGGGGCTTCGGCGTCGCGACGGTCGAGGAAGGCGCCGAGCTGCGCACCGCTGGGATCACGCTGCCCATCGTCGTGTTCACGCCGCTGTCGCCCGCCGACATTCCGGACTTCCTGGAGCACGGCTTCCGACCGATCATCGGCGACCTCGCCGCGCTCCGCGCCTGGATCGCGACCGGGACCGGGCCGTTCCACGTCGAGATCGACACCGGCATGGCGCGCAGCGGCATCCGCTGGGACGACGGCGCGGCGGTCGGTGATCTCGCCGCGCCGCTCGCGGGAGCGGCCGGCTGGGAGGGCGTCTTCACCCACTTCCACTCCGCCGATCACGATGCCGCCGCCACCGATCGTCAGGCAGAGCGCTTCAACGCAACCCTCGCGGCCCTCGGCCGCCGGCCGCCGATCGTGCACGCGGCCAACAGCGCCGCCGCGCTCAGCGGCGGTTACGCATACGACATGGTGCGGCCCGGCATCTTCCTTTACGGCGGCTGCGCCGGCGCGGACGCGCCCCAGCCGGTGGCGGCGCTCCGCGCCCGCGTCGTCGCGGTGCGCCGGGTCGCGGCAGGCGATCCGGTGAGCTACGGCGCGACGTGGCACGCCGCGCGGCCGGCGACGATCGCGACGCTCGGCATCGGCTACGCCGACGGCGTGCACCGCGCGCTCAGCAGCCGCGGCTCGGTCGAGCTGCACGGCACCGCTCGTCCGATCGTCGGCCGGGTGACGATGGACATGACGATGGTGGACGCGGGCGATGCGCCGGTCGCCGCGGGCGACGTCGCCACGCTGTTCGGCGCCTCGGTTACGCTCGACGCACAAGCCGCCGCGGCGCGCACCATCAGCTACGAGCTGCTCACGTCGCTCGGCCGCCGAGTGCCGCGGGTGTATCGGGGGGAGAGATGAATCAGCACTTCGCGTCGCTCGTGCTCGGACTCACCCACGAGGCGCAGCAGGCGCTCGAGGGTCGCCTGCCGCCCGGCTCCGAGAAGCTGGGGAGCTCGGCCCGCCAGCTTGCCCAGCACCTGATCGACACGCTTGGCATGCTGGAGGCGAAAACGCAGGGACGTCTCGAGCCCGACGAGCAGCGCCTCCTCACCGAGGCGCTCACCGCGCTCCGCTTCCGCTTCGTTCAAGCGCCCCCG
This sequence comes from Gemmatimonadales bacterium, assembly GCA_025934955.1. GTDB lineage: Bacteria > Gemmatimonadota > Gemmatimonadetes > Gemmatimonadales > GWC2-71-9. The sequence continues at coordinate 47,215 of JAICWE010000015.1, read as the reverse complement.
GACGCGCCGGCGTGAGACGCGCCGCCGTCATCGTGCTCGACGGCGTCGGCATCGGCGCCGCGCCGGATGCCGACGCCTACGGCGACGGCGGGAGCGACACGCTGGGCAACACGCTCCGCGCCGTCGGCGGGCTGCGTCTGCCGAACCTGGAAGCGCTCGGCCTGGGCCGCTGCGGCGCGCTCGCCGGCGTCGCCGCCGCGCGGACGCCGACGGCCGCGTGGGGCACCTGCCGGCCGGTGAGCCCCGGGAAGGACAGCACCACGGGACACTGGGAGCTGTGTGGCTGCGTACTGGCGCAGCCGTTTCCCACGTACCCGCACGGCTTTCCCGCCGCCGTGATCGCCGAGTTCAGCCGGCGCACCGGCCGCGGCGTGCTCGGCAACAAGGCCGCATCGGGCACCGCCATTCTCGACGAGCTGGGCGCCGAGCACCTGCGCACCGGAAGCTGGATCGTGTACACCTCGGCCGACAGCGTCTTTCAGGTCGCGGCGCACGAGGAGCTGGTGCCGCTCGCCGAGCTGTATGCCGCGTGCGCCGAAGCCCGCGCCCTGCTCACCGGCGAGCACGGCGTCTCCCGCGTCATCGCGCGGCCGTTCGTGGGCACGCCGGGCGCATTCAGTCGCACGGCGCATCGCAAGGACTTCAGCGTCGAGCCGCCGGCGCCGACGCTGCTCGATCACCTGAACGCGCGCCACGTGCCCCGCGTAGGGGTGGGGAAGGTGGACGATCTCTTTGCGGGGCGCGGCATCTGCAGCATCCACACGGCCACCAACGCCGAAGCGTACACCCTGATCGAGGGCGCCCTCGGCGGCATGCGGCGCGGATTCCTCTTCGCCAACGCGATCGAGTTCGACCAGAGCTGGGGCCACCGCAACGACGTGGCGGGCTTCGCCCGCGGGCTGGAGGAGCTGGATCGGTGGATGCCACGGCTGCTCGCGGCGGTGCGGCAGGATGACCTCGTTATTATTACCGCCGATCACGGCAACGACCCGACCACGCCATCCACCGACCATTCCCGGGAGGTGGTGCCGCTGCTCGTGGTGGGGCCGCGGGTCCGCCCGGTCGCGCTCGGCGTCCGGCGCACCTTCGCCGACGTGGGGCAGACCGTGGCCGACTTTCTCGATGTCGCGCCGCTCGCGGCCGGCGTCTCGTTCCTGCACGAGGTCTGGAGTGACTGATTCGCTCGTCGCGGCGGCGCGTGCCGCGCAGCAACAGGCGTACGCGCCGTACTCGCGGTACCGCGTCGGCGCCGCCCTCGAGGCGGACGATGGCCGCGTCTACACCGGCTGCAACGTCGAGAACGCCTCGTACGGTCTCACCATCTGCGCCGAACGCGCGGCGGTGTTCCGCGCGGTGGCGGACGGCGCGCGTCGCTTTCGCCGCGCCGTCGTGGTGACCGACTCCGATCCGCCGGGCCCGCCGTGCGGCGCGTGCCGCCAGGTGCTGGCGGAGTTCGGCGACCTCGAGGTCGCCGCCGTCGGGCCGCGCGCCGAGCGGCGCTGGCGTCTCCGGGAACTCCTCCCCGAGGCGTTCGGCGCGGAGCACGTCACGTGAGGGGCGCGCTCGCCGGCGCCGCGCTGCTGCTCGCCCTCGCCGCCTGCCAGGAAAAACTCACCTCTCCCGCCGACTGCCCCTCGATCTGCCCGGGGGGCAAGCAGGCGGTGCTCGACACCGTGCTCGAGGCGACGCCCTTCGGCGACTCCACGTTCGTCGGCTACGTCGGCCGCGGGGCGGGCAGCGGGCTGGTGCTGGCGACGGGCCTGCCCATCGGCGACTCGCGCGGCCTGGTGCGCTTCGCGCCGCTTGGCGACAGCATCTCGCTGAGCGACACGGCGCGCGCGATCACGTCGGTGGACTCGGTGACGTTCACCATCGGCCTGCAGGTGCGCGATACGCTCATGCCGTCGCTCCGGGTGCTGCTCTATCGGATGCCCGCTACGGTGGACAGCACCACGTCCTTCGCGGCGACCGATCCCCTGTTTGCCGACCCCGCCAATCTGGTCGACAGCATCGCCGTGCCGGACACGATGCACAACGGGTCGCTGCGCATCGTATTCACGGCCGCCGATCTCGCGAAGCTCGCGATTGCCCCGGCCGACTCGGGTGTCCTCGCGCTCGGACTCGTGGTGCACGGCCCCCAGCCGACCGGCCTTCGCGTGTCCGCCAACGGGGGCACCGTGCCGCCGACGCTCACGCGATTCGTGCACGTCAACGTCGCCGATACCACGCTGGCGAAGCAGCCCCAGGTGCGCGGCGCGTTCCTCACGACGTACGTCAATCCGAGCGCGCCGCCCGGACTCGATCCCGACCCCGGCCTGCTCACCATCGGCGGCGCGCCGTCGGCCCGCTCGATCCTGCGCTTCACGCTGCCGCCACTGATCCGCGACACGGCGACGATCGTGCGGGCGACGCTCGAGCTGGTGCCCGCCGCCCCGATCGCCGGCGTGCCCGACGTCTCCGACATCCTCGAGGCGCGGCCCATCGTCGCCGATCTCGGGAAGAAGTCGCCGGTGGACGGAACGCTGTTCACCGACGTGCTCTTGCCCGACGGGTCGAGCGACACCGTGCGCATCGAGGTGACCCGCTTCGCCGCGCGCTGGCAGGGCGTCGGTCGCCGGCCGGCCGGGCTCTTCCTGGCGCTCACGCCCGAGGGCTCGACCTTCGGGCGGGTCGCGTTCAACTCGACCCGCTCGGCAGTGGGACGGCCGCGTCTGCGCATCACCTACCAGCTCCCGTTCCCCTTCGAGAAGCCCTAAGTGACTCGCGCCCGTTCGCCCCGACGCGGGGCATCGCTCGCGTCTCTTACCCTGGCCCTCGGCCTGCTCGCGCCGGCCGCGCTCCGCGCCCAGTCGTCGCAATTCGGCTTCCGCGGCGTCGGGATTCCCACCCGCGGGTTGAGCGTGCGCTCGATGGGCACCGGCGGCAGCTTCTCGATCTTCGATCCGCAGTCGAGCCTCAACCCCGCAGCGCTGGGCCCGCTCGACTTCACCTCCGCGAGCTTCACCGCGCTTCAGGAGTACCGCTCGACCAGCAACCCGTTCGGCTCGTCCAGCGTTCGGGAGACCCGCTTCCCGCAGGTCACGCTGAGTGGGCCGATCAAGCACCTGCCCGTGGTGCTCGGCGCCAGTTACTCGGCCTACAGCAACCGCGATTTCAGTATCGTCAGCAGTGACACGGCGGTGCTCCGCGGCATCCCGGTGCCGGTCAACGACACGCTCGATTCCCGCGGCGGGTTGAGCAGCGCGCGAGTGGCCGGCGCCTATCGCCTGGGCGAGCACACCTCGGTCGGCATCGCCTTTCACCTGATCACCGGCTCCGACCGCGTGGTGCAGCGGCGCGACTTCACCGACACGACCTACCTCCCGGTGTCGGAGCGCTCGGAGCTTTCGTACAGCGGCGTCGGCGCGTCAATCGGGCTGGTGCAGCAGATCGGGCCGCGGATGCTGCTGGCGCTCGCCGCCCGGTCCGACGGGCACGTCAACATCGACAAGGACTCGGCCCGGGTCGGCCGGCTCGACCTGCCCTATACCTTCTCCGGCGGCGTGCGCTACCGCTTCGGCCGCCGGCTGGACCTCGCGGCGCAAGGCGTGTATCAGACGTGGTCCGGCGCCAACAGCGATCTCGGCGGCACCGACAATCCGCCCGGCTTCAACACCATGGAGCTGTCCTTCGGCGGCGAGTACACTCCGGACCCGCGGCGTCCGAGCCGCCGCCCCATCCGCTTCGGCGTGCGCTACGGCACGCTTCCGTTTCCCATCGTGCCGGGCGCCCAGCCGCACGAGCTCGGCCTTTCGCTCGGCACCGGCGCGCGGTTCGCCAAGGACCGCGCCGGGGTGGACGTGTCGCTGGAGCACGTCTCCCGCTCCGACGGCACCGGCCGCAGCGAGCGGGCGTGGCTCATCGGCCTGGGTGTCACGATCCGACCGTAGCCAGCCCCGCCGGTTATCTTTGCCGCATGGCCAAGCGCGTCTACATCGAGACCTACGGCTGCCAGATGAACGTCGCGGACACCGAGCTGATGCTCGGCGTCCTCGGCCGTGAGGGCTACGAGCCCGCGGCGGAGCCCGATGGCGCCGACGTCATCCTGGTCAACACCTGCGCGGTGCGCGACAATGCCGAGCAGCGGGTGATCGGCCGGGTGGGCGAACTGCAGCGATACAAGCGTCCGGGCGCCGTGCTCGGCGTCGTCGGCTGCATGGCGCAGCGGCTGGGGCCGGCGCTGCTGGAGCAGGCGCCGAGGGTGGATCTCGTGGTCGGGCCCGATGCCTACCGCAACCTTCCGGCGCTGCTGGGCCACGCCGCCGCCGGCGAGCGGCTCACCGACACCGAATTCCGTTCGTGGGAGCACTACGAGGACGTGCCGCCGGCGCGTGTTGCGGCGGCGACGGCGTTCGTCACGGTGCAGCGTGGCTGCGATTATCGGTGCACCTTCTGCATCGTTCCGTACACGCGCGGTCCCGAGCGCAGCCGTACCCTGGACGACGTGGTGCGCGAGGTGCGCGCGCTGGCGGAGCAGGGTACCAGCGAAGTGACGCTGCTGGGCCAGACGGTCAACAGCTATCAGAACGGCAGCCACGACTTTGCCGACCTGCTTCGTGCCGTGGGTACGGTGGACGGCATCCGGCGGGTGCGGTTTACCAGCCCGTATCCCACCGACTTCACGGCGCGGGTCATCCGGGCCATGGCGGAGGTCGGCGCGGTCTGCGAGCACGTCCACCTGCCGGTGCAGAGCGGGTCGGAGCTGGTGCTCCGGCGGATGCTGCGCCGCTACACCCGGGCGCGCTATCTGGAGGTCATGGCGGAGCTGCGCGCCGCCATGCCGGCGATCACCTTCTCCACCGACATCATCGTCGGCTTCCCCGGCGAGACCGACGCGCAGTTCGAGGAAACGCTCACGCTGGTCCGCGAGGCGGAGTTCGACGACGCCTACACCTTCCGCTACTCGGTCCGCGACGGCACGCCCGCGGTCCGCCTGGCCGAGCGGGACGCGGTGCCGGACGACGTTGCGGCCGCGCGGCTCGACCGGCTGGTCGGCGTGGTGCGCGACCAGGCGCGCCGGAAGAACCTCGCGCGAATCGGCCAGACGCATGAAGTGCTGGTCGAGCGCCCCGCCCGGCGCGGCGGCCTCCTCGGCCGCACCCGCGGGAATCACCTCGTGCTGCTGGATCTCCCCGCGACGTCCATCGGGGAGTATCGTCGCGTACAGCTCACCGGCACGACCGGGTCGACGTTCACCGGCCGCGTCGTCGCTCCGACCTCGGCACTGGGGGTCCTGTGATCAAGAACCTCGTGGAAGAGCACGTCCTCGCCGCCTTCGGCGCGCTCAAGCAGCACTACCCGGAGTTTTGCGGCTGCCAGCTCTGCGCCGCGGACGTGCTGGTCTTCACGCTCAACCGCGTCCCGCCGCGCTACGTCGCGTCGCTGGAGGGATCGGTGGTGACCGAGGTCGCGCTGGAAAAGGACCAGAGCCGCGCGGAGATCGACGTCGTGGTGCTGGAAGGCATCCGCAAGGTATCCATGGCACCGCGCTGCGGTCGCGCGGGAGCGCGCGCTCCGGCGTAACCGTCGTGGGGCCGCGGGGCGCGCCGTGAAGGCGCCTCCGGCGGTCCTGCTACTCGTCGCCTATGGGGCCGGCCTCGCCGCCGGCCTCATGCATTTCCCGGCGCCGGCGTGCGCCGCGGCGGTGCTGCTGCTGCTGATCGGCAGGCGGAGCGGGACGGCGGCGTTCCTCGCCGCCGCGGCGCTGCTCGGAGTGCTCGCGGCCGCGGGCGCGTGGCGGGCGGAGCGCGACGGCTGTGCGGCACGGCTCCGCGCGGCGTCCGGCGAGTACCGCGTCCGTCTCCGGGAGCCGGCCGATCCGGACGGCGGAATCGTCGAGGTCGCTCTCCTCCGCGCGCCGTGCCGCGGCACCATCAAGGCGCGGTGGCCCGCGGGACCGGAGCTGGCCGCGGGAACCGAGCTCCGGGTGCTCGCCCGCTGGATTCCGCACCCGACGCTCGCCGACCGGCCGGACGGCCTGCTCGCGGTCCGCTCGTTCACCGCCGTGAGCACGGCGCCGAGTGTCCTCGAGCGACTCCGCACCGGCATCGCCCGGACCAGCCGCGCGCTCTACGGCGGGCGGCGGGGCATCGTGGACGCGCTGATCGTGGCGCGGCGCGGGGGAATGGACCGCGCGACGCTCGATCACTTTGCCGACGCCGGCCTGGTTCACATCCTCTCCATCTCGGGATTTCACGTCGGCCTGATCGCGGCGTGGCTGGTACTGCTGCTCCGCTCCGCTCGGGTGCGGCGGGAGCGCGCGGCGCTGGCCGCGGCGGCCATCGCGACGCTGTATGTCGGCTTCCTCGGCTTTCCGCCGCCGGCGGTGCGGGCGGTCGCGCTGGGCTGGGCGCTGGCGTGGAGCAAGGCGCGGCAGCATCACCCGCATGCCGGCGCGCTGCTCGCCACCACCTGCCTCGCGGTGCTGCTGGTGGATCCATGGGCGGTGCTCGACCTCGGCGCCTGGCTCAGCGCCGCGTCGCTCTGGGGCGCGTCCCGTCTTGCGCGCTGGGGCGAGCACGCCGCCGCCGGCGTTCCGTGGCTCGCGCGCACGCTCGGCTCGTCGATCGGTGCCACGATCGCCACCGCGCCGCTCACCGCGCTGGCGCTCGGCAAGGTGTCGCTCGTCGGGGTCGCGCTCAACTTCGCCGCGATCCCGGTCGCCGCGGTCGCGGTCCCCGGTGTGATTCTCAGTCTCCTCCTCCACCCGCTGTCGACGTCGCTCGCGGGCGAAATGGCGTCCGGCGCCGGCCTCGCGCTGCACGTGCTCGAGCGCCTCGCCGACCTGGGAGCGGCGGTGCCGGGCGGCCATGCCGCGTTCATGCCGGGCATTCCAGCGGCGCTGCTCTGGTGTGTGCCGTTGGTGGTGGCGCTTTGGGCCACCGGCCGGCGGAACAGCGGCCGCGAGGCGGCGCGCCGTTTCGGCTGGGCGGCGGTGGTGGCGGGGTGGGGCGCGCTCCTCATTGCGCTCGCGCCCACCGGCGGCGCATCTGACCTCGACTCCGGCCTCACGTTACATTTTCTCGACGTGGGGCAGGGCGACGCCGCGGTGTTGCGGACCCCCGGCGGCCACTGGATCGCCATCGACGCCGGCCCGCGCGGCGGGCCGCAGAACGCGCCGGACGCGGGCCGCCGGATCGTGGCGCCGTTTCTCCTGTCCCACGGCGCCAGGCGGCTGGATGCGCTGATCGTGAGCCATGCGCACGCCGACCACGTCGGCGGAGCGCCGGCGCTCATCGAGCGGATCCCGACGGCGATGGCGCTGGAGCCCGGCGAGCGAGTGGACGACCCGGTCTACTACGACTTCCTCGACGCGGTCGAGGAGCGCGGCACCGCGTGGCACGCGGGGCGGCCGGGCGAGCGGTTCCAGCTCGACAGCGTCCGCTTCACGCTGCTGCATCCGGATCCGCGCTGGCCCCACTGGGGCGAGGACCTGAACGAGGATTCGCTGGTGCTGCTGGTGGAGTACCGCGGCTTTCGCGCGCTCTTCGCCGGCGATGTCGGCTTCCCCGCCGAAAGTCTGCTCGGCGGGCACGTGGGGCACGTCGACCTGCTCAAGGTGGGGCATCACGGAAGTCGCGGCTCCAGCGGCGACCGCTGGCTCGCCGAGCTCCGGCCCGAGGCCGCCGTGATCTCCGTGGGACGCGGCAACACGTACGGGCATCCTGCGCTCGAGGCGCTCCGGCGCCTCGCTGCGCACGGCGCGCGGATCTGGCGCACCGATCAGGAGGGCACGGTTACCGTCACCACCGACGGCCGCACCATGCTGGTCCGCGGCCGCAGCACCGAAGGCGCGTACGATCTCGCGGGAGAGCACGCGCCCCCGCACCACTGACGCCACCGCTCACACCGAGGAGTCCGCGTGCTCTCCCTTCCGAGTACCTCCGTCACCACGATCGAGCGCTTCATCCTGGACCAGGAGGACAAGTACCCCGAAGCCACGGGCGAGCTGTCCAATCTGCTCTACGACATCGCGCTCGCGGGCAAGATCATCTCGGCGGCGATCCGCCGCGCCGGGCTGGTCAACATCCTGGGCAGCGCCGGCAACCACAACGTGCAGGGTGAGGAGCAGCAGAAGCTCGACGTCTTTGCCAACGAGACCATCAAGAACTGCCTCAAGCACACCGGCCGGGTCTGCGCCATGGCCTCGGAGGAGGACGACGACATCATCCCGGTGCCGCCGGAATACACCTCGGGCAAGTACGCGGTGCTGTTCGATCCGCTCGACGGCTCCAGCAACATCGACGTGAATGCCGCGGTGGGAACCATCTTCTCGATCTACCGCCGCCGCAGCAGCGAAGGCCGCGGCACCCAGGACGACGTGCTCCAGCCGGGCTGCCGCCAGGTGGCGGCGGGTTACGTGATGTACGGCTCGAGCACGATGCTGGTCTACACCACCGGGCAGGGGGTGCACGGCTTCACCCTGGATCCGACGATCGGCGAGTTCCTGCTCTGCAATCCGCGCATCATCACGCCGCGAGTCGGGAAGTACTACAGCGTCAACGAGAGCAACTTCCACCGCTGGGACAAGGGCGTGCAGCTCGCCGTGCGCGGGCTCAAGGGCGAGCGGCCCGACCTCGTTCAGGGCAAGAACAGCCGCTACATCGGATCGCTCGTCGCCGACTTCCACCGCAACCTCATCGCCGGTGGAATTTTCATGTATCCGGGCGATGCCAAGAATCCGGGCGGCAAGCTCCGGCTCCTGTACGAGGCGGCGCCGATGGCGTTCCTCGCCGAGCAGGCCGAGGGCTCCGCGACCGACGGCACCAACCGGATCCTCGACGTCGTGCCCTCGAGTCTGCATCAGCGGACGCCCCTGGTGATCGGCTCGCGCGAGGACGTCGGTTTCGTGGCCGACACGATGCGCGAGATGGCGCTGCGCAGGAGCGGGCCGGTGCCGCAGCCGGTCGGCTGAGCGGCGGGTGACTGATAAGACGGTGTACGGCCCCGCCGATTGGGCCGGCAATCCCGCACGCGATCTCGGCGCGCCCGGGGCCTTTCCGTTCACCCGCGGCATCCATCCCGGCATGTACACCAGCCGGCTCTGGACCATGCGCCAGTACGCCGGCTTCGGCACCGCTGGGGAGACCAACGCGCGCTTTCGCCGGCTGCTCGCCGCCGGGCAGAGCGGGCTCTCCACCGCGTTCGACCTGCCGACCCAGATGGGATACGACTCGGATCATCCGATGGCGCACGGCGAGGTCGGCCGGGTCGGCGTCGCCATCGACACGGTGGACGACCTGCACGATCTCTTCCGCGACATCCCGCTCGACCGCGTCTCCACCTCGATGACCATCAATGCGACGGCGGCGATCCTGCTCGCGATGTACGTCGTGGTGGGGGAGGAGACCGGCGTCCCCCGGACGCAGCTCACCGGCACGGTGCAGAACGACGTGCTCAAGGAGTACATCGCGCGGGGGACGTACATCTATCCCGCCGGGCCGTCGCTCCGTCTCATCGCCGACATCTTCCGCTTCACCGCGGCGGAGACGCCGAGCTTCAACCCGATCTCGATCAGCGGCTATCACATGCGCGAGGCCGGAGCGACCGCGGCGCAGGAGGTCGGCTTCACGCTGGCCAACGCGCTGGAGTACGTCCGCGTCGCGACCGAGGCGGGGCTCGACGTGAACGGCTTCGGGCCGCGGCTCAGTTTCTTCTTCGCCAGTCACAACGATCTCTTCGAGGAGGCCGCGAAGTTCCGCGCGGCACGGCGGCTCTGGGCACGATTGGTGACCGAGCGGTTCGGCGCCAACGCGCAGACTGCGCGTCTCCGCTTTCACACCCAGACCGGCGGCGTCACACTCCAGGCACAGCAGCCGCTCAACAACGTGGTGCGGGTGACGGTGCAGGCGCTGGCCGCGGTGCTGGGCGGCACCCAGTCGCTCCACACCAACGGCTACGACGAGGCGCTGGCGCTCCCCACGGAGGCGTCGGCGACGCTCGCGCTCCGCACCCAGCAGATCCTCGGGTATGAGAGCGGCGTGACGGCGACGGTGGATCCGCTCGCCGGGAGCTGGTACGTCGAGAGTCTCACCGACCGGATCGAGGCGGAGGCCCGCGCGCTGGTGGAGGCGGTCGACGCGCTCGGCGGCTCGGCCAGGGCCATCGAGCTCGGCTGGTTCCAGGAGGCGATCGCCCGGAGCGCGTACGAGGTCCAGCAGGCGCAGGAGCGGGGCGAGCAGGTGGTGGTCGGCGTCAACCGCTTCACCGACGACAGCCCTCCCCCGACGATCGAGACGCCGGATTTTTCGGCATTGGAGGCGCGGCAGAAGCAGCGGCTGGCGGATACGAAGACCAGGCGCGATGCCGGTGGAGCGACGCAGTCGCTGCTGGCGTTAGGTAGCGCCGCCCGGACTGCCGATCCGCTCATGCCGCCGATCATCGACGCCGTCCGCGCCCGCGCCACGCTCGGCGAGATCAGCGACACCCTCCGGGAGGCGTGGGGAACGTACCGGCCCGCGTAACACGGGGACGCACCGGTGCCGCGCGGGTCTGACGCGGAAGTCGCGCCCTACTTATGTTTGGGCGCTGATCCGCCGCATCCTTTCCCATCGCTTCGCGCGTGTCACTGGGTATCGGGGCTCGGCGCCCCTAGAGTGTGAATGAGCGGCAACCTCACGGACCAGATCCGGGAAGCGCTGGCGGCCAGCTACACCATCGAGCATGAGCTCGGTGGTGGGGGGATGAGCCGCGTCTTCGCGGCCACGGAGCACCGGCTTGGCCGTCGAGTGGTCATCAAGCTGCTTCCCCCCGAGCTGGCTGCGGGCGTGAGCACCGAGCGGTTTCGCCGGGAAATCCTCGTCGTCGCGAATCTGCGGCACCCGAACATCGTCCCGCTGTACGCTACCGGCGAGGCCGTGGGGCTCCTGTACTACGTCATGCCGTTCATCGAGGGCGATTCGCTCCGGCAGCGCCTCGAGCGCGGACCGCTCCTGCTGCGCGACGCGCTGACCTACGCCTGCGAAACCGCCGACGCGCTCGAGTACGCTCACCGCCGCGGTGTCATCCACCGCGATATCAAGCCCGACAACATCATGATCGAGAGCGGGCACGCCGTCGTCACCGATTTTGGCATCGCGTCGGCGGTAGAGCAGGCCGGCGGCGGCGGGTCGCTCACCCTTGCCGGGTTGATCGTCGGGACGCCGCACTACATGAGCCCGGAACAGGCGACCAGCGAGAGCGTCGACTGCCGCAGCGACGTGTACTCCCTCGGCTGCGTGCTCTACGAAATGGTGGCGGGGAAGCCGCCGTTCTCCGGGCCGACCGCGATCTCCGTCATCACCCAGCACGTGGGCGCCGGCGCCGCGCCGCGGCTGCCGCTCCGGGCGCCGGAATCCGCCGTCGGCGACGTCGTGGCCCGCGCGCTCGCCAAGGCGCCGGCGGACCGGTTCCAGACGGCCGCCGCGTTCCGCGATGCGTTGGCCGAAGCGGCGCGGCTCGCGCCGGCGGCAGCAGCGACGCTGGTGCTGCCCGCGACCCAGGCCCTCGTGCGCACGCCGGCCGGCGGCACCCGTGACACGGCCAGCTTCGACTCGATCGCGGTGCTCCCGTTCCAGAATGCCAGCACCTACGTGGACAGCGAGTACCTCAGCGAGGGCGTGACCGAGAGCATCATCAACAAGATGGCCAACCTGCCCGGCGTACGCGTGGTGCCGCGGGCAACGGTGTTCCGCTATCGCGACCCGGCGCTGGACCCGGAGCTGGTCGGGGCCGAGCTCCAGGTGCGAACCGTGGTGACGGGCCGCGTGCAGCACCGTGGCAACACGCTCATCATCAGCGCCGAGCTGATCGACATCTCGGCGCACGCCCAGCTCTGGGGCCAGCGCTACGTCCGGCAGATGGAAGACGTCTTCGCGGTGCAGGAGGAGATGGCGACCGAGATCTCCAAGTCGCTGCGATTGCGGCTGAGCGGCGATGATCTGGAGCGCCTGAAGGAGCGCGACACCGAGAACCCGGCCGCGTATCAGGCATATCTCAAGGGGCGCTATCACTGGAGCAAGCGCACCGCCGGCGCCGTCCAGCGCGCGACGCAGCACTTTCAGGAGGCGATCGACGCCGACCCCGAATTCGGCGCCGCGCACTCGGGTCTCGCCGACTGCTACAACGTCACCGGCTATTACAATCTGGTGGCCCCGCGCGAGGCCTATCCCCGGGCCAAGGCGGCCGCGCTGCGGGCGCTGGAGCTGGGCGACACCGTCGCGGAGGCGCATGCGTCGTTAGGCTTCGCCGCCATCTTCTTCGACCGCCGGTGGGACGAGGCCGAAGCGCAGCTGCAGCGCGCCATCGAGCTCAAGCCCGATTACGCCTGGGCGTACTGCTGGTACGGCTGGCAGCAGTTCGTGGTGGAGCGCTTCGATAACGCGCTGGAGCTGATGCGGCGCGCCTGCGAGCTCGACCCGCTTTCGCTGGTGGTCAACGACCACCTCGCCTACGCGTTGAGTCTGGCCGGCCACCGCGCGCAGGCGATGGCCCAGGCGCAGCGGACCATCGAGCTCGACCCGGAGTACCCGCTTGCCTACTGGCGGCTCGGCTCGTTCCACTTCCAGGCAGGGCGCTATGCCGACGCGGTGGACGCGTACCGCCGCACCCTCGAGCTCACCGCCGGCCAGGTGGGCGCGGGATACCTGGGCCTTGCGCTCTCCGCCGCCGGCCGGCCCGACGAGGCGCGCGAGGTTCTCGCGTCGCTGGACCGCGAGGCGGTGAGCCGGTTCGTCTCGCCGCTCGATCGCGCGCTGATTCATGCGGGGCTCGGCCACACCGATGCGGTCTTCGACGAGCTGGAGCTGGCCGAAGCCGCCCGGATCAGCGACCTCTCCCGCGTGAAGCTGCTGCCATGGCCCGACGCGACGCGGGCCGACCCGCGGTTCGCCGCCCTGGTGCGGCGGTTGGGTCTGCCCGCCGGCAGCTGATGCCGCGTCACCCGATCGACACTCTGGAGGAGTACGTGGGCCGCACCGCTCGAGACAGCTTCGACTACATCATCGTTGGCGCTGGCTCGGCCGGGTGCGTGCTGGCGGCGCGCCTCTCCGAGCGGCCGGACACCCGCGTGCTCCTGCTCGAGGCCGGCGGCCCGGATACCGACCCCCGGGTGGCCGACCCCACCAAATGGCCCGCGCTGTTCTATGGCGAGCTGGATTGGGGATGGCGCACCGCGCCGCTCCGGCATTGCGGTGGCCGAGTCGATCATGTCCCCCGCGGCAAGATGCTCGGCGGCTGCCATAGTCATAACGCGAACGCCTGGGTCCGCGGGCACCCGCGGGACTACGATCGCTGGGCCTACGACGGAAACGCGGGGTGGGGCTGGAGCGACGTCGAGCCGGTCTTCCGCCGCATCGAGGACTGGCACGGCCCGGCGAGTCCGCTTCGGGGTCAGGGCGGTCCGGTGTACGTCGCGCCGCCGACCGATCCCAATCCGCTCGCCGCGGCGTTCGTCGCTTCGGGTCCGTCGGTCGGCGTGCCGATCGTCGAGGACAACAACGGCGCGACGATGGAGGGGACCAGCTTCTTCAATCTCACCGTCAGGGATGGCCGCCGGAACAGCGTGGTGCAGGCCTACCTCGAGCCGGCCCGTGCGCGGCCCAACCTGACGGTGCTGGATTGGTCCGAAGCTCGCCGTCTGGTGCTCGAGGGGACCCGCTGCGTCGGCGTGGAGTTCCTCCACCGGAACGAAGCGAAGATCGCCCGCGCGGAGGGAGAGGTGATTCTCTGCGCCGGCGTGATCGGCTCGCCGCGGCTCCTGTTGCTCTCGGGCATCGGACCGGCGGAGGGGCTCGGCCGAGTCGGGATCAGCGTCGCCGCGGGCCTCGAGGGCGTCGGCGCCAACCTGCAGGACCACGTGCTGGTCGGCGGAATCAACTATGAGTGCCGCGTCCCGCTGCCGCCGCCGCGCAACAACGGCGCGGAGAGCACGATGTGGTGGAAGTCGGACCCGCAGCTCATCAGCCCCGACATCCAGCCGGTCTTCCTCGAGTTTCCCTTCGCCACCGCCGAGCTGGCGGGCCGGCTGCCCAATGACAACTGCTACGCCATCGCGCCGAGCGTGGTGCGTACGGCGTCTCGCGGCACGGTGTCGCTCACCTCGTCGGATCCGACGGTGCCGCCGGCGATCGACCCCAACTTCCTGGCGCGCGACGCCGACGTCGACGCCCTGCTCGTCGCGGTCGAGCTCTGCCGGGAGATGGGCGCGTCGGACGCGTTCAAGGAGTATCGCAAGCGGGAGGTGATGCCCGGACCGCTCGGACGACGCGAGATGATTGACTTCATCCGCCAGGGAGCGACGACGTACTTCCATCCGGTGGGCACCTGCCGCATGGGTCTCGACGAGACGGCGGTGGTGGACCCGCGGCTCCGGGTGTACGGCATCGGCGGCCTGCGCGTCGCCGACGCGTCCATCATGCCGACGGTCACCACCGGCAACACCAACGCCCCGAGCGTCATGATCGGCGAGAAAGCCGCGGCCATTATCCTCGCGGGCCGCACTTGAGAACCCTCGCCTCGCCCGCTAAGTTTGCTCGCTTGCATAAGTTACATCACAAGCGGGAGAGGCATGCCGACGTACGAGTACGTCTGCCCGGCGGGGCATGAGTTCGAGAAGTTCCAGAAGATGAGCGACAGCCCGCGGGTCAAGTGCCCGACCTGCGGCAAGCCCGCGACCCGGAAAATCTCCGGCGGCGCCGGCCTCGTCTTCAAGGGGTCCGGTTTCTACATCACCGACTACGGCAAGGACGGCAAGGGTCCGCGGAAGGAGCCGGCCGAGGCCGGTGGCGCCAAGGCCGAGTCGTCGTCCGAGCCAAAGCCAGCCGCCGAGTCGACGAGCGAGACGAAGCCCGCGAAGAGCGACACCAAGGCCGGGGCCAAGCCGTCGAAGTCTCCGAAGAAGGCCGCCGAGTGACCGACACGCTCCGCGCGGCGCTGGCGCGGGTCGCCTCGGAGCTCGGGGCCGGCGACGCCGAGTTTGTGCTCGAGCGCCCGCGCGACGCCGGCCACGGCGACCTCGCCACCAACCTCGCGATGGTCCTCACCAAGCGGCTCAAGCAGAACCCCCGCACGCTCGCCGAGCAGATCATCGCCGCGCTCACGCTGCCGGGCGGCGTGATCTCGAAGACCGAGATCGCCGGCCCCGGGTTCATCAACTTCTGGCTGGCCGAGGATCAGCTCGCCGCGGCGCACCGCGACATCCTCGCGGCCGGCGCGCGCTACGGCCGCTCGGCCGAGGGCACCGGCCGCCGGGTCAACGTCGAGTTCGTCTCCGCCAATCCCACCGGACCGCTCCACGTCGGCCACGGGCGGGGTGCCGCGCTGGGCGACGGCATCGCGGCGCTGCTCGACTGGACCGGGCACGACGTCGTCCGCGAGTTCTACGTCAACGACGCCGGCGTGCAGATCGACCGGCTGGCGCAGAGTCTCTGGGCCCGGGTGCAGCAGGCGGTCGGCCGTGCGGCCGAGATCCCCGAGGGCGGGTACCACGGCGAGTATCTCGCCGAGAACGCCGCGCAGGTGCTGGCGCGCGAGGGCCGCGCCTTCGCGGACCTGCCGGACGACGAGGGCATCGCCCGCTGCCGTGCGCTGGCGTTGGTGCTTCAGCGTGAAGAGCAGGATCGCGATCTCGCCGACTTCGGCGTGCGCTTCGACGTGATGTCCTCGGAGCAGACGATCTACGACCGCGGCCTCATCGGCCACGCGCTCGAGCTCCTCGCGGCCCGGGGCCTCACGTACGAGAAGGACGGCGCGCTCTGGCTCCGCACGACGGACTTCGGCGACGACCAGGACCGGGTGCTTCGCAAGCAGGATGGCAGCTACACCTACTTCGTCCCCGACATAGCCTATCACGTCGGGAAGCACGAGCGCGGATTCGATGCCGCCATCGACGTCTGGGGCGCCGACCATCATGGTTACATCCCGCGGATGCGCGCGGCGCTGGCGGCGTTAGGCTATCCGCCGGCGTGGTTCGACGTCGAGCTGGTGCAGCTGGTGCGGGTGGTGCGGGGCGGTGAAGAGGTGAAGATGTCGAAGCGCTCGGGCCAGTTCGTCACCCTGCGCGAGCTGATGGACGATGTCGGCGTGGACGCGGCGCGTTACTTCTTCCTCATGCGCCCGGGCCGCTCGCAGCTTGATTTCGACGTCGATCTCGCCCGGAAGCAGAGCGACGAGAACCCGGTCTTCTACGTCCAGATGGCGCATGCGCGGCTGAGCGGCATCTTCCGCACCGCCGAGCGCGCGCCGGACGGCATCACCGGCGCGCTCGACGTCGCGGCGCTGGCGGCACCGCAGGACGCCGAGCTGCTCAAGCTGCTCCCGGTGTTTCCGGAGATCGTTTCCAAGGCGGCGCGCGAGCGCGAGCCGCACCGGATCACCACCTATCTCCACGATCTCGCGAGCGTGGTGCACGGCTGGTATCATCACACCCGCACGGTGGGCGCGCCGGAGGGTCCGGCGACGGAGCAGGCGCGCCTCCTCCTTGCCCGCGCCGCGCGCATCGTGCTGGCCAACGCGCTCACGCTGCTCGGCCTCACCGCCCCCGACCGGATGTGACCAGATGAGCCTGCTCGTCGTCGGCAGCGTCGCGCTCGACAGCATCTTCACGCCGTTCGGCCAGACCGCCGACGCCCTCGGCGGCTCGGCCGTCTACTTCAGCGTCGGCGCCGCGCTGCTGGCGCCGGTGCAGGTGGTCGGCGTCATCGGCAACGACTACCCCGTGGCCGAGCTGGAGCGGCTGGCACCGCGCGGCATCGACTGGAGCGGTGTCGAGCGGGCCGACGGCGAGAGTTTCCGCTGGAAGGGGAAATATTCCTACGATCTCCAGAGCCGCGAGACGCTGGAAACGCGGCTCGGCGTGTTCGCCAGCTTCCAGCCCAAGCTCCCGTCGAGCGCGCGCCGTGCGGAGTACCTCTTCCTCGGCAACATCGATCCGGAGCTGCAGCTCGGCGTGCTGGCGCAGGTGCCGAACGCCAAGCTCGTCGCCTGCGACACGATGAACTACTGGATCCAGGGCAAGAAGCCGGCGCTCATGGAGCTGCTCCGGCGGGTGGACATCCTGCTGGTGAACGACTCCGAGGCGCGGGAGCTGTCGGGCGACTGGAACGTGCACCGGGCCGGGCGCTGGATCCTGGCGCACGGGCCCCGGCACGTCGTCATCAAGCAGGGCGAGCACGGCGCGCTGCTGATGGAGCCAGGTCGCACCTTCTACGCGCCGGCGTTTCCGCTGGAGGAAGTCTTCGATCCCACCGGCGCGGGCGATGCGTTCGCGGGCGGCTTCATGGGCTACCTCGCCCGCAGTGGCGACAGCTCGGAGGCGAATCTGCGACGCGCGATGATCTACGGCGCGACGATGGGCTCCTACGCCGTGGCGGCCTTCGGCATCCGCGGCTTCGAGGGCGTGACGCTGGCGGACGTCGAAGCGCGTGCGCGCGCCTTCCGCGATCTCACGCACGTGACGCTCGCCGAGCCAGTCGCCCGGGCGACGGCATGAGCGAGCAGCCGGGCGCGGGCAGCGTCGCGCGCGCCTACGCCGCGGCGGGCGTGGATCTCGACGTCGCCGAGGACGCCAAGGCGCGCATCGGCGAGCTGGTGCGCGGGACGCGGACGCCGCTCTCGGCGGGGCGGGTCGGCGCGTTCGGCGGGATGGTGCGGGTGCCGCCGGGGATGCGCCGGCCGGTGCTGGTGATGAGCACCGACGGTGTCGGCACCAAGGTGCTGGTGGCGCTCGAGGCGCAGCGGTTCGACACCGTCGGCGAGGACCTGGTCAACCACAGCGTCAACGACATTCTCGTCCACGCCGCGCGGCCGATCGCGTTCATGGACTACATCGCGGGCGCTTCGCTGCCGGCCGCGATGATCGCCGGGGTGGTCGAGGGGATCGCGCGCGGCTGCCGGGCGCACGGCATGGCGCTGGCGGGCGGCGAGACGGCGCAGATGCCGGGCCTCTACAACCCGGGCACGTGGGACCTCGCCGGTACGATCGTCGGCGTGGTGGAGGAAGACGAGGCGCTCCACGGCGATCGCATCCGGCCGGGCGACCTGCTTCTCGGCTACGCCTCGACCGGACTCCATACCAACGGGTACACGCTGGCGCGGCGGATCATCTTCGAGCGGGCGGGCCTGCAGATCGACGGACCGCTGGCCGACACCGGCCTTCGCGTCGCCGATGCGCTGCTCGCCGTCCACCGGAGCTACTGCACCGCGGTGCAGCCGGTGCTGAAGCTGGTGCATGGCCTGGCGCACATCACCGGCGGCGGAATTGCCGGCAATCTGGTACGGGTTCTTCCCGCAGGCGCCGCAGCAGTGGTGGACACCGGCTCGTGGGAGCTGCCGCCGCTGTTCCGTTTCCTGCAGCAGGCCGGCACGGTTTCCACCGACGAAATGCGCGAGGTCTTCAACCTCGGGGTCGGGCTGATTGCGGTGCTGCCGGCGCATGCGGTCCCGCCCGCGGTGGACGCGGCGCGGGCCGCCGGCGTGGCGACGTGGGTGATGGGCGAGATCGTCGCGGGCGACGCTTCCGTGCGCTTCGATCGGGCCTCGATCTCCGCGCGCTGAAGGTTCGATGACGCGACCGGTACCACCGCCTGCAATCGCGGGCTCCGCGTCGGAGCCCGGCGCCGCCTCCGAAGCGGAGGCGATGGCGCGCGCGCTCGCGCTCGCATGGCGCGGGTGGGGGCGGGTGCAGCCGAATCCGCTGGTCGGCGCCGTCGTCCTGCGGGACGGCGCGATCATCGCCGAAGGGTGGCACGCGGAGTACGGAGAGGCCCACGCGGAACGCGCCGCACTCGCCGCCGCGGGCGAGCGGGCCCGCGGCGCGACGCTGGTGGTGACGCTCGAGCCGTGTGCGCATCAGGGGAAGCAGCCGGCGTGCACCGATGCGGTCGTCGCCTCCGGCGTGCGGCGCGTCGTCGCGGCGCTGACCGATCCGAATCCGGTCGCCCGCTGCGGCGCCGAGCGGTTGCGTGCGGCCGGCATCGAGGTAGAGATCGGCCTCGGCGCCGAGGCGGCCGCGGCGCAGAACGCCATCTTCCTGCATACGCTCCGGAACGAGGTACGGCCGTTCGTCGCGCTCAAGCTCGCGACGTCACTCGACGGGCGAATCGCCGACGCACGCGGTGCGTCGCGCTGGCTCTCGGGGCCGGAGGCGCGGGAATGGGTGCAGTGGCTCCGAGCGGGCTACGACGCGATCGGCGTGGGCGCCGGCACGGCCCGGGCGGACAACCCGTCGCTCACGGTGCGTGGGCCGCTCCCGCCGCGGCGCCCGCCGCTCCGCGTCGTGTTCGACCGCCACGCCGGCCTCGGGGTGGATTCAGCGCTGGCGCTCACGGCGCATGAGCTGCCGACGGTCGTGCTCGTCGAGCCCGGTGTGCGGGGCGAAGCGCTGCGAGCGGAAGGCGTCGAGGTGATCGAGGGGCAGGGGCTCGCGGCCCAGCTCGCCGCGCTCCGCGCGCGCGGCGTCGCGTCGCTGCTGGTCGAGGGCGGCGGGCGGCTGGCCGGCGCGCTGGTCGAAGCCGGGCTGGTGGACCGGTTCTACTGGCTGCAGTGCCCCTGCTGGCTCGGCGACGGCGGCGTGCCGGCGTTCGCCGGCGTGCCGGACGCGTCGATCGCGCAGGCGCCGCGCTGGCGCGTAGTGGAGCGCCGCGCACTGGGGTCGGACACGCTGCTCGTCTCCGATCGGAGCTGAGGCCGATGTTCACCGGCATCATCACGGCGGTGGGAACGGTGCGCGCGGCGCGGCGCGACGAGCGCGGCCTGGATCTGGAGATCGCGTCGCCCTACGACGACCTCGTGGCCGGCGAGAGCGTCGCGGTGGACGGCGCCTGCCTTACGGTGCAGCGGGCCGGCGCGGGGTGGTTCGAGGTGCACGTGATCGCGACGTCGCTGGATCGCACCCGGTTCGGGAGCTACGCCGCGGGCCGGCGGGCGAATCTGGAGCGCGCTCTCCGCGCGGGCGACCGGCTCGGCGGTCACATCGTGCAGGGACACGTGGATGGCATCGGCGTCGTGGAGCGGCTGGCCCGGCGCGACGATGCACGGCTGATCGACCTGTGCGTGCCCGCCGAGGTGGCCGCGGTGTCCATTCCGCTCGGCTCGATCACGGTGGACGGCGTGAGTCTCACGGTCAACGCGATGCCGGCCGACGGCGTCGTTCAGATCGCTCTCATCCCGTTTACCTTACAGCACACGACACTGGGCGGGCTCGTCGAGGGCGGAGCGGTGCATCTCGAGGGGGACGTGATCGGGAAGTACGTACGGAGTCTCATGGCGGGCCGCGGTCGCGAGCCGTCCTGAGCCGCACCGGCGCAACCACGGAAGGGTGATGTTCGATACCGTCGAACAGGCAATCGAAGCCCTGCGCAGCGGCAAGATCATCATCGTCGCCGATGACGAGGACCGCGAAAACGAGGGCGACCTCGTCTGCGCCGCGGAGCTGGTCACCCCCGAGCTCATCAACTTCATGACGCTGCACGGGCGCGGCCTCATCTGCCTCGCGCTCACCGGTGAGCGGTGCGACCAGCTCGGCCTGCCGCAGATGATCGACCGCAACACCGAGGAGCTGAGCACCGCCTTCACCGTCAGCATCGACGCGGAGCGGCGCTTCGGCGCCACCACCGGCATCTCCGCGAGCGATCGCGCCACCACGATCCACGTCGCCATCAACCCGGCGACGCAGCCCGCCGATCTCCGCCGTCCCGGCCACATCTTCCCGCTCCGCGCCCGCCCCGGCGGCGTGCTCCAGCGCGTCGGCCAGACGGAGGCGAGCGTGGACCTCGCGCGGCTGGCGGGGCTCAATCCGGCCGGCGTCATCTGCGAGATCCTCAACGCCGACGGCTCGATGGCGCGCCGTCCCGAGCTTCAGGTGCTGGCCGAGCGGCACGGGCTCACCTTCATCACCGTGGCACAGCTCGTCGCCTACCGGCTCCGCACCGAGCGGCTGGTGCACCGGGTCGCCGAGGCGCGAGTACCGACCGAGCACGGCGAGTTCACCATCATCGGCTACCGCAACGACGTGGATGGGGCCGAGCACGTGGCGCTGGTGCACGGCGCCGTGGGCGGGCAGGCGAATGTGCTGGTCCGCATGCACTCGAAGTGCCTCACCGGCGACGTCTTCGGCTCCCAGCGCTGCGACTGCGGCCCGCAGCTCCGCGCCGCGATGCAGAAGATCACCGAGGACGGCCGCGGCGTGATCGTCTACCTGGATCAGGAGGGGCGCGGCATCGGCCTGCTCAACAAGCTGCGGGCCTACGAGCTCCAGGACTCCGGCGCCGACACGGTACAGGCCAACCAGAAGCTCGGCTTTGCGCCGGACCTGCGGAACTACGGCATCGGCGCGCAGATCCTCCGCGATCTCGGGCTCAGCACCATCCGGGTGATGACCAACAATCCGCGGAAGCTGGTCGGCATCGACGGCTACGGGCTGGAGATCGTCGAGCGGGTGCCGCTCACGGTGCCGCCGCATCCGGAAAACCAGAGCTATCTCGACGTGAAGCGCGACAAGCTCGGCCACCTCCTCTCCCACTAGACGCGTGCCCGACTTCGCCGGCCGTCTCCGTCCCGTCGGACGCGTGGCCATCCTGGTGAGCCGCTACAACGAGGTGGTGACCGCGAAGCTGCTGGACGGTGCGCACGCGGCCTGCGCCGACGCGGGCATCGCGCGCGAGCAGGTGGACGTGATCTGGGTGCCCGGCGCCTTCGAGCTGCCGGTGGTCGCGGCCGCCACCGCGGCGAGCGGCCGGTACGCCTGTCTGGTGGCGTTAGGCGCCGTGATCCGAGGCGACACGGCGCACTTCGAGTTCGTGGCCGGCGAAGCGACGCGCGGGCTGGGCGAGGTGGCGCTCCGCCACATCCTGCCGGTGGGCTTCGGCGTGCTGACGGTGGACACGATGGAGCAGGCGATGGACCGGGCCGGCGGGGCGGCGGGCAACAAGGGCCACGAGGCCGCCTCGGCGGCGATCGCGGCGGCGGACGTGATCGCCCGCATGGGGGTGGCCGAGCTCGGGGGCATGGGTGCTCAGGGTTGAGACCAAGGGGCGCGCGCGCGCCCTCCAGCTGCTCTATGCATGGGAGCTCCAGGGCGCGCCGGCGAGGCCGCTGGCGATCCACGACGTCGCCACCGGCCTCGCGCGGCTCACCGGCCCTGAGCCGCGGGTACTCGACTTCGCCGAGGCGCTCGCGGCGGGCGTCGCGGCCGACATCACGGCGCTCGATCGCGAGGCGGCGAAGGCGGCGGAGAACTGGCGACTGAGCCGCATCGCCATCGTCGAGCGGAACATCCTGCGGCTCGGCGTGCACGAGCTCCGCCGGGGCGAGACGTCGGCCAAGGTCGCCATCGACGAGGCGGTGCGGCTGGCGCACTGGTTCGGCGGCGAACGCGCGCCCGGCTTCGTGAATGGCGTGCTCGATCGCATCGCCCGGACGCTCGGCCGGCTGTAACGTGCGGATCCTCGTCGCCAACTGGAATGACCTGCGCAACCCGCACGCGGGCGGCGCCGAGGTCCACCTGTTCGAGATCTTCCGCCGACTCGCGGCGCGCGGGCACCTGGTGCACCTGGTCTGCTCCGGCTGGCGCGGCGCGGCCCACCGCGACACGGTGGACGGCATCGAGGTGGAGCGGCACGGCGACCGGTGGACCTTCGCGCTGCAGGGGAGGCACGCGGTGCGCGACGCGGTGCGCGCGGTGCGGCCGGACATCGTGGTGGAAGACATCAACAAGCTGCCGCTCTTCCTGGCCGAGGTGACCGACCGGCCGTTCTGCGCCATCGTGCCGCACCTGTTCGGCGAGACCGCCTTTCAGGAGGCGAAGTGGCCGGTCGCGAGTCTCGTCTGGCTGGCCGAGCGCCCGCTGCCGCGGGGCTACCGTCGTGCCGGCTGGCACGCCATCAGCGAGAGCACCCGTGACGACCTCCTGCGCCGCGGCGTGGCGCGCTCGCGCATCCGGGTGATCCATCCGGGCGTCGACTCGGCCCACTTCGCCCCCGATCCCGCGACGCCGCGGAGCGATCCGCCGAGCTTCTTGTACGTGGGGCGGTTGAAGCGTTATAAAGGAGTGGAGTACGCGGTGCGCGCGCTGGCCCGGGCTCACGCCGCGCGGCCCGACCTGGCGCTCGACATCGCGGGCAACGGCGATTACCGCGTCGACCTGGAGCGGCTGGTACGCGAGCTGGGGCTGGACGGGAGCGTCCGGTTCCACGGCTTCGTGGCCGAGCAGGAGAAGCTCCGGCTGCTCCGAAGCACCTGGGCCAACATCTTCCCGTCGCCGAAGGAGGGGTGGGGTATCACCGTGATCGAGGCGGCGGCGTGCGGCACGCCTTCCATCGCCTCGGACAGTCCCGGACTCCGCGACTCGGTGCGCGACGGCCAGACCGGTTACCTCGTCCCTCACGGGGACATCGAGGCGCTGGCCACGCGCATGCTGGAGCTGGCGGAGTCGCCGGAACAGGTCGCGACGCTCGGCCGTCAGGCACGGGCGCATGCCGAAACCCTGAGCTGGGATGCCGCTGCCGACGCGACCGAGCGGCATCTCGCCGATATCATCGCCGGGTTTCCCGGCGATTGACCCTGGAGGACGCAATGCAGACCACCATCACCGCCCGCCACTGCGACGTTCCCGACAGCCTGCGCGACCACGCGCGGGATGTCGTCGAGCGGCTTGGCGCCTTCGCGCCGCGGCCGGTCGAGGCGACCGTGCTGTTCGAGGAGGACGGCCCCGCACACGCGGTGGAGCTGCGGCTCCACGTCTCGCATGGGGAAATGTTCGTGGCGCGCGGTGAGGGCCCCGACCACCGTACCGCGCTCGACCGGGCGGAGGAGCGGCTGCGGCGCCAGGTCGAGCGCTCCATCGGCCGCCGCCGCTCGGGCCGGCACTCCGCTCCGCAACCCGAGGTGTGATGCTCCGCCTTCGCGACTTTCTCTCCCGCCGTGGTGATCCGCTCCAGATCGAATCGCTCACCGGCGATCTGGGGCTCGACCGCCAGCTCGCCGAGACCGAGGTGGCGAGCCCCGGCCTGGCGCTCGCGGGTTACACCGGTCGCTTCATGGCGCACCGGCTCCATGTCTTCGGCGAGACCGAGATCACCTATCTCGCGAGCCTCGCGCCCGACGCGCGGCGCGCGACCCTGGAGAACTTCTTCAGCCACGACCTGCCCTGCGTCTTCGTGACCAAGGGGCAGGAGGTTCCGGTCGAGCTGCTGGAGCTGGCCCGCGCGCGCAGCGTGCCGGTGCTCCGCAGCAAGCTCAAGACGGCGGAGTTCTACCGCCGGATCAAGCCGATCGTCGAGGAGGCGTTCGCGCCGCGGACGACGCTGCACGGCTCGCTGGCCGACGTGTACGGCGTCGGGCTGCTCTTCGTCGGCAAGTCGGGCATCGGCAAGAGCGAGTGCGTGCTCGATCTCGTGGAGCGGGGCCACCGGCTCGTCGCCGATGACGTGGTGCAGGTCACCCGCCGCGGCAACGACGTGCTGATCGGCCGGGGACACGAGCTGGCGGGGCATCACATGGAGATCCGCGGCATCGGGCTGATCGACATCCCGGCGCTCTTCGGCGTGCGCGCGGTGCGGCAGCAGAAGCGCATCGAGGTGGTGGTGCAGCTGGAGGAGTGGGACGTCGCGAAGGACGCCGACCGCACCGGCCTCGCGCGGCAGGAGACCGACATCCTCGGCGTCAGCGTGCCGCGGGTGGTGGTGCCGCTCAACCCGGGCAAGAACATCACGGTGATCTCCGAGGTTGTCGCGATGATGCACCTGCTGCGCTACTCCGGCGTGGACGTGGCCGCGGCGTTCAACGAGCGGCTGATCAAGCGGATGAAGGAGCAGCGCGGTCTGCGGGAGTACCTCCAGGAAGACTATGAGTGAGCTGACCGGCGTCGTCGCCTGTCACGGCCGGCTCGCCGTCGCGCTGGTGGACGCGGTGGAGCAGATCAGCGGCGTGAGCGGCGCACTCGTCGCCGTTTCCAACACCGACTGCGACCGCGGACTCCTCGCCGACCGCATCGGCGCCGCGGTGGGCGACGGCTCCGCGATCGTCTTCGTGGACATGGCGGCCGGAAGCTGCATGCTCGCGGCGCTGCAGCGGCTGCGCGACCGTCACGACGTGAAGGTCGTCACCGGGGTCAATCTCGCCATGCTGGTGGATTTCGTCTTCCACCGTCAGCTCGACGCCGGCGGGGCCGCCGAGCGGGCGAGCGCCATCGGGCAGCGCGCGATCAAGGTGCCGTGATGTCGCTCGTGCTCTGCCGCATCGACGACCGCCTGATTCACGGTCAGGTGGTGATCGGCTGGGGCCGTGCGCTCGGCGTCACGCTGATCGTGCTGGTGGACGACCAGGTCGCCGCGAGTCCCTGGGAGCAGGAGCTCTACCGGATGGCGGTGCCGCCCGAGATCCGGGTGGAGTTCGCCGCTGTCGCGGACGCGTCGGCGCAGCTCGCCGGCTGGGCCGCCGCGCCCGACCGGGTGCTGGTGCTGACCGGCGACATCCCGACGATGATCGCGCTGCACGCCGCCCGCGCCGATCTGCTGCGGCGCATCAATCTCGGCGGCATCCATCACCGGCCGGGCCGACTCGAGCGGCTGCGCTACCTCTATCTCACCGAAGCCGAGCTGACCGCGCTGAAGGCGCTCGCGGCGTCCGGCGCGGAGGTGACCGCGCAGGATCTGCCGGGCGCGGCGCCGGTGCGATTGGAGTCGCTCGGATGAGTCTCGCGCTCGGCACCGAAGTGGCGCTCGCCGCGTGGGGGACGGTCGTGGGGCTCGATCTGGTGAGCGCGCCGCAGGCGATGCTCTCGCGCCCGCTCGTCACCGGTGCCATCGCCGGGGTCATCGCGCAGGACGTGGAAGCGGGCCTCCGGATCGGGGTGGTGCTGGAGCTGTTCGCGCTCGACGTGCTGCCGATCGGCGCGGTGCGCTACCCCGATTTCGGTCCCGCCACCGTCGCCGCGGTCGCGCTCGCCGCCAACGCGCCGTGGGAGATGAGTCTCGGGGTCAGCGTGGCGCTGGCGTTGCTGCTCGCGGTGGTGGGTGGCTGGGCGATGCAGCGGGTGCGGCGGGCCAACGCGCGCGCCATTCAGCGTCATGCCGCGGCACTCGCCGCGGGCGAAACCCGCGCGATCCGCGGCCTCCAGTACGCGGCGCTGTCGCGCGACGCCGGCCGGAGTCTCGCGCTCGTGGTGGTGGGGCTCGTCGTCGCCGCGTGGGCCGCGCGCTCCCTCCGGCCCGATCGGGTCACCGCGCTCACCCTCACGCTGGTGGCGCTCGGCGCGGGCGTGGCGGCGGCGGTCGGCGGCGCGGTGCGCGGGGCCGGGCATGGGCGGCGGCTCCGGTGGCTCGGCGCCGGACTCGCGGTCGGCACGCTGGCGGCGCTGCTCCGATGACCGGACGCTGGCGCGCGCTGCTTCGGCTCTACGCCGTGCAGGGCTCCTGGAACTACGAGCGGATGCTCGGCGTCGGCATGGGCTACGCGGCCGAGCCGCTGCTCCACGACCTCGCGACCGCCGACCCGGTGCGGCACACCGAGGCGACGGTGCGCTCGGCCGAGTTCTTCAATTGCAACCCCAACCTCGCGGGCCTGGCGTTAGGCGCCACGGCGCGGGCCGAGTATCTCGGCGCGCCGGGGGAGCAGGTGAGCCGCCTCCGCACCGCGCTGTGCAGCCCGCTCGGCGCCCTGGGCGACCAGCTCTTCTGGGCCGGCGTGGTGCCGGTGCTGGTGGGGCTCGCGCTCAGCGGCGTGGCGCTGGGTTTCGGGCTGTGGCCGGTGCTCGGGTTCCTGGTGCTGTACAACGGCGTGCGCCTCGGCGTGGCGGTCTGGTCGCTCCGGACCGGGCTCCGCGCCGGCCCCGACGTCGCGCGCGCCATCGCGACCAGCTGGCTCCCCCGATGGGCCGGTGGCATCGGGCCGTATGCCGCCTTCGCCGTCGGGGTCGCCGTGCCGCTCGCGGCGGGCTGGAGCTTCAGCCACTTTCCGCAGCGGGGGATCGCCGGCGCGCTCGTGGTGGCCGCGGTGGGGCTCGGGCTCTCGCGCTGGTGGGGCCGCGGCTTCACGACGGTGCGCTTCGCGCTCGCGGCGATGGCCGCCACGGTGGTGCTGCGGCTGGCGATCGCATGAGCCGCGCATGAGCATCGAGCGCGCGTTGAGGATCGTGAACCCTCTCGGCCTGCACGCGCGGCCCGCGGCGCAGTTCGTCCGGACGGCCAGCGGCTTCCCCTGCGAGATCGAGGTCAGCAAGGACGGCATGGTGGTCAATGGGAAGAGCATCATGGGCGTGATGATGCTGGCCGCGGAGTGCGGCAGCGAAATTCTGCTCCGGGCCGACGGCGACGAGGCGGAAGCGGCGCTCGCCGCGCTGGCGCAGCTCGTCGCCGACGGCTTCGGGGAGCGCTGATGTCGCGCGAGCTGGTCGGCATCGGCGTGTCTCCCGGCGTCGCCTGGGCGCCGGCGGTCATCATGCGCATGGACTTCCCCGAGGTGCCCGACCGCAGCATCCGCCCCGAGGAGGTCGAGGCGGAGGTGCACCGGCTCCGCGAGGCGGTGCAGGTGATCGTGCGCGACCTCGAGGAGCTGGGCGAGCGGGTGCGCCAGCGGGCCGGCGAGGAGGAATCGCGGATCTTCGACGCGCAGACGCTCATCGCGCAGGACCTCGAGGTGCTCGGGAGCGTCGAGCAGCTCATCCGCAACAACTACTTCAGCGCCGAGACGGCGTACGAGTTCAAGGCGCTGGAGCTGCGGGCGCTGTGGGCCGCCTCGGGCAGCGCGCACCTGCGGGAGCGGCTGGCCGATCTCCATGCCATCCAGATGCGGATGCTGAGCCGGCTGCTCGGCCGGGACGACGCCGCGCTCTGGTCGGTGCCCGAGGGCGAGCACATGGTGGTCGTCGCGCACGAGCTGTCACCCGGGCTCACGGTGCAGCTCGACCGGGAGCACGTCGTCGGGCTGGTGAGCGAGGAGGGCACCCGCACGGCGCACGCCGCGATCCTGGCGCACTCGTTAGGCATTCCCGCGGTGATGGGCGCGGTCGGCGCGCTGGAGCACATCCCGGCCGGCGCCATGGTGCTGCTCGACGGGCAGACCGGCCGCATCATCGTCGAGCCCACCCGCGAGGAGCTGGAGGACGCCAAGGTCCGCCGCACCCGCCGGCACCGGCTCGACTTCCAGCTCGAGGGCACGCTCGACCAGCCGCCGGTCACGCCCGACGGCCGGGAGATCGTGCTGATGGGCAACGTCGATCTGCCCGATGAGATCGAGCCCGCGGTACGGCACGGCGCGCGCGGCGTCGGTCTGCTGCGCACCGAGTTCCTCGTCACCGGTCGTGCCGTGCTCCCGACCGAGGACGAGCAGGCGGCCTACTTCGGCCGCGTCGCCCGGGCCTTCCCCGGCGAGGCGATCATCATCCGCTCCTTCGACCTCGGCGGCGACAAGTTTCCCGCCGCGTTCAAGGCGCAGCAGGAGGCCAACCCGTTCCTCGGCTGGCGCTCGATCCGCGTCTGCCTCGATCACCCCGAGCTGTTCCGCCCGCAGCTGCGCGCCATCCTCCGCGCCGCGGCCGACCGCGACCTCCAGCTCATGCTGCCGCTGGTCACCCGGGTGGACGAGGTGACGCGGTCGATCGAGATGATGGCGGAGGAAGCGGCGGCGCTGCGCGCGGCCGGCGTGCGGGCGGCGGCGTCAGTGCCGGTCGGCGTGATGATCGAAACGCCGGCCGCCGTCGTCATTGCCGACAAGCTCGCCGAGCGCAGCGCGTTCTTCAGCGTCGGCAGCAACGACCTGACGCAGTACACCATGGCGGTGGATCGCGGCAACGCGCGGCTCGCCGAGCGCTTCACGCCGCATCACCCGGCCATCGTCCGGCAGCTGGCGCAGGTGCTCGCGGCCGGGCAGCGCGCCGGCATTCCGGTGAGCGTCTGCGGCGAGATGGCGTCGGAGCCACTCAGCGTGCTGTTGCTGCTCGGACTCGGCTACGATCGCCTGAGCGTCGCGCCGCCGGCGCTGCCGCTGGTGAAGTGGGTCGTGCGCCAGGTGCCGCTGCCGGTCGCGCGCGCGGCGGCGGAGGCGGCACTCGACGCCTCGGGCCCCGACGAGGTGAACCGTCTGCTGCGCGAGGCGGGCGGCCGTTGTCTCGATCTCCGTCTGCTGGACCTCTAGCGAGCGCGCCGCTACCTTGCGCGCCTGACCCCGCTCGTCACCGTTACCCGTCTCGTGAGAGCACGCGCCATGGCCGTGTCGCACCGCCACGTCTTCACCTCCGAGTCCGTCACCGAGGGGCATCCCGACAAGGTGGCCGACCAGATCTCCGACGCCGTGCTCGACGCGATCCTCGCGGCCGATCCGCACGGGCGCGTCGCCTGCGAGACGCTGGTGACGACGGGCATGGCGGTCGTCGCCGGCGAGATCTCGACCACGACGTACGTGCACATCCCCGACCTGGTGCGCGAGACCGTCGCCAACATCGGCTACACCGACGCGGCGTTCGGCTTCGACGGACGGACCTGCGCGGTGCTCGCGTCCATCGACCGGCAGAGCCCCGATATCGCCCGCGGCGTGAACGCCGACCGGCGGCACGAGCAGGGCGCCGGCGACCAGGGCATGATGTTCGGCTACGCCACCGATGAGACGGCGGAGCGGATGCCGCTGCCGATCATGCTGGCGCACCGGATCACCGAGCGACTGGCCGCGGTGCGGAAGGGCGTCAACGGGCGCCGCGGCATCGAGTGGCTGCGGCCGGACGGCAAGAGCCAGGTCTCGGTCGAGTACGAGGGCGACCGGCCGGTCGGCGTGCGCACCGTCGTCGTCTCCACCCAGCACGCCGAGCGGAACGGGAAGCGCGCGCTGGGCTACAACACCATCCGACAGACGGTGATCGAGGACGTGATCAAGCCGGTGCTCGAGGCCCACGACCTCGACTCGTCGCGGGTCAAGTTCCTGGTGAACCCGACCGGTCGCTTCGTGATCGGCGGGCCCCACGGTGACGCGGGGCTCACCGGCCGGAAGATCATCGTGGACACCTACGGCGGCATGGCGCGGCACGGCGGCGGCGCGTTCAGCGGCAAGGATCCGTCGAAGGTGGATCGGTCGGCGGCGTACGCGCTCCGCTGGGTGGCCAAGAACATCGTCGCGGCGAAGCTGGCGCGCCGCTGCGAGGTGCAGGCGGCCTACGCCATCGGCGTGGCGCAGCCGGTCTCGGTGATGGTGGACACCTTCGGCACCGGCCGCGTGCCGGACGCCGCGCTCGAGCGCGCGGTGCGCGAGGTGTTCGACCTCACGCCGGCCGGCATCATTGACGCCCTTCGTCTCAAGCGGCCAATTTACGGAAGCACCGCCGCGTACGGTCACTTCGGTCGGGCGCCGCGCACGGCGCGCTACGGCAAGCAGAAGGTCGATCTCTTCACCTGGGAGGAGACCGACCGGGTGAAGGATCTTCTCTCCGCCGTCGGCTGACGGCAGTCGGGCCCGCATGATCGAAGTCACCGTCGCCCACCTCGGCCTCGACCGCAGCACCAATACACCGGTCGTGCTCCTCCGCGAGAAGGGCGGCTCCCGGGTGCTCCCGATCTGGATCGGGCCGGCCGAGGCCAGCGCCATCGCCATGGAGCTCCAAGGCGTGAAGGCGCAGCGGCCGCTGACGCACGATCTGCTCAAGCAGATCCTCGTGGGCCTGGGCGGCGACCTGCGCCGCGTCGTGATCAGCGCGGTCAAGGAAAACACCTACTTCGCCGAGCTGCTGATCCGCCGCGACGATCACGTCTTCCAGGTGGACGCCCGCCCCTCGGACAGCATCGCGCTCGCGCTCCGCATGCACGCGCCGATCTTCACCAGCGAGCAGCTGCTCGATCAGTCCGGCGTCGAGACCGACGAGCCGCCGAGCCCGGACACCGCGCTCGATCCGAGTCAGCTCAAGCAGTACCTCGAAAAGCTCGATCCGCAGGACTTTGGCAAGTTCAATCCATAAGGCGGCCGCGAAGGCGGCCTTCGCCGCGCTGACGCTCGCGCTCGCGGCACCCGCCGCGCGCGCCCAGAACGCCGCGCTCACCCGCGCTGAGGGACGGGTCCTGCGGGCGGCGGGAGGCGAC
Source organism: Gemmatimonadales bacterium (assembly GCA_025934955.1). GTDB lineage: Bacteria > Gemmatimonadota > Gemmatimonadetes > Gemmatimonadales > GWC2-71-9. The sequence goes on along the minus strand of JAICWE010000015.1, from coordinate 16,145 downwards.
ACCGTCGCTGTCGCCGGCGCGCGCGTGGTGCTGCACCGGATCGGCCGGGAGGCGCAGGGGCCGGTGGACTCGACCGTCTCCGACGCGACCGGTCGCTTCCGCTTCCGCTTCGCGCCGGACACGTCGGCGATCTACCTCCTGAGCGCGCGGTACGCCGGCATCGAGTACTTCTCCTCGCCGGTGCACACCAACCCCGCGCTGCCCGACACCGGCGTCATCATCTTCGTGGCGGACACGTCGAGCACGGCGCCGGTCGGCATCGCGGCGCGGCACCTCGTGATCAGCCGGCCGGCGGAGGACGGCACTCGCGCGGTGCTCGAGCTGATCGTGCTGGAAAACACCGGCCAGCGCACCCGCGTCGCCCGCGACACCATCACCGGCACCTGGGCGATCGAGCTGCCGCCCGGCATTCTCGGCTTCGACGTGGGCGAGGGTGACTTCTCGCCCGACCAGGTCAGCCGCCGCGGCGACAGCATCGTCGTCGTCGCACCGATTCCGCCGGGACAGAAGCAGCTCATGCTCACCTACGCGATCCCGGGCGACGTGAGCACGTGGCGCGTGCCGTTCGACCAGAGCACGCCGTCGGTCAACGTGATGCTGGAGGAGCGCGCGGCGCGGGTGACACCGGGGCAGCTCGCCTTTGCCGATTCGCAGGCGATCCGCGGCCGTACCTATCGCCGTTACACCGGCAAGGCCCGCGCGGGCGAGGTGCTCGCGATCGCGCTGCCCGGCGGCGCGCGGCGCACAGCGCGCTGGCTGCTCGTGGCGCTGGTGGGCGTGTCGGCGCTCGCGCTCCTCGGACTCGGCTGGGGGTTGCTGCGACGCACGCCACCCCGCATCGCACCGGACGCTCCGCGCGAGGAAGGCCCCGCCGCCGCCGCGCTCGACGCCGTCGCCGAGCTCGACGCGCGGTACGCCGGACGCGAGGGTGACGTGGCGCCGGAGGAGTGGGCGCGCTACGAGGCGGAACGCGCGCGGCTCAAGGCGGCGCTGCGCGATGCTCTTGCGACCGGCGGCGGGACCTCATAGCTTAGCCGCGAGTTCGACAACTGACGTACCTGCGAACGCGGACGCTCGGAAGCCGGTGCAAGTCCGGCGCGGCCCCGCCACTGTAACGGGCAACCATCGTCGCCAGTCGCGCAGATCCGGACGCGCGCAGCCGACGGCGGTGCTCCGCTCACCGAGCCACTGGGAGCTGGTGTCCTGGGAAGGCGAGCGGAGGCCCGAAGCCAGGAGACCTCTCCGTTCGCGCCACCACACAACCCTCGGGGGAGGGGACGGTGGCGTGACCAGTGCTCCTGCTGCCGGCGCGCATCCCTGCGCGCGGCCGCGCCGGTCCCGCCCATCTTCGATCTGCCCCGAAGATGGGCGGCTTCATTTTCCGACATCTCGTCGCACCGCTCCGCCGGCCGGCATCGCTGTCGCTCGCGGCGCTCGTGCTCGGCTTCGCGGGCTGCCGCGCGGCCGAGCGTGCGCCCGTGGCATCGGCCGCACCCGGCACGCGGATCGTGGACGACGCCGGAGACACGGTGCGTGTCGCGCGTCCGGCCCACCGCATCGCATCGCTGATTCCCGCCACCACGGAGCTCCTCTTCGATCTCGGCGCCGGCGCGAGCGTCATCGGCCGGACGACCTGGTGCGACTATCCCGCCGCCGCGCTCAAGGTGCCGAGCCTGGGTGACGGCATCAACCCGAGCCTGGAGGCCATCGTCGCGAACCGCCCCGATCTCGTCCTGCTCTACAACTCGGCCCAGAACGGCGAGGTCGCGATCCGGCTCCGCGCGCTGGGCATTCCCGCGCTCCGTCTGGCGACCGATCGTCTCTCCGATGTGCCGCGGCTCGCCCGGCTCCTCGGCTCGCTGACCGGGCACGTCGCCTCGGCCGACTCACTCGCCGCCGCGTACACCCGCGACGTGGCCGCCGCTACGGTTACGCCGGGCCCACACCGGCCGTCGGTGTTTCTCCTCGTATGGGATCAGCCGCCGACGACGGTGGGGCGGGGGAGCTATCTCACCGAGCTGATCGAGCGCGCCGGCGGCCGCAACCTCTTCGACGACATCGCCGCGTCGTCCGGCACCGTGAGCACCGAGGCAGTGGCCGCGCGCGATCCCGACGTGATCCTCGCGCTGAGTGACGCGCCGCCCCGCTTCGTCGGCCGGCCGGAGTGGCAGTCGGTGCGGGCTGCGCGCGAGCGCCGGATCATCCTGATCAGCGGCTCCGAGTTCAACCGCCCGACGCCCCGCGCCGCGGACGCCATTCGCCGGCTCACCGCACAACTCTCCGCCGTGGCGCCCACCGCCGCGGCCGGGGCCCGCTGATGCGCGCACGGACCGCGCTGCTCCTGCTGCTGGTTCCGGCGACGCTGCTCCTGGGCATCGCCGTGGGCCCGGTGCCACTCGCGCCGAAGGCGGTGTGGCATGCGCTCGGCCGCGCCGATGCGCCGGCGGGCGTGATCGTGCGGGAGATCCGGCTCCCGCGGACGCTGCTCGCGTTTCTCGTCGGCGGCACGCTCGCGATCACCGGGGCGGGGTTGCAGGCGGTGGTGCGGAACCCGCTCGCCGATCCCTATCTGCTCGGCCTCTCCGGCGGGGCCGGCCTCGGTGCCGTCATCGCGATCGCGCTGCATCTCGGGGGCGCGTGGGCGGTGCCGCTCGCCGCCTTCGTCGGTGCGCTCGTCGCGGTCGCGCTGGTGTACCGGCTCGCGGTCGTCGCCGGCAGGCGGCTCGATGCCCGCGTGCTGCTGCTCGCCGGCGTCGTCGTCGGCGCGTTCGCGAGCGCGGTGATGAGCGCCGTCATCTCGCTCGCGCCCGCGGCGGAGCTGCGGAACGCGATGCTCTGGCTGCTCGGCGGATTCTCCGCCGCGTCGTGGCACGCGCTCGCCGTCTTCTCCGGCTACGCCGTCCTGCCGACCCTCGTGCTGCTGGCCCAGGCCCGTTCTCTCGACCTGCTGAGCCTGGGCGAGGAGCCCGCGCTGCACCTGGGCATCGACGTCGAGCGCACCAAGCGCATCGTCTATCTCGCGGCGTCGCTCCTGACGGCGGCGAGTGTGGCGACGTGCGGCATCATCGGCTTCGTCGGCCTCGCGGTGCCGCACGCGGTGCGACGGCTCTGGTCGCCGCTGCACGGCAGCGTGCTGCCGCTGGCGTTTCTCGGCGGCGGCGTCTTTCTCGTGCTCGCCGACGCGGTGGCGCGCACCGCGGTGCGCCCGCTCGAGCTGCCGGCCGGCGTGGTGACCGCGCTCGTCGGCGTGCCGCTCTTCGCCGTGCTCCTCCGGCGGACGCTGGTGTGATGCTCGAGGCGCGTGGTGTCACCGTCCGCTACTCCGGCGGCGCGGAGCCGGCGCTGGCCGATGTGAGCATGACGCTCGCCCCGGGGGAGCTCGTCGCCGTCGTGGGCCCCAACGGCTGTGGCAAGACCACGCTGCTCCGCGCACTGCTCGGCCTGGTGCCGCTCGACGGCGGCGACGCACTGGTGCTCGGCCGCTCGATCGGGAGCTGGTCGCGGCGGGAGCTGGCGCGGGTGATCGGTGTGGTGAGCCAGCGCGAGGAGCCGGCGTTCCCGCTCGTGGTGGAGGACGTCGTCATGCTCGGCCGCTACGCGCGACTGGGCCCGCTCGCCGCCGCGTCGGCGGAGGACCGCGCGGCGGTGCGCGCCGCACTGGAGCAGTGCGACGCCTGGTCGCTGCGCGATCGCTCGAGCGACGCGCTGTCCGGCGGTGAATGGCAGCGGGTCCGCGTGGCCCGCGCGCTGGCGCAGGCGCCCCGCGCGCTGGTGCTCGACGAGCCGACCGCGTCGCTCGACGTGCGGCACGAGATGGAGTTGTTCGAGCTGATCGCGGCACTGGTGAACGGCGGATTGGGCGCGCTCGTCGTCACCCACCAGCTCAACATCGCCGCGCGCTACGCCAGTCGCCTGCTGCTGCTCGGCCGCGGCCGACTGGTCGCGTCGGGCTCGCCCGGTGAGGTGCTCCGCCGCGAGGCGCTGGAGCAGGTCTTTCACTGGCCGGTCGCCGTCACGACGTGGTGCGACGGCGCGCCGCAGGTCGTTCCGCTCCGCCCGGGCGAGCCGGCGTCGTGAGCGGGTCCCTTCACCCCAGGAGCCGCGGTCCCATGTCGCCCCGCCGACCCGCCGTTCGATCGTTCGCCGCCCTGCTCGGCCTCGCGGCCTGCGGCGCCTCCTCCGTCGCGGCCCAGCAGCGCGATACGGTGCTGCTTCCACCGGTCGTCGTCACCGCGACGCGGCTGCCGACCGCGGCCGACAAGGTGACCTCGTCCGTCACGGTGATCACCGGAGACGAGCTGCGCGAGCGCGGCCTCGCCACCGTGGCCGACGCGCTGCGGGATGTGCCCGGCGCGGCGGTCGTGCGGCAGGGCTCGTTCGGCGGCGTGACGTCGCTCTTCCTCCGCGGCGGCGAGAGCCGCTACGTGAAGGTGCTGGTGGACGGTGTGCCGGTGAATCAGCCCGGCGGCCTGTACGATTTCTCCAGTCTCACGACCGACAACGTCGAGCGGATCGAGGTGGTGCGCGGCCCCGCGAGCGTGCTGTACGGCTCCGACGCGGTCGCGGGCGTGGTCCAGGTCTTCACCCGTCGGGGCGGCACCGGCACCCACCTGCACGCGGGCGGCGAGGGCGGCAGCTTCGGCAGCGCGCGGGGGAGCTTGGGCGCCGACGGCGGGAGCGGCGGCTTCGGCTGGTCCGCCGACCTGGCGCGGCATCACAGCGACGGCATCTATGATTTCAACGATCAGTATGGCAACACCGTCGCGAGCGGCGCGCTGCACTCGTCCCTCGGCCGGCGGAACGATGTGTCGCTCACCGGCCGGTTCGCCGACAATCACTCCCACTTCCCCACGGATTTCAGCGGGGTGCCGAGCGACAGCACCCAGCTCACGCACGAGCGCAGCATCACCGCCGGGCTCGACGCGGGACATCAATTCGGCGGGAGCGTGGTGGCGCGACTGGCCCTCGCCTCGCACGACGCCTCCGGCGGCTACTCCACCGACCGCGACCAGTTCGACCCGCAGCCATCGCAGCGCAGCGATTACACGCTCTCGCGGAGGAGCGCGGACCTCCGCGTCATCGCGTCGCCCATCGCGGCCGTGACGCTCACCGCAGGCAGCGCGCTCGAGCTGGAGCGCGATCGCCGCGTCACGCTCGGCTTCACGCCCGGACTCGACGACACCACCGAGGCGCCGACACTCGACCCGCGCCATCGCCACACCACGAGCGGGTACGTCCAGGCGCTGCTCCAGCCGGTGGGCGCGCTCAACGTCACGGTGGGCGGACGCCTGGACCACAACAGCGCGTTCGGCACCTTCCGGACCTGGCGTACCGGAGCGGCGTACCGGTTCGCCACCGGCACGCGGCTCCGCGCGACCGCCGGCACCGCGTTCAAGGCGCCGTCCTTCGAGGAGAACTTCGCCAACTCCGCGTTCGAGGTCGGCAATCCGGCGCTGACGCCGGAGCGTGCGACCACGTGGGAGGCCGCCATCGAGCAGCCGCTCCTGCGCGGCCGCGCCACCGTGGGCGCCACGTACTTCGACCAACACTTCCGGGATCTGATCCAGTTCACCAACGCCACGCCCGGCCAGCCGAATTACCGGAACGTCGCCGGCGCAAACGCGCACGGCATCGAGCTCCAGCTCGCCGCGGCGCTGCCCGCCGACCTGCGGGTGAGCGCGGAGCACACCTGGCTCGCCACACGCGTCACCGACGCGGGCGGCAGCACCGATCCGGGGTCGGTGATCGCGGAAGGGCAGCACCTCATCCGCCGGCCCGCGCACTCGGGGCGCGTCGGTCTTCGGTGGCTCGGGCTCCGCCGTGCGACGCTCGCGCTCGACGTGAACGCGGTCGGCGCGCGGGAGGACATCGACTTTGCGCAGTTTCCCTCGGCGCGGGTGACGCTTCCGGCCTACGCGACGGTGGACGTCGCCGCGACGGCGGACCTGGTGCGCCGTGGGCCGGGCCGGCCGTCGGTCACGCTCACGCTTCGCGCGGAGAACCTGTTCGACAAGGACTACGCGTCGGTCGTGGGCTTCCGGACGCCCGGGCGAGGGATCTACGCCGGAGCGCAGGTCGGCTACTGAGCGCGCATAGATTTCGGCATGACCCTGGTCACCACGCCGGCGATCGTGCTGAGCGCGCTTCGCTACGGCGAGACGTCGAAGATCGTCCGGCTCGCCACCCGCGAGCTGGGGGTGCAGAGCGCGATCGCCAAAGGTGCTCTCCGGCCCCGGAGCCGCTTCGGCGCGGCGCTGCAACTCCTGAGCGACGGCGTGGCGCAGCTCCTCACCAAGGAGCACCGCGAGCTGCACGTTCTCACCGCCTTCGACATCACGCGCGTTCCCGTCGGCCTCGCCGCCGATGTGGGGCGCTACGCCGCGGCCAGCGCGCTGGCGGAGGTCATGCTGCGCTTCGCGCCGGCCGATCCGCACGCGGCGAGCTACGATCTGCTGCGCGACGCGCTCGGCCTGCTCGAGGTGACCCCGCCCGCCGCGCTCGACCAGATCGCGCTCCGCACGCTCTGGCGGCTGGTCAGCGTGCTCGGCTTCGCGCCGGCGCTCGAGAGCTGCGCCCGCGACGGGCAGCCGTTGCCGCCCGATGGCGCGTTGCCGTTCAATACCCGCGAAGGCGGCGCGCTCTGCGCCGCGTGCGCCGCCCGGCACGGCGCCAGCAGTCTGCCGCCGGACGCCCGCGCCGACCTCACCGCGCTGCTCGATCCCGCCGGCGAGCTGCCGCTTCTCGACCAGCGCCACGCGGCGTCGCACCGCCGGCTCCTCTCCCGCTACATCCGCTTCCACCTCGGCGAAGGCGCCGAGCTGCCGGCGCTCGAGTTCTGGCTGCGGCGCCCGTGGACGGTGGCGTGATCATCGGCACCGCGGGCCACATCGACCACGGCAAGTCGGCGCTGGTGACCGCCCTCACCGGCCGCGCGATGGACCGCCACGCGGAGGAGCAGCGCCGCGGCATCACCATCGACCTGGGCTTCGCACCGCTGCCGCTGCCGGGCGGCATCGTCGCCGGCGTGGTGGACGTGCCGGGCCACGAGGATTTCGTGCGGACCATGGTGGCGGGCGCGTCCGGTGTGGACGTGGCGCTGCTCGTCGTCGCGGCCGACGAAGGCATCATGCCGCAGACCCGCGAGCACCTGCTGGTGCTGGAGCAGCTCGAGGTCCCGTCAGGCATTCCGGTCGTCACCAAGGCGGATCTCGCCGAGCCCGACTGGCTCGAGCTCATGCTCGCCGAGGTCGCCGAGTGGGTGGCGACGTCGGCGGTCGCGTTCGAGCCGCCGCTGGCGGTGTCGGCCCGGAGCGGGCTCGGTCTGGACGAGCTGCGCGCTCGCCTGGGCGCGGCCGCCGCTCGCGTGCGGCCCCGCGCGCGCGACGATCTCTTCCGGCTGCCGGTGGACCGCGCCTTCACCATCGCCGGCACCGGCACCGTGGTCACCGGCACGGCGTGGAGCGGCTGCGCCCGCCCCGGCGATCACGTCCGGCTCCTGCCCGCAGGAATCGAGGCACGGGTGCGCTCGATCGAGAGCCACGGCGCCGCCGCCGAGCGGACCGAGCCGGGCGCGCGCATCGCGCTCGGACTCTCCGGCGTCGAGCGGAGCGACGCAGGCCGCGGCGAGACCGTGGTCGCCGCCGACGCGCCATGGGCCGCGAGTACCGCGCTCGACGCCGAGATCACCCTGGCGCACGATGCGCCGCGGCCGCTCGCGCCGCGCACCCGCGTGCGGGTCCACCTCGGCACGGCGCAGGTGCTCGCGCGGGTGTCGGGCACCGGAGCGATCGCCCCGGGCGACGGTGGCCTGGTGCGACTGGCACTCGAGACGCCCGTGGTGGCACGCGGTGGCGATCGCTTCGTGCTGCGGAGCTTCAGCCCGGTGGTCACGATCGGCGGCGGGCGGGTGCTCGACCCGGCGCCGCCGCGTCGCGCCCGCCGTCCCGACGGCGCGCTCGCCGCGGCGGACGCGGCGACGCGCATCGGCGCGCTGCTTCGCCGCCGGCAGGGCGGCGTCGACCGCGCGCTGCTCCCGATCCTCTCGGGGCTCACGCCCGCCGAGGTCGGCCCGCTCGTCGCAGGCGACATCCGCCTTCGCAGCATCGGCGATCGGGTGGCGCTCGCGGCCGTGCTCGACGACGCGGGCCTGGCAGCGGTCGAGCACGTCCGCGCGTATCACCGAACGCATCCCACGGAGCGGGGTGCATCGGTGGAGACGCTGCGCCGCTCGCTCCCCGAGCCGCCGTGGATGGCGGAGGCCGCCATAGCCCAGCTCGCGGTGGCGCGGAAGCTGGTGCTGGCCGACGGATTCGCGGCGTTGCCGGGCTTCGCACCGCGCGCGGTGGCCGGTGAGGCCGACATGGCGCGGGTGGTGGACGAGGTGGCTCGCGCGGGGCTCACGCCCCCCAGCGTGCCGGAGCTGGAGACGGCGCTCGGCCGGCGCGACGTGGCCGCGATCCTTCGAAGCGCAGCGGCGGCTGGCCGGCTCGAGGCGGTGGAGCGGGATCGCTACTACGCGCGCGAGGCGCTGGAGCGGTTCGTCCAGGTGTTGCGTGACGTGGCCGCCGTCGGCGAGATCACCCCGGCGGCGCTCCGTGACGCCACCGGCGCCAGTCGCAAGTTCATCATTCCGCTGCTGGAGTGGAGCGATCGCCGCGGTGTGACGGTGCGGGTGGGCGAGGCGCGGCGGCTCGGTCCACGGGCCGCAGCCGGCGCTTGACACCGGCCGCGCGCGCCCGGCATGTTTGGGCATCCACCAGCACCAGCCCGATGCGTCGCAGCGATCTCCCGGAGGTGTCGCCCCCGCAACTCTGACTTTGTCCGAAGAGGAGCCCCATGGTCCGCCGTGTGTGGACGGGGTGGTGGCTCGTGCTTCTGGCGGGAACGGCGTCGGCGTTGCGGGCCCAGACTCCCACGCAGTCGCAGGCCGCTCCCGGCCCGAGTGTCGAGCTGAAGGAGAACACCCCCAACCCGTTCTTTCCGTCCACGACGATCCCGTTCACGATCGCGCCGGAGGTCTGCAGCAAGGGCCACCAGCCCATGGTCAGCCTGAAGGTGTACAACGTGCTGGTGCAGGTGGTGGCGATCCCGATGCTTCCGGGAGAGCCGCCGGTCGTGCTCGACGGAATCCGGCTCCGCTGCGGCGAGTACCGCGCGACGTGGGACGGGAAGTATCTCGACGGCCAGCGCGAGGTGACGCCGGGAGTGTACTACTCCCAGCTGACGGTGGATGGGCAGCGATTCACCCGGAAGATGATCGTCCAGCGACGAGTGACGAGCGAAAAATGACGAGGGCCGCGTCGAGCGGCCCTCGTCTTTTCTGCCATTGCGGCGGACATTCCCGGCTTGCCGCTTGCCATCGCGCGGCGACGTTTCCAAGCTTGAGGGCAGGTCCCGTGGAATTGGAGTTCCGATGATTCGGCCAGAGCGACTGACGATCAAGGCCCAGGAGGCCTTCCGCGACGCCGGTGAGGACGCCCGCCGTCGCGGCAATCCGGTGGTGAACGATGCACACCTCCTCGCCGCGCTCCTGGCGCAGGACGAGGGCGTGGTGCAGCCGCTGCTGCAGAAGGCCGGGCTCAACGTCGCCGCGCTGCGCGACGCGCTCGAGCGCGAGATCGCGCGCTTCCCCACGCAGTCCGGCGGCGCCGAGCCGACCTTCAGCCGCGAGCTGAACAAGGTGTTCGACCGCGCCGAGGCGGATGCGAAGCGGATGGGCGACGCGTACGTCTCGACCGAACACCTGCTCCTGGCGCTGGCGGAGGAGCGCGGCACCAGCGCGCGCGAGCTGCTCAGCGCACTGGGCGTGTCGGCCGATGCGCTGCGGCGGTCGCTCGAGGAGGTGCGCGGCGCCCATCGCGTCACCGACCAGAGCCCGGAGGGGAAGTACCAGGCGCTGGCCCGCTACACCCGCAACCTCACCGAGCAGGCGCGGCAGGGAAAGCTCGATCCGGTCATCGGCCGCGACGAGGAGGTGCGTCGCGTCATGCAGGTGCTCTCCCGCCGAACCAAGAACAATCCGGTGCTGATCGGCGAGCCTGGCGTGGGGAAGACCGCGATCGTCGAAGGGCTCGCGCAGCGCATCGTCAACGGCGACGTCCCGGAGTCGCTGCGCAATCGCGAGCTGGTGGCGCTCGACATCGGCCAGCTCCTGGCCGGCGCCAAGTTCCGGGGCGAATTCGAGGAGCGGCTCAAGGCGGTGGTGAAGGAGCTGACCGAGAGCGAGGGGAAGTACATCACCTTCATCGACGAGCTGCACACCATCGTCGGCGCCGGCGCCGCGGAAGGCGCGGTGGACGCGAGCAACATGCTCAAGCCGCCGCTCGCCCGGGGTGAGCTGCACGTGATCGGCGCCACGACGCTGGACGAATACCGCAAGCACATCGAGAAGGACCCGGCGCTGGAGCGCCGCTTCCAGCCGGTGCTGGTCGGCGAGCCCAGCGTGGCCGATACCATCGCGATACTCCGTGGCCTCAAGGAGAAGTACGAGGTGCACCACGGCGTCCGCATCACCGACAACGCGCTCGTCGCCGCCGCCACGCTCTCGGACCGCTACATCGGGGACCGCTTCCTGCCGGACAAGGCGATCGACCTGGTGGACGAGGCGGCCAGCCGCCTCCGCATCGAGATCGACTCGCTGCCGCAGGAGATCGACGAGGTCGAGCGCCGCATCGTGCAGCTCGAGATCCAGCGCCAGGCGCTGCTGAAGGAAAAGGACAAGGCCGGCCGCGAGCGCCTGGCGACGGTGGAGCAGGAGATCAGCGCGCTCAAGGAGCGGAGCGCCGGCATGAAGGCGCAGTGGCAGAGCGAGAAGAGCACGATTCAGGAAATCCAGAGCATGAAGCAGCAGGTCGAGGCGCTCCGCACCGAGGTGGATCAGGCCACCCGCCACGGCGATCTCCAGAAGGCCGCCGAGCTGCGCTACGGCAGGATCCCCGAGCTGGAGCAGAAGCTCGGTGAGCAGCAGGGCCGCCTCGCCGAGGTGCAGGCGACGGCGAAGTACCTGAAGGAAGAGGTGGACGCGGAAGATATCGCCCAGATCGTGGCGAAGTGGACCGGCATTCCGGTCTCGCGCATGCTCGAGAGCGAGCGGGCGCGGCTCACCAGGCTCGAGGCCGAGCTGGCGCGGCGCGTGGTGGGCCAGGAGGCGGCGGTAACCGCGGTCGCGAACGCGGTGCGGCGGAGCCGCGCGGGGCTTCAGGATCCCAATCGCCCCACCGGCTCGTTCATCTTTCTCGGCCCCACCGGCGTGGGCAAGACCGAGACGGCGCGCGCGCTCGCCGAGTTCCTCTTCGACGACGAGCGCGCGATGGTGCGGCTCGACATGTCGGAGTACATGGAGAAGCACTCGGTGGCGCGGATGATCGGCGCGCCGCCGGGCTACGTCGGCTATGAGGAGGGTGGGCAGCTCACGGAGGCGGTGCGGCGGCGGCCGTATAGCGTCATCCTGTTCGACGAGATCGAGAAGGCACACCCCGATATCTTCAACATCCTGCTCCAGATCCTCGACGACGGCCGCCTCACCGACAGCCAGGGCCGCGTGGTGGACTTCCGGAACACCGTCATCATCATGACGTCAAATATCGGGAGCCAGTACATCGTCGAGGCGGGGACCACCGACACCGAGGAGGAGTGGCGTGCGGTGGAGGCGCGGGTGCGGGGGGAGCTGCGCCAGCACTTCCGTCCCGAGTTCCTCAACCGGGTGGACGACGTCATCGTGTTCCGCCGGCTCACCCGCGACGACCTCAATCACATTGTCGCCCTGCAGCTCGCCGGACTGGAAAAGCTGCTCGGCGCGCGGCACCTGCATCTCCGCGTCACGCCGGAAGCGCGCGAGCTGCTGGCCAACCAGGGCTACGACCCGGTGTACGGCGCCCGGCCGCTCAAGCGGGTCATCCAGCGGGAGTTGCAGAATCCGATCGCCATGGAGGTGCTGGAGGGCCGCTACCACGACGGCGATACCATCGTCGTCGAGCGCAACGGCGCGGGACTCCAGTTCAGCCGCGCCGGGACGCCGCTCGAGGCCGCCAGTGCGTAGGGGCACGCCGTCGCCCGCGGATCTCATGGGAATGGAGGCGGCGCTCCGGCTGGCGCGGGCCGCGGCGGTGCGCGAGGAGATACCGGTCGGCTGCGTCATCGTGCACGAGGGCGAGACCCTGGCCGAGGCCTGCAACGAGACCATCCAGCGCCACGATCCCACCGCGCACGCCGAGCTGCTCGCGATCCAGCGCGCCTGCGGCAACGGCGGCGCCGGCCGCCTCCGTGAGGCCACGATGTACGTGACGCTCGAGCCGTGTGCGCAGTGCGCCGGCGCCATCGTGCTCGCCAAGGTGGCGCGAGTCATCTACGGCGCCCATGACGCCCGCTGGGGGATGGCCGGCTCGGTGTACGACATCCTGCGCGAGCCGCGGCTCAACCACCGTCCGGACGTGATGGGCGGGTTCATGGAAGCGGAGTGCGCCGAACTGCTGAAGCGGTTCTTCGTGCCGCGGCGCGAGACCTAGATGCGGGGGCGCCCCTGATGTAGACTTCCCGCCGCCGCAGCGGACGAACGCGCGGCGCCCGGGACAGGTGTCCGAGTGGCTGAAGGAGCCGGTCTCGAAAACCGGTGGGCCCGCAAGGGTCTCGTGGGTTCGAATCCCACCCTGTCCGCTGGCCGGGGGCGGGCCCGCCTCCCCCGCGGAGGCGAGGCCGCCGCCCGGTTCCCCCGCCTAACGCTCGGCTCCGCTGCCCGGCGGACCGCACCCGCCGGGTTGACGGGGCCCGCCGCCGGCGCATTATTGGAGGGTCAGCGCCTCCCGCCGTCGTGACGTAGCGCACCGCGCCCGCCGGTCCGGCACCGCAGCAATAGAGGCAATCGGCGCCCGCATCCCGGATGCGTCCGCTCCTCCTGATCTTCCACCGCGTACGGCCGCCATGAACAGTGAGTTGTTTCGAAGCTCCAGCCTCGCCGGCTCCCAGGCCGTTCTCGTCGTGGACGACGTCGGCATCGTGCGCCGGCTCGCATTCCGGCTGCTCTCGGAGGCCGGCTACCGCGTCTTCGAGGCGGCGAGCGCGGTCGAAGCGCTGGAGGTACTGGCGATGGCGGCCGGCCGCGTCGATCTCGTCATCGTGGACGTGGTCATGCCGGAAATGAGCGGCGTTGACCTGGTCCGCATCATCAGCGAGCGGTGGCCCGCGACGGCGGTCGTCTTCATGTCGGCGTACTCCGCCGAGGTGCTGGTGCGCGAGGGCCTGGAGTCGCCTAACGTGCTGTTCCTCGCCAAGCCGTTCACCCGCGACGAGCTGCTGGCGCGGGTGAGCCGGGCGCTCCGCGGCGCGGCCGACCGGAAGGACGCGCCCCGCGGCACGCCGCGGAAGGACTCCTAGACCGGACCGGCCCCATCCTCCTCCGGCTCGACCGGCATGCCGCGGGCAAGCTCGAGAGCCGCCTCCACCAGATCGCCGGACACCCGGAAGCACTCGTGGGCTCGCGCAATCGCGCCGGGCCCCGCGAGGGGCGCCCAATCGTCGGGCGGCGGGCCCCCGCCACGCAGCGCCGACCCGATCGCCTGCGTGAGTCGCGCTTCGTCGATCGGCCGGCCGAGGCACCGGCCGGCGAGTGCGCCGGCCAGCGCACGGCGGCCGCTGAGGCACACCACCGGCAGCTCCGGCCGGAATTGCCGCAGCGTCTCCATCACCACGCTTCCCGGGAGACCGGTGATGTCGGTGTCCACCACCGCCAATCGAAACGTCTCGCTGAATCGCTGGAGCAGCTCGAGCCCGGCGAGGGCGGCCGTGGCGTGCACCAGCTGGAGGTGATGGACCGCCACCGCGCGGCGCAACGCATCCCGCAGCCGCCGGTCCCCGCTCATCAGCAGCACGATGCTCGGCCCGCCCCGGGGCTTCCGCTGCTCCATCCGGCCTCCGACGATAGTCGCCCTGAACAAAGTGGCGGCGATCGGGGCGCGTCGCAGCGGACGCGATCACCGGCCGCACCCGGCCGGCGGTCACGTACATACGGTGCGCTGATCCGGCCGGCCGCTCTGGTACGGCGCGCCGGCCGGCGCTAGCTTCGGGCGATGTCCTATGTGACGAAGCACCTGCTGCCGGGCGAGCGGGTGGTGTATCGCGCCCACCTGCACTGGATCATCTTCAGCGGCGCCGTCGTGCTCGCGATTCTCGCGATCGCCGCGGCGGTGCTGTTGTGGTACTGGCCGCGGCCCCGATACCAGTACTGGTGGGGACCCGCCGCCGCGCTCGGCGCGCTCGCGCTGCTCGCCGCGATCGGGCCGTGGATCCGGCGCACGTCGTCGGAGTTTGCCGTGACCGACAAGCGGGTGCTCATCAAGGTGGGCTTCATCGGCCGCGACTCACTGGAGACGCTGCTCTCGAAGATCGAGGCGATCGGCGTGGATCAGCATCTCTGGGCCCGCGTCTTCAACTACGGCACGATCACCGTGATCGGCACCGGCGGCACCCACGAGGCGTTTCCGCTGATCGCCGCGCCGATGGAGTTCCGCCGCCAGGTGCAGGCGCAGATCGTCTCGCTCGACAGCGCGCGCGCCGCGGCCCCCGCCGTTGTCGCGCCGTCCGGCGAACCGGCGCTCGCCGCGCCGCGCGAGGAGCGCGACTGCCCGTACTGCGCCGAGCGCATTCTGGCCCGGGCAAAGGTGTGCCGCTACTGCGGGCGGGATGTCGAGCCGCTCGTCTCCTGACCCACCCGACCCGGCGCTTGCAGGTTCGCTCCTCGGTCTCGCCCTCGGGGACGCGCTTGGCTTCGCGGTGGAAGCGCTCGATCCACCCGAGGCGGCCCGCTACGCCGCCGGCCTGACCGCCGGCCCGCTCGATTCCTCCGCCATCCGCGCGCGCCATCCGTACCGCGCCGGCCAGTACTCCGACGACACCCAGCAGGCCCGCGAGCTGTTGCGCTCGATCGCCGACTGCGGCCAGTGGCAGGCGGCGGCGTTCGCCGCGCGCCTCGCGGCCCTCTTCGCCGCCGGCCATGACGTGGGCGCCGGGCCGGGAACACGGGGTGCCGCCCTGCGCCTGCATGCGGGGGTGTCACTCGCGGACGCGGCGGCGCCGGCCGACTACGCCGGCAACGGCGCCGCCATGCGCGCGGCACCGCTCGGGCTCCTCTTCGGCGGCGAGCGCCTGCTCGCCGTGGCGAGCGAGCAGGCGCGGATCACCCACCGCCACCCGGCGTGCGCCGCAGGCGCCGCGGCGATCGCTCTCGCGGCGCGGCTCCTCGCGAGCGCCGACGCCGACCCCGCGGCGATTCCGGCCCGTGTGGCGGCGTATGTCAGGCCGCTCGACCGCGACACCGCGAGCGCGCTGCTCGAAGTGACCGCGCTGCTGCCGCTCGAGCCGGGCAAGGCGAGCGCGCGGCTGGTGCGGCTCGGACTCGATCCTCTGGCACCGCGCGAGTACTCCGGCGTCACCGCCCACGTGCTGCCCAGCGTCTGTTGGGCGCTCTATGCCGCGCTCCGCCATGCGGACGCGTGGCCTCGGGCGGTCGCCACCGCGATCGCGGCGGGCGGTGATACCGACACGACCGGCGCCATGGCCGGCGCGATGGTCGGGGCGCGCATCGGCGCGGCGGCGCTGCCCCCGGCCGCTCGCGCGGTGCACGATCGCGGTTCGTGGGGCCACGACGCCTTGCTCCAGCTCGCGGCGATGCTGCGGCCCGCGTAACGGTCGCGCCGCGTTCGGCGCTTGACGCTCACACCGGGCGGCCGTAACCTCGACCGATGCGCTCACCGTCCCGCTAGCATGCAGAGTCTCGTCTTCATCGGCATCCGCGGCCATGTCGTCGCCCTCGATCGCGCCACCGGCAGCGAGCGGTGGCGCACTCGTCTCAAGGGCAGCGGCGCGGTGCTGCTGGTGCTCGATGCCGGGCGGCTTGTCGCCACGACGGGCGGCTCGGCATTCTGCCTCGACGCGGCGACCGGTGCCATCGCCTGGAGCAATCCGCTCCGCGGCCTCGGCTTCGGAATCGCGACGATCGCAGGGGGCGGCGCGCGGGCCGGCGCCGAGTCGGCGCTGGTGGCGGCGGCGGCAGCGCGCGCGGCGGCCGCGACCGGCTGAGCGGCGCCCGTTTTCCTCATGGAGGTGCCGATGTTCCGCGGCCGGATCTACGACAACGTGGTGGACACGGTGGGCGG
>JAICWE010000012.1 GCA_025934955.1 Gemmatimonadales bacterium | reverse complement strand
CTGGGGTCAGTGCAGAGTCATCAAGTACGCAGCGATGTCCCGGGCACGTCCGTCCGACACGCCGAGGTTCGGCATGGCGGTGCCCGGCTCGATGGACTGCGGCACCGTGATCCAGCGGATCAGGAAGTCGCCGGTATTCGGCACCTCGCCGGCGATGAAGGACCGCTGCGCGAAGTGATCCAGCGGCGGCCCCACCATGCCGTGCGCGCCCGAGACGCCCGGGATGTTGTGGCAGGAGCCGCAGCCATAGGCGACGATCGCCTCCTTGCCGCGGCCGGCGTCGCCGCCGGGGACGACGTGCGAGGTCGCGGCCGCCTGCGTCGTGCGGCACGCGGCGATGCCGATCGCGCTGCCGGCGGCGAGCGCCGCCGCGGCGACCAACGGGAATGTGCGCATCGGGTCCGACCTCCTCAGCCGCAGCGCGAGACGAACAGCAGGCCGATCCCGCTGAAGATCACCGCGATCAGAAACAGCCCGCTGAGCAGCAGCCCGCCGAACGCCATGAAGCGGGTGCGGCCCTCTCCCACCTCGAGCAGCGAGGCCTCCTCGTCGCCCGCGGCGCGCTCGTGCGCCGACCGCCGCCACGCATGCAGCGCCGTGCCGCCGGCGGCGAGCGACACCAGCAGTGCCAGGATGGTGACCGCCAGCGCCAGCACCCATGCGCCGCCGGGCGACGTGCCGGAGAGCGGCACGGACGCGGGGTAGCAGCGGTGCGCGGTGGTCGCATAGCCCACCAGCTCCTGCACCGACCAGAGGAGCGGCGCGCCGAAGAGCCCGAACCAGAGCAGCGATGCCGGCACGGCGTACCGGGCGGGGGCGGGATGACTCATCGCGGCGTCAGGTAGAGAGTGGTGAACACGGCGAGCCACACGGCGTCCACGAAGTGCCAGTAGAGCGCGACGTTGGAGACGGCGAGATGGCGGCCCCGGTCGAAGTGCCCGAGGAAGGCCCGGACGGCGACGACCGCGATCATCAGCAGCCCCACCGCGACGTGGGCGCCGTGAAAGCCGGTGATGGTGTAGAACAGCGAGCCGTACGCGTCGGTCTGCGGGGTGAAGTGCTTGTGGGAGTACTCGATCCCCTGGATCGTGAGGAAGACGCAGCCGAGCACGAAGGTGACGACCAGGCCGATGCGGAGCGCCGCCGCCCTTCCCTTCCGGATGCTCGACTCGGCCCACCACATGGTCCCGCTGCTCAGCAGCAGGATGACGGTGTTGGGCAGACTGAGCTTGAGCTCGGGCACGCCGTCCGGCGGCCACGCGCCGCGCGCCATGGACGCGAGGTAGAAGTAGCTGAAGAGCAGGTAGGCGAAGAACGACGCCTCGGTCGCGACGACCCAGATCATCCCCCAGCGGCCGGGGGAGCGGCTCTCCCGCCCGCCCACCGGCAGCGGCGCGGGCGACGGATGCAGGTCGCGCTCCTGAGCGGGAACGGCGGTCATGGCCGCGCCTCCTCGAGCTGCAGCAGCTCGCGCTCGCTGGGCCAGAGCCAGCCGATGATGGCGACGACGGTCACCGCGAGCCCGATCCCCGCGAGCACCGGTCCCACGATCAGCAGCCCGTAGAACAGCGCGGTGAGGCCGGACGCCAGGATCAGCGGCCAGAGCGAGTCCTCCGGCATCTGGAGCACGGCGCGCGGCTCGGCGTCGAGGGCGGAGGTCTCGACCGTCTCCCGCCCCTCGGGGATGGTGAGCCCGTCGCTGAAGCTGCTCCGTCCCCCGCCCTCCGGCGGCAGCCGGTCCTCCCACAGCGGATGGCGGCTCCGCACCGTCGGGATCACGGCGAAGTTGTACGCCGGCGGCGGCGAGGGCGTGCTCCACTCCAGCGTGCCCGCGTCCCACGGGTTGGGGCCGGCGATGGCGCCGCGGCGGATGCTCCACAGCGCGTTGATGATGAACAGCAGCACGCCGACGGCGAAGACGTACGCCCCGATGCTGCTGATCAGGTTCACCGTGCTCCAGCCGAGGCCGCTGGGATAGGTGTAGATCCGCCGCGGCATGCCGAGCAGCCCGGCGATGTGCATCGGGAAGAAGCCGAGGTTGAAGCCGAGGAACATCACCCAGAAGTTCCACTTCCCCAGCCGCTCGTTCAGCAGGCGGCCGGTCATCTTGGGCATCCAGTAGTAGAAGCCGGCCATCACCGCGAAGACGTTGATCCCCACCAGCACGTAGTGCAGGTGCGCCACGATGAAGTAGCTGTCGGTGAGCTGCCAGTCGTACGGCACCGCCGCGGTCATCACCCCGGACACGCCGCCGATCACGAACAGCACCACGAAGCCGGCCATGAAGAGGAACGCCGTCTTCGCCACGATGCGCCCGTACCAGATGGTCGCGATCCAGGCGAGCACGGCGACGGCGCTGGGGATGGTGATCACCATGCTCGCCGCGCCGAAGAAGGTCATGGCGACCGAGGGGAGTCCGGTGGCGAACATGTGGTGCACCCAGACGCCGAAGCCGAGGATGCCGGTGGCGATGGTGGCGAGCGCGACGAAGGTGTAGCCCACCAGCGGACGGCGGCAGAACACCGGCAGCGCGTCGGAGACGATGCCCATCGCCGGCAGCACCACGATGTACACCCAGGGATGGCCGAAGATCCAGAAGAGGTGCTGCCACAGCATCGGATGGCCGCCGGCGCTCGCCTCGAAGAAGTGCATGCCGAGCCGGCGGTCGAACCAGAGGAGGATGCAGGCGACGGTGAGCGACGGCATCGCGAAGACGATGGAGACCGACGCGGTGAGCGTGCCCCACATCATGATCGGCACCCGGTTGAGCGACATGCCCGGCGCGCGGAGCTTGAAGAAGGTGACGATGAAGTTGATCGCGCCGACGGTGGTCGAGAGCCCGAGGAAGGTGAGGCCGAGCGCGTAGAAGTCCATGTTGAGGCCGGGCGCGTACTGGCTCTCGGTCAGCGGCGCGTAGGCGAACCAGCCGCGGTCCGGCACCTGCCCCACCAGCACGCTGGAGTAGATGAACAGCCCGGACAGGAGAAAGATCCAGAAGCTCAGCGCGTTGAGGCGGGGGAACGCCATGTCGCGCGAGCCGATCAGCAGCGGCCAGATGTAGTTGGCGAAGCCCGACAGGATCGGCGAGGCGTAGAGGAAGATCATCGTCACGCCGTGGATGCTGAAGAGCTGGTTGTACGCCTCGGGCGAGAGCAGCCGCTTGTCGGCGCCGGAGAGCTGGGCCCGCATCGCCGCCGCCTCGAGCCCGCCGAGGATGAGGAAGACGAAGGCGGTGACGAGGTAGCGCTTGCCGATCGTCTTGTGGTCCACCGTCGCGAGCACGCCGAAGAGGTTGTGCGGCGTCTCCCATTCGCGATCGAGCCGGGCGGTGAGCGTCGTGGCCACGCCGTCTCCTAGTTGAGCGTCTCGAGGTAGGCGACGACCGCCTGGAGCTCGTCCGGGGTGAGCGTGAGCTTCGGCATGAGCGTGCCGGGCTTGAGCGCCGGTGCGTTGGCGACCCAGCCCATCAGGTTGCCGCGGGTATTGGGCAGCGTGCCGGCGGCGATGGTGCGGCGGGTGGCGAGGTGGGTGAGGTCGGGGCCCTGCCGCCCGGCGGCGGTGGTGCCGCGCACCTCGTGGCAGAGCGCGCACGGGCCGCCGACGAAGACGTCGTGGCCCCGGCGCGCGAGCCGATCGGTGGGCATCGCGGCGGGCGTCGCCTGCCGCGCCAGCCACCGCGCGAAGTCGCCCGGCGGCTCGGCGACGACCACGAACGCCATCCGCGCATGCTCCAGTCCGCAGTACTCGGCGCACTGGCCGCGGTAGACCCCGGGCTTCCGCGCCTCGAGCCAGATGCTGTTGCGCTGGCCCGGGATGACGTCGGTCTTCCCCGCCAGCTCCGGCACCCAGAAGCTGTGGATCACGTCGCCGGCCTCGAGGGTGATCCGCACCGGCCGCCCGACGGGGATGTGGATCTCGTTCGCGGTGAGCGCCTGGTCCTGCGGGTCCTGGCCGGCGTAGCGCACCGCCCACCACCAGCGATGGCCGGTCACCGTGATCGCGAGCGGCAACGCGTCCGCCGGCGGCCGGGCGACGGCGTTGAGCGTCCCCAGCGTGAGCACGAAGGCGACGACCAGCACGATGGCCGGCAGGATGATGCCGCCGATCGTGATCCAGCGGAGCCCGGGCCCCTCGCGCCGCACCGCGTGCGGATCGCCGCCGCGGGAGCGCAGCGAGCCGATCAGCACCAGCAGTGCTACGATGAGCACGACGGCGCAGGAGACGACGATCAGGAACCACCCGAGCGACGCCTCGCTCTCGGCCGCGGCGCCGGCGGGCCGCATGAAGGTCGGCGCGCGGGCGCACCCGCCGAGCAGGAGCGCGGCGGCGGCGAGGGCGGCGGACCGGGACCGGACGGTCACTGGAGCACCTTGTCCGGCTCTTCCGCGGTGCCTAACGTCCGGATGTAGGCGACGAGCTTCCAGATCTGGTCCTCGGGGAGCACCTTGCCCCACGCCGGCATGCCGGCGGAGCGGCCCTCGACGATGGTCCCGAAGATCTGGGTGTCGCTGTTGCCGTAGATCCACGCGCTGTCGCGCAGCGCCGGCCCCATCCCGCCGCCGGCGCGGCCGCCGTGGCAGCCGGAGCAGTTGTAGGCGACGAAGAGGCGGCGGCCGTCCTGGATGGCGGAGGCGTTGCCGGTGTACGGGTTCACCCGCTCGCCGAACACCACCGCCGGATGGATGCCCGGCCGGACCGCCTGCCCGCCGGTGGTGCCGGCGCGGGAAACGGCGATGCCGCTCGAGGTCATCCCGACGTCCTCCGATCGCACGCCGCGATCGCACGCGGCCGCGGCGCCGATTCCGAGCAGCAGCGCCAGCATCAGTCGCAGTCGCATATCGCCACCTCCTCCCGCGGCGCACGCGCCGCCGTCCCCGCCGTGAGCGGCTCGCCGGCGCCCGAGCGCGTCGGGACACCGTACTGCGCGAGTATCGCCTCCACCTGCGCATGCCTCCGCGCGAGCGCGCCGTCCACCCGGGCGCGCATCGCGGTGTCGCCCCGGCGCACGCCGGCGGCGATGTCGTACACGAACTGCGCGGCGCCGCCGGCGCCGCCGGCCGGCACCGGCGTCAGCGCGAGCGGCACCGTGCTCCGCTTCGCGAAGTAGCCGGCGAGCGGCCCCCAGGCGATCGCGACGTCCACGTCGCCCCGCTCCACCGCGCGGATGAGATCGGCCGGCGGCGAGGGCCGGTCGTAGTTCCCGTAGATGCTGTAGCCGACGACGTTCTTCACGATGCCGCGACGGGCGAGCGCCACGCCGGGCGGGAGACTGTTGTAGTCGTCGCCGATGACGTGGATGCCGACGCGGAGACGGGCGAGCCGCGGGTCGTCGAACGAGCGGACGGGGGCGCCGTGCCGGTCGCCGCGGCGCTGCACGAAGACGTAGCCGGAGCGGTAGTAGGGCCGGGTGGTGAGGAGCTGCCCGGTCGCCGCCGGCACGCCGAGCACCACGTCGCAGCGGCCGGCGTTGAGCGTCTCGCGGAGGAAGCCGTGCCGCTCGGGGTGCCAGACGTAGCTCACCCGGGCGCCCAGCTCGCGCGCCACCAGCTCGGCGATCGCGTTGTCGAAGCCGGCGCCGGCCTTGTCGGTGAACGGCAGGTTGTTGGGATCGGCGCAGACCCGGAGGTCGCCCGCGGCAAGTGCGGACGCCGAGGCGGATGCGCGCGGTGTCGCCGGCGCGCGATGGCACGCGGCGGCCGCGAGCCCGCCCAGCACGACCAGGATGATTCGCCTCACCGCACCGCCCCCACCCGTGGTTACAGGCCGAACACGTACATCGTACTGCCCGGCGCGGTGTACTTCGGCAGATCCGCCATTCCGCCGACGGCGCCGAGCGCCGCGGTCGGATCGGTGTTGGCGATGCCGGCGAGCGCCACCGCGCCGGCCCACCCGCCGATGCCGGAGTACACCGCGACGTACTGCTTGCCGTCGGGGCCGAGGAACGTCATCGCGTTGCCGATGACACCGGAGCCGCACTTGAACTTCCACAGCTCCTGGCCGGTCTTCGCGTCCACCGCCTTGAACCAGCCGTCCATGGTGCCGTAGAAGACGATGTCGCCGGCGGTGGCGAGCGCCCCGCTCCACACCGGGAACATCTCCTTGTCGCCCCACACCTTCTTCCCGTGCACCGCGTCCCAGGCGATGAACTCGCCGCGGTTGCCGCCGGGCCCGGCGTACATCTGCACGTCGGCGCCGAGATACGGCGTGCCGGCGATGTAGCTGGCGTCAATGCCCTTGTAGTCCATGCAGAGATTGGTGGTCGGCGTGTAGAACAGCCCGGTGCGCGGCGAGTACGCCGCCGGCTGCTGGTCGCGGGCGCCGGTGGAGGAGGGGCAGATGTTCCGCGCGTTCACGCCCTGGTGGGTCTCCTTGGACGGTACCCGCGCCGGTCGCCCGGTCTTGAGGTCCACGCCGGTGGACCAGTTGATGAACTGGTACGGTTCGGCGACGAGCACCTGTCCGGTCAGCCGGTCAATGGTGTAGCCGAAGCCGTTGCGGTCGAAGTGCACCACGACCTTTCGGCTCTGTCCACCGATCGGCAAGTCCACCACCATGCTCTCGTTGACGCCGTCGTAGTCCCAGGAATCGTGCGGCGTCAACTGATAGGCCCAGCGCGCGGCACCGGTATCGGGGTCGCGGGCGAACACCGTCGCGCCCCAGAGGTTGTCGCCGGGACGGAGGTCGGGATTCCACACCCCCGGATTGGAGGTGCCGTAGTAGATCAGGTTGGCGTCGGGATCGTAGGTGATCCAGCCCCACACCGTGGAGCCGCCGAGGCGCCACTGCTCGCCGGGCCACGTCTTGATCCCGGCGTCGGCGCCGCGGTACTGCGGGTAGTAGGGCTTGAAGTCGGCGCCGATCAGCACGTCCTTGTCGGGGCCGGTGTTGTACGCCCGCCAGAGGAGCTTCCCGCTCTTGAGGTCGACGGCCGCGACCCAGCCGCGCACGCCCATCTCGCCGCCGCTGTTGCCGACGATCACCTTGTCCTTCACGATGAGCGGCGCCATGGTCATCGTCGAGCCGTGGTTGATCGAGTCGAGCTGGATGTCCCACTTCACCTTGCCGGTCTCGGCGTCGAGCGCGACGGTGTGATTGTCGAGCCGGTTGAAGACGATGGTGCCGTCGGCGTACGACGCCCCGCGGCTCACCACGTCGCAGCACGCCTCGCCCTGCGAGGCGGGGTTGGTGGTCGGATGGTACGACCACTTGAGCGGCCCGCTCGGCTTGGTGAGATCGATTGCGAAGACGTTGTTCGGGTAGGGCGTCACGATGTACATCGTGTTGTTCACCACCAGCGGGCTGCCCTCGTGGCCCCGCGGCACGCCGGTGGAGAAGGTCCACGCGACCTTGAGGTTCCTGACGTTGGCCGCGGTGATCTGATCCAGCGGGCTGTAGCGGGTCTGCCCGTAGTCGCGGCCCGGCAGCGTCCACTCGCCGGGGCCGGCGTTGGCCGGATTGCCGTTGGCTCCGCTCGACGGCGTCGCGGCGAGCGCGGCGGTGACCTCGCCGGCCGGCGCGGTGCCGGTGCTGGGCGTCATCCCGGTCTCGGTAGCGCTGCCCTTGCACCCGCTCACGACGAGCGCCGCGGCGACGGCGGCGGACAGGGAGTACGCGATTCGCATCGGGCTGGCTCGGTTCATGTCGTCACCATGGGCTAACGCCGCCCCCGACCGGCGGCGTGCGCGGTCGAGGTGCTCGGCGGCTGGGTCGAGAGCTGCGTCGTCGGCGGATTCAAGGCGCGGTGGTCGGCGTGGCCGCCGGGCCACGGCTCGCCGCGCACCTGGTTGATGGCCCACACGTACGCCGCGACCCGCCGGATCTCGTCGTCGGTGAGGTTGGAGCGGGCACCGCGGCCGGGCATGGCGATCGGGCTGCGGGTGAGCGCGTCGGGGATGCCCGCGGTGACCAGCGAGTCAATCGAGTGCGGGTCCTGCTGCGCGTAGTTGAAGGCGACGGTGATCGCGTCGCCGGCGCCGGGCATCCCTTCGCCCTCGCTCCCGTGGCAGGCGAAGCAGCCGCCCTTGCCGTGGAAGAGACTGTCACCCGAGCGAATCATGTCGAGCGTGACGCCGGCGGGAAGCGGCGGGAGCGTCGCCGGCTGCATCTCGTCGTTGGTCTCGATGCCGGCCGCGCTGTTCCGGTCGTGGCCGACGTTGCCGCGGCCCTGCTGCTGGGCCGCGGCCGGCGCGGCGAGGAGGACGCCGAGCACGAGCGCGAGCGACGCGGCGCGGCTCACGTGTGGCCTCCGGCGCTGTCGGCGGGCGCGGCGGGCGCGGCGGGGGCGGGCGTGGCGCCGCGCGCCGCGCGGTCCGGGAGCGCAAAGGCGAGCAGCGCGTCGCCCCGCGGGGTGTTCATCGTCTGGATGCCGGTGGCGGCGACGGCGACATACTGCCGGCCGTTCACCGCGTAGGTGATCGGCGGCGCGTTGACGCCGGCCGGCGCCGCGGCGCTCCACAGCACGTCGCCGCTCTTCGCATCGAGCGCCAGCACCTTCTTGTCGGAGGTGCCGGTGAAGACCAGCCCGCCCGCCGTCGCGATGGAGCCGGCGATGACCGGCTGGTCGGTCCGGTGCCGCCACACGATCCGTCCGGTGCCGGGGTCCACCGCCTCGATGAAGCCGTAGTGCCCGCCCGGCGTGGCGATGGTCACGCCGCCCCACCACTGCGCCGGCGGACGGAAGGTCTCGGGCAGCCGCTTGTACTTCTGCGGCAGCACGTTCTCCTCGACGTACACGTAGCCGGTCTCGGGGCTGTACGACGCCGGCGACCAGTCATTGCCGCCCAGCGTCGCCGGGTTCATGATGACGCCGTCGGCGGTGGGCGTCGTCATGTAGTTCTGCAGCACGGTGAGCGGCTCCGATTTCCGGATCGGATGGCCGGTCGCGCGGTCGAGCACGTAGAGGAAGCCGTCCTTGCCGGCTTCGACCACGCCGGGCACCACCGTGCCCGACGAATCCTTGACCCCGATCAGCAGCGGCGGCGACATCGGGTCGTAGTCCCACCGATCGTGCGACACCTCCTGGTAGTACCAGCGGAGCTTGCCGGTGCGCGCGTCGAGCGCGACGATGCAATCGGTGTAGAGGTTGTCGCCGGGGCGCACGCTCGCGTCGTTGTCCGGCGCCGGGTTGCCGACGCCGAAGATGAGGAGGCCGGTGGCCGCGTCGTACGACGGGTGCTGCCACATCGGCCCGCCGCCGTGGCGCCACGAATCGGTGTACTTCGCGCTGTCGGCCTTCTCGGCGGCGATGTCGCGATGGAACGACTGGCCGAACTCGTCGGCTTCGCGCCAGTGGCCCCACCAGCCGCCGTCGGCCGGACTCGGGATGGTGTACCAGCGCCAGAGCCGCGCGCCGGTGGCGGCGTCATAGGCGTCCACGTAGCAGCGGCAGCCCTGCTCGCCGCCGCTCACCCCGACGATGACGCGGCCTTCGACCGCGAGCGGCGCCGCGGTGAGGTGGTAGCCCATCTCGTTGTCGCCCACCTGCACGTCCCACAGCTTGCGGCCGGTCTTCGCGTCGAGGGACACGAGCCGCGCGTCCACCGTGCCCATGTACACGCGACCGTCGTAGACCGCCACGCCCTTGTTGATCGCGGCGCAGCAGTCCACGGTGGTGCCGTAGTGGTGGACGTACTCCCACTTGCGGGCACCGGTACGGGCGTCGAGCGCCACGACGTGATTCAGCGCGGTGCTGAGATACATCGTGCCGTCCACCACGACCGGATTGGATTCGGAAGCGTGCGGAATGCCGGAATGGAAGACCCACGCCGGCGCCAGCTGCTTCACGTTGGCGGTGGTGATCTGGTCCAGCGGCGACCAGCGCTGGCTGCCGTAGTCGCGGCCGTAGATCGCCCAGTTGTCGGCGTCGGCCATGGCGCGGCGGTGCGCGCCGTCGGCGGAGGCGACGCCGGCGGACGGCGCGCCGCTCGACGCCACCATCCCGACGTCCTGCCGCTCGCGGCCCCGGCAGCTCACGACGAGCGCCGTCGCGAGCAGCGGCGGGAGAGCGCGGCGGAGGAAAACGGCAGGTGCATTCATATGACCACCGACAATGCGACGGCCCGTGCGCCGTCGCGGTGCGCCCTGTCACGCCGGGTGACGGGTCAGGACTTGGGCGGCTCCGCCACCGGGATCGAGATGCCGGCGAGCAGCGACGCGCCGCGCCCGCCGGTGAGGAAGACGCGCTGGCCGGCCGGCACTTCGTCGCCGGCCTTGGGCAGGCCGGTCGCGACGTAGTCCAGCGTCACCACGGCGGTGATGCCGCGGAGCCATGCGTCGGTGGGCGGCAGCCAGTTGAGCGCGCCGACCGACGCGGTGAGGCCGAGGTCCAGCTTGTGGGTGTAGTCGCCGCCGTCGCTCGGGCGCGCGGCGTTGCTGTAGAGGTCGGCGACGTAGGGCGTGAGGCCGAGCCAGCCGTGGGTCTGCTTCCGGTCGAGCGCCGTCACCTGGGCGCCCAGACTGACGGACGGGTAGTTGGCGCGCACGTCATCACCGAGCTGCGAGGCGCGATACTCGGTGAACGGGTTGGAGCGGGCCTTTGCGGTCGGGAGCCACTGGAAGCTGGCGTAGAGCGCGAGCCGCCGGATGGCGGTGGGGATGCTGATCGTCCCGATCAGCTCGAGGTTCGTCGTGCTCGGCACTTCCTGCTCGGTGTTGCTCGGGAGCAGGCGCACGCGCGCGTGCCCCAGCACGTGGGAGACGATGGCGACCGGGGTGACGCT
Organism: Gemmatimonadales bacterium; assembly: GCA_025934955.1. GTDB lineage: Bacteria > Gemmatimonadota > Gemmatimonadetes > Gemmatimonadales > GWC2-71-9. Next base: position 53,694 of record JAICWE010000012.1, on the reverse strand, counting down.
GAACGACGGAGGGCAGAGGATCCGGCAGCGCGGCGCGGCCTGCGCCGCGCCGCTCGCCGGCAGGAATCCGGTGAGACAGAACAGGAGGAGGACCGGACACCGGGTTCCATGGGCTGCCATATGCACAGCCCATAGAGCGGCGGAGCGGCGTGCGACGCCGTGACTGCCGTCACACCCGCGCGAGCCGCTCCAGCGCCGCGCGGTCGCCGCGCTCCATCGCGGCTTCGGCCTCGAGGTTCTGCCGGTCGCGGTAGACCATCGCCATCGCGAGGATCCGGTCGCCGGCGCGGTAGGTCGCGGTGGCGTTGCGGCCGGCGAGATCGCCGGACAGCTCGATCCGATCCCAGCGCTCCGCGTGGCCGACGTAGGAGATGCCGACGTCGTAGTGCAGACTCCAGAAGAACGGCACCGCGTCGAACCGCTCGCGCCGGCCCAGGAGATTCCGCGCCGCCGTCTGCCCCTGCCGCTCGGCCACGACCCAGTGCTCGACCCGGATGCGCTCGCCGCTGCGGGCGTCGGGCCAGCGGGCGATGTCGCCGGCGGCGAAGACGCCGCGCGCGCTGGTCTCGAGGAACTCGTTCACCACGACGCCGCGGTCGAGCGCGAGCCCGGCCGCTTCCGCGAGCGCCGTCCGCGGCCGCACGCCGACGCCGATCACCACGAGGTCGGCGGGGAGTTCGGTGCCATCCTCAAGCCGCACCGAACCGGCCGCGATGCTCGCCGGCCTGGTGCCGAGGCGGAACTGGACGCCGTGCTCCTCGTGAACGCCGCGAATGAAGTCGCCCAGCTCGGGGCCGAGCACGCGCTCGAGCGGACGGCGATCGGGGGCGACGACCGTGACGTCGAGCTTCCGCGCCCGGAGCGACGCCGCCGCCTCGAGGCCGATGAAGCTCGCGCCGATCACCACGGCGCGCCGCGCGGTCTGGGTCCCGGCGATGATGGCGCGGCTGTCGGCCAGCGTGCGGAGATAGTGGACGTGCGGCAGGTCGGCACCGGGAATGGCGAGATGCACCGGCTCGGCGCCGGTGGCGAGCAGACACGACCCGTACTCGACGGTCTCGCCGCCGGCGAGCGTCACGCGGCGGGCGTCGGTGTCGAGCGCCGTCACCTCCACGCCGGCGCGCAGCGTGATGTCGTGCTCGGCGTAGAACTCCGGCGGCCGCAGCGTCACCCACGCCTCCTCCGCGGTGCCGGCGAGGTAGTCCTTGGAGAGATTGGGCCGGTCCACCGGCGCGTGCGGCTCGGCCATCAGCAGCGTGACCGGGCCGGCGTAGCCCTCCTTCCGCAGCTGCTCCGCCGCCGCGGCACCGGCCGCGCCGCCGCCGACGATGACGATGGAGCGCGGCGCGCCGGCGGGCGCGGCGCGCGGCCCCGGTGGGGTGAGCCGCTCGGTGACGCGGATGCGTCCGTCCGCCGTCTCCACCTTCCAACACTGGATGGGATTGAGCGCGGGCGCGCGCAGCGCTTCGCCGCTCCGCAGACTGAAACAGGCGTGGTGCCAGGGACAGCGCACGGTATCGCCGACCAGGATGCCTTCGGCGAGCGGCCCGCTGTAATGGGTGCACACCGCGCCGACGGCGAAGACCTCGCCGCCGACGCGCGCGAGCAACACTGCTTCGTCGCCGACGTGGCCGGCCAGCATCGCGCCGTCCGCCAGCGCGCGAGCCGGCACGCCGGCCGCGAGATCCGGTCCCTTCGCCTCCGCTTCACTGTACGCCATCGCTCCTCCACTCCGGGGATCGCCGCCGCGTCAGCCGACGCCGCGACCGCTACGCTGCATGGGTTCGACGCCCGCGGCAAGGGGCGCGGATGGGCCGTCACCCCCGCGCACGGCGCGAGTCCTCACCGAGGAAGGCGCCGACCGGCCGGAGCCGCTCGACGTGGTCGGCGATGATCTTGAGCGTGGCGAGCAGCGGCACGGCGAGGAATGCGCCGACCACGCCCCAGACGGACCACCAGAACAGCACCGCCACGAGCACCACGACCGCGTTGAGCTTGAGCCGGCGGCCGTAGGCGAACGGACTCACCACGTTGTTCTGCAGCGTGGTGATGACGAGATACGCCAGCGGCGGCGCCACGATGCGTCCGGCGGCGGCGAAGGTGGCGAGTCCGGCGATGGTGAGCAGGATGAGCATCAGCGCGGCGCCGAGATAGGGCACGAACTCGACGAAGAACGTGAGCGTCCCCCACAGCTCGGGCGATGGCATGCCGAGCACCCACATCACCAGGGCCACGACGATGCCCTGCCCCACGTTGATCAGCGCGGTGGTTACCAGGTAGCGGGAAATCGCCTCCTCCACCTCGGCGGCGGCGGCCACCGCTGCCCGTTTCTCCCGCGCGAGCGGCAGCACTTCGACCAGCTTGCGGCGGAAGAGATCGCCGGCGGCGAGGAGCAGGTAGAGGAGCAGCAGCACCTCGACCGCGCCGCCCACGAACGCGGCGCTGTCGCCGAAGAGGCGCGACGCGATTCTCGGCGCGGCCCTCTCCGCCGGACCGCCGCCGGCCGCCTTGCCGCCGGCGGCACCGGCGCCGCCGGCGGCCGCGCTGTCCACCGCTTCCGCCGCGTGACGGAGCTGCTGGATCGGGCGGCGGAGCGACTCGAGTTTGTCCCGCGCGGTGGAGAGCGTCTGCGGCGCGCGGCGCACCCAGTCGCGCACCGGCGACTGGAGAAACGACACCCCCAGCGCGCCGACGGTGAGCACGGCGACGAGCACCAGCAGCGCCGCCAGCGGCGTGGGCACCCGGAGCCGCTCGAGCCCCCGCACGGCGGGCCGGAGCAGCGCGTCGAAGAGGAGCGCCAGCGCGATCGGCGCGAGGAACGGCCGCCCGAAGTAGAGCGCCGCCACCGCGGCGAGCACAGCCAGCACCACGAGCGCGATCGTGCGCACCCGCCCGTCGTCTCTCGCCACCCCGCCCCTTTGCCGGTCCCCCAGCAGAATGCATCGCGCCGCACCGCCGGTCAGCGACGCAGGGCACAACGGCCCGGGCCCGCGGTAGATTAGGGCGCATGCACACCATCATCGAGCCGTTCAAGATCAAATCGGTCGAGCCGATCCGCCTCACCACGCGCGCCGAGCGCGAGGCCCGGCTGCGCGACGCCGCGTACAACGTCTTCCTGCTGCGGGCGGAGGACGTGCTGATCGACCTCCTCACCGACAGCGGCACCGCGGCGATGAGCTCGGAGCAGTGGGCCGCGGTGATGCGGGGCGACGAGTCGTACGCCGGCAGCCGATCGTGGTATCGCTTCGCCCACGCGGTGCACGACATCTTCGGCTTCGAGCACGTCCTGCCGGTGCACCAGGGTCGCGCGGCCGAGCGGATCCTCTTCTCCATCCGCTGCCGGCCGGGCGACGTCGTCCCCAACAACACGCACTTCGACACCACGCGCGCCAACGTCGAGCACGCCGGCGCCGAGGCGGTGGACCTCGTCGTTCCGGAGGGACTGGTCCCGTCGCTCCGGCATCCGTTCAAGGGCAACATGGACGTGGCGCGGCTCCGCGCGCTCATCGCCGAGCGCGGTCGGGAGCGGATTCCGCTGGTGATGCTGACGGTGACCAACAACTCGGGCGGCGGGCAGCCGGTGTCCATGGCCAACATCCGGGAGGTCTCGGCGGTGTGCCGGGAGCATGGGATTCCGTTCTACCTCGATGCCTGCCGGTTCGCGGAGAACGCGTACTTCATCAAGCTGCGGGAGGAGGGCTACGCCGACCGCAGCGCCATCGCCATCGCGCGGGAGATGTTCTCCCATGCCGACGGGTGTACGATGTCGGCCAAGAAGGACGGCATGGCCAACATCGGCGGCTTCCTCGCGACCAACGACGCCGCGCTGGCGCAGCAGGAACGCAACCTCCTCATCCTCACCGAGGGATTTCCGACGTACGGCGGGCTCGCCGGCCGCGACCTCGACGCCATCGCGACCGGACTGTACGAGGCGCTCGACGAGGACTACCTCCGCTACCGCACCCGTTCGATCACCTATCTCGGCGAGCACATCGCGGCGCAGGGCGTGCCGATCGTGCAGCCGCCGGGCGGGCACGCGGTGTACCTCGACGCCGCGGCGTTCTTCCCCCACATCGCGCCGCTGGAGCTGCCGGGCCAGGCGCTGGTGGCCGAGCTGTACCTGGAGGCCGGGATCCGCGCGGTGGAGATCGGCACCGTGATGTTCGGGCGACGGGTGCCGGAGACGGATGAGGAGATCGCGGGTCCGATGGAGCTGGTGCGCCTCGCGATCCCGCGGCGGGTGTATACGCAGAGCCATGTGGACTACGTGGTCGAGGCGATCCTCAACATCTGGGCGCGGCGCGAATCGGTCGGCGGGTATCGGTTCGTCGAACAGGCGCCGTTCCTCCGCCACTTCACCGCCCGCTTCGCGCCGCTCGAAGCGGAGCACACCGAGGGGCGCTGAGCCGCGCCCCCCGGTGGCTCGAACTCAGGTCAGGTGGTGCCGAGCTTCTTCTGAAGCTGCTTGGCGGCCTCGAGATGACCCTGGAATGCGGGGCCGACCTTCTCGATGAACGCCTTCAACTGCGCGTTCTGGATCGCGGGGAGCAGGGTGCTGCTGACCGCATCGAGCACCTGCTGGTGGAAGGCGACCTCGTTCGCGGCATATGCCTGGTCGAACGCCGCGCCGGACTTGCCGCGCAGCGCCTTCATGGCCGCGATGTGGGCCGGCGCCAACGGATTGGCCTTCGGCGGCGTCGGGGTCACCTTGAGCTGCTTGGCGAGATCGCGTCCCTGCTGGCGGACGGCCTTGTGGTCGTTCATGAACTGGGTCGCGAGGGCGCGGACGTCCGCGTTCTTCGACTTCTGGAGGGCGAGCTGGCTGGCTTCGATGTCATACGTGTTGGCCGCATCGAAGATGGCGATGATGGTCGCGTCGTTGAGCGGGGGTGCCGCGGTGGTGCGCTGAGCCACGAAGCCGACGGAGCCGGCGGTGAGGAGCGACAGGGCGAAAACCATGGAACGCATGCAGTCTCCGGTGAGGTTGAGGAGCGCAAGCTTGCATTCCTACGGCAAAAAGTCAAGTATTATTTGTCTCTAATCGGCCTTTCCTATATAGATGCCCGAATCTCCCCATCCTGAACTCCGCCCCCCCGCCCGCTCGCGGCTCCTGGCGCTGCTGCGCCAGGAGCCCAGGACCGTAGACGAGCTGGCCACCGGACTTGGCGTCACCCGCAACGCGGTCCGGGTGCAGCTCGCCGCCCTCGAGCGTGACGGCATGGTGCACCGGGCCGCACTCCGACCCAGCCTTCGGAGGCCGGCGCAGACCTACGCCGTCACATCCGAGGCCGAGGTGCTGCTCTCCCGGCTCTATGCGCCGGTGGCGCTGAGTCTGGTTCGCGAGCTGGCCGACAGAATGGACGGCGACGCGCTGCGCGAGCTGTTCCGCGCGGTGGGACGGCGGCTCGCCGCCGAGCTGCCGCGGCCGCGCGGCGATCTGCGCGAGCGGGCGCAGGCGGTGAGCACGCTGTTGAACGAGCTGGGCGGCCTGACCGAGATCGAAACCACCGAACAGGAGATCGTGCTGCGGGGCTACGCCTGCCCGCTGGCCGCGATCGCGGCGCACCAGCCGAGCGTGTGCGCTGCCGTGGAGGCGCTGGTGGAGGCGCTGCTCGAGCGACCGGCGGAGGAGCACTGCGATCGGAGCGGTGCGCCCCGCTGCCGCTTCGTCATCGCCGCCGACTGAGCCGGCTACTCCGACCGCTCCGGCACCTCGACGTCCACCAGCTCGGCGCAGTGCTGCCGGCGGCCGGCGGTGGCGGCGGTGAACCATTGCCCGTCCCGCGCGGCGACGTCGGCCAGGTCGTCCAGCAGCATGCAGCGCCAGTTCCCGGTGCCGCCGCCCCGCACCACCTCGCCCCCGCTCTCGCCGCCGAACTGATAGAAGAGACACACCGCCCGCTCGCCGCGGATGCCGAGCACGTGAGGGCACATCTCGCGGTAGGCGCCGCGGTACGTCGCCGTCACCTGCCGCCGGCGCAGCAGCGATTCGCGCAGGAGATGGTAGAGCGGCGTCTCGGTCGCGGCGAAGTCGAGGGTCAGCTCATAGCGCTCCTCGCGCACCGGCCGGAAGCCGCGCGCCCGGTAGTTCGGCAGCGCGGCGGCGTGGTCCAGCGTGCAGGTGTGCAGCCACACCCGCGACGAGCGCCGCCGCGCCTCCACGACCGCCTGCTGCAGCAGCGCGCGGCCGAGCCCGCGGCCCAGCCGTTCGGGGAGGAGCCCGAAGTAGGCGATCTGCACCGAGCCGTCGGCTTCGTCCTGGAGCTCGACGTAGCCCGCCGGCGCGCCGCCGACGTACAGCACGTCGAGGGTGCGGGCGGGATCGGCGAGGTGATCGCGGGCCTGCTCGTCGCTCCAGCCCAGCCGGTCGGTCCAGCGGTGGGGCCCGCCGACCGCGGCGTAGAGGTAGCGGAAGAACGACGGCGGGCAGTCCAGCACACGCTCGACCCGCGCGCCTTGCGGCAGCCGCGGCTCCGGGGTGGCGGCCGACGGGTCCAGGTCGAGGTAGGTGCGGGTGACGGTGAAGACGGTCATGTTCGCAGCTCTCCGAGGTCGCGGTAGAGATCGAGCGCACCCGGATTCGCCAGCGCGTCGGTGTTCGTCACCGCGCGCCCGTGGATCACCTCGCGCACCGCGAGCTCGGTGATCTTCCCGCTGATCGTGCGGGGGATGTCGGCCACCTGCAGGATTTTCCGGGGCACGTGGTGCGGGCTCGCGTGCTCGCGGATCCGGCGGCGGATGCGGTCGCGGAGCGCATCGTCCAGCACGGCGCCCTCGCGCAGGCGGACGAACAGTACGATGCGCACGTCGTCGTCCCACTCCTGCCCGATGACCAGACTCTCCACCACCTCGGCGAGCTGCTCCACCTGGCGGTAGATCTCCGCCGTGCCGATGCGCACGCCGCCGGGATTGAGCGTCGCGTCGCTGCGGCCGTAGATCACCACTCCGTCGTGCACGGTCCGCTCGGCCCAGTCGCCGTGGCGCCAGACCTGGGGGTAGACATCGAAGTACGCGGCGCGGTACCGCGCGCCGTCCGGATCGTCCCAGAACGCCACCGGCATGCTGGGAAACGGGCGGGTGCAGACCAGCTCGCCCTGCTCGCAGAGCACGCTTCGGCCCGCCGCGTCGAATACCTCCACCGCCATGCCGAGTCCGCGGGCCTGCAGCTCGCCGCGCCAGACCGGAGCGGTCGGGTTGCCTAAGGCGAAGCAGGAGACGATGTCGGTGCCTCCGCTGATGCTGGCCAGGTGCACGTCGCGCTTGATCGCGTCATAGACATAGTCGTAGCTGTGCCCGGCGAGGGGACTGCCGGTGGAGAGAATGGCGCGGAGCGGCGCGAGGTCGCGCGTGCCTGGGGCGAGGCCTTCCTTCTGACAGAGGGCGAGGTACTTGGCGCTGGTGCCGAACACCGTCACCCGTTCCCGCTCCGCCATCTGCCAGAGGATGTCCGTCCGGGGCGCGAGCGGCGCGCCGTCGTAGAGCAGGACCGTTGCGCCGACCGCGAGACTCGACACCAGCCAGTTCCACATCATCCAGCCGCAGGTGGTGAAGTAGAAGATGCGATCGTCGCGGGTGAGATCGGTGTGGAGCGCCAGCTCCTTCAGGTGCTGGAGCAGCGTGCCGCCGGCGCCGTGCACCATGCACTTGGGGAGGCCGGTGGTGCCGGAGGAGTACATGATGTAGACCGGGTGGTCGAAGGGCAGCCGCGCGAACGGCGGCGCCGGTGTGCCGGCGGCCTCGCCCGCGACGAAGTCGTCCCAGAGCACACCGTCGCGCAGCGCCGCGAGCGGCGGGTCGGGCCGGAGGTACGGCACCACGACGACGCGCTCGAGTTCCGGGATCCGCTCGCGCACCTCCCGGAGCCGCGGCAGCAGATCGATCTCCTTCCCCGCGTAGCGATAACCATCGGCCGCGACGAGGATCCTGGGGCGGATCTGGCCGAAGCGGTCGAGCACGCCCTTGGCGCCGAAGTCGGGCGAGCAGCTCGACCAGAGCGCGCCGAGCCGCGTCACGGCCAGCATGGCGATGATCGTCTCGGGCAGATTGGGGAGGAAGCCGGCGACGCGGTCGCCGGCGACGACGCCGGCGGCGGCGAGCGCGGCCGCGAAGCGCTCGACCTCACACCGCAGCTGAGCGTAGCTCAGCGCGCGCTGGCGGCCGAGCTCGTTCCAGAAGACGATCGCCTCGCGATCGTCACCATGCCGCAGCAGATTCTCGGCGAAGTTGAGCCGCGCGCCGCGGAACCAGCGCGGGCCGAGCGCCGGATCGGGCGGGGCCATGCGATCGCCGCCCTCGAGCACCGCGTCCCACGGCGGCTCGCCCGGCCGCTCCTCGGCCACCACCTCGCAGAAGCGCCACACCGCGGGCCAGAACTCCTCCGGCCGCGCCACCGACCACGCGTGGAGCGCGGCGTAGTCGGCGGCGAAGGGCGCATGCTCGCGGACGAAGCGGGTGAGGTTGGCGCGGGCGACGCGCTCGGGCGAGGGCGTCCAGAGCGGGGTTTCCATAGCGGCGGAATATGAGGGGAACGGCATCGGCGGCAACGGCGGCAACGGCCCGCTCTCGCGAATTGCCGCGACACCGGATCGGCGGACTCCGGCACCGCGCGAGCGAGATGCATGCGGCACAGCGTCTTCGGGAACGCAGCAGCGGCTGGCATGCGAGGTGCAAACGGCCGCGCCCCGGCGGTCCTGGGGTACTCTCGCGTGAGGTCAGCTTGCGTCGCCATATGCGACGATGAGCGCGAGAGTGCGCCGGGATCGCGCCACTTCCACCAGCGTCGTCCCACCGCATCCGGAGGTTCCGTGCAGCAGCCGCTCTCGCGCCGCTACCCCGACTGGCCCGTCGTCGCGACGCTCTACCTCGTCGTCTTCGGCGACCTCGCGTGGGCGTGGAGCGCGAGCGGGCCGCGCCAGCTCCCGCTGTTGCGCGAGTTCGCGACCGTCGCCGTCTTCACCGCCCTCGCCCACGCCCTCTGGCTGGTCCGCCGCAACCGCTCGCCCCGGGTCTGACCGAGGTCGGAACGCCGGCCCGGCCGGTCGTCAGGAGGTTGGCGGGTTGAACTGGGCGTGCTGGGCGTCGAGCCAGGACCGGTGGTAGTTCGGATCCTCGATCGGCAGCGCGGCCTTCGCCACCTTGAGCGGACGGAAGCTGTCCATCATCACCGCCAGCTCGTTGGTGTACTTCTGTCCGATGCTCGCCTCCGCGCGGCCGGGATGCGGGCCGTGGGGCAATCCATCCGGATGGTGGGTGATGGACCCGTACTCGATGCCCTTCCGGCTCATGAACTCGCTCGACGCGTAGAACAGCACCTCGTCGGAGTCCACGTTGCTGTGATTGTACGGCGCCGGCACCGCATTGGGATCGAAGTCGTACGGCCGCGGGCAGAAGCTGCAGATGACGAATCCGTCGCCCTGGAAGGTCTGGTGCACCGGCGGCGGCTGGTGGATCCGCCCGACGATCGGCTCGAAGTCGTGGATGTTGAACGCCCACGGATAGAAGTAGCCGTCCCACCCGACGACGTCGAACGGATGGTGGTCGAGCACCAGCTCGTTGATGGCGTCGTACTGCTTTACCAGCAGGGGGAAGTCGCCCTTCTCGTCGTGGGTGCGGAGCTCGGCCGGGCGCCGGATGTCGCGCTCGCTGTAGGGCGCGCCTTCCAATAGCTGGCCGAACTCATTGCGGTAGCGCTTGGGCCAGCGGATGTGCCCGCGGCTCTCGAAGACCAGCAGCTTCACCGGCCCGGCGGAGTGATCGAAGCGCCAGCGGTGGAGGATGTTCCGGTGGAGGATGACGTAGTCGCCCGACTGGAACGGGAGGTCGCCGAAGCCGCTCTCCAGTACGCCCTGTCCTTCCGCCACGTACACGCACTCGTCGGCCTGGGAGTTCCGGTAGAAGTGCGCGTCGTTTTCGTCCGGCTCGACGTAGAGCATCCCGATGTCCTGATTGAAGAGGAGCGGGACGCGGTCGAGCGTGGCGCTGCCGCCCTTGCGGGCGCGGGCGGTGAGGAAATGGCGGTGCCGGAGCGAGGTGTCGTCGTCGGCTTCCCAGACGATCTCCTTTACTCGGCGCGCGGCCTTCACCGTGGTCGGCGGATAGACGTGATAGAGCAGCGACGAGGTGCCGACGAACCCCTCATGGCCCATCAGCTCTTCGGCGTAGATCCCGCCCTCCGGCTTCCGGAACGCCGTGTGCCGCTTCCGGGGAACGGTTCCGAGCGTGTGGTAGATGGGCATGCTGTCGTGACCTCGCCGCTCAGAGGTTGCCGCGGGCGGCCTGCTCCCGCTCGATGGCTTCGAACAAGGCGCGGAAGTTTCCCTTGCCGAAGCTCTTCGCGCCCTTCCGCTGGATGATCTCGTAGAACACCGTCGGCCGATCCTGCACCGGCTTGCTGAAGATCTGGAGCAGGTAGCCGTCGGGGTCGCGGTCCACCAGGATGCCCAGCGACGCCAGCACGTCGAGCGGCTCGTCGATCTTTCCCACCCGCGTCTGCAGCTCGTCGTAGTAGCTCGTCGGCACCGAGAGGAACTCGACGCCGCGATCGCGCAGCGTGGTGACGGTCCGGATGATGTCGTCGGTGGCGAGCGCCATGTGCTGCACGCCGGGGCCGCCGTAGAACTCCAGGTACTCGTCGATCTGCGACTTCTTCTTGCCCGCCGCCGGCTCGTTGATCGGGAACTTGATCCGGTCGTTGCCGTTGGCCATCACCTTGGACATGAGCGAGGAGTACTCGGTGCTGATGTCCTTGTCGTCGAAGGTGAGCAGGTTGCGGAAGCCCATGACCCGGGCGTAGTAGTCCACCCAGGTGTCCATCCGCCCGAGCTCGACGTTGCCGACGCAGTGGTCCACGTACTTGAGGCCGACGTCCTCGGGCTGGTAGTGCGGCGCGGCGGGGCGGAAGCCCGGCAGGAAGAGCCCGCGGTAGTTGCGCCGCTCGACCAGCGAATGGATGGTGGTGCCGTAGGTCCGGATCGCCGCGATCACCACCTCGCCGTCGGCGTCGCGCTGGACCCGCGGCGGGTGCACCGGCTCCGCGCCGCGCGCAACCGCGCGCTCGAACGCCTGGCGGGCGTCGTCCACCCAGAGCGCCAGGTCGCGGACACCGTCGCCATGGGCGTACACGTGGTCGGCGACGGCGCGCGCCTCGTCGCTCAGGTCGGGGCGGATGGCGGTGGTGAGGACGAAGCGGATCTTGCCCTGCTGGAGCAGGTAGCTGGCGCGGTCGCGGACGCCGGTCTCGGGGCCGCGGTAGCCCACCAGGCTGAAGCCGAACGCGGCGCGATAATAGAGGCCGGCCTGCCTGGCGTTGCCGACCCAGAACTCGATGTAGTCGGTGCCGTTGATCGGGAAGGTATCGGTCGCGGTCGCGGGGGCGACGGCGCTCTGCGGGGGGCTCAGGGTCATGGACGTCTCCGTGTCATGCGTCGTCCGCGTGTGGCCTGAAAGATAGCGCGCGTGCGGCGCGCATCACAGCGCGGCGCGGGTCCGCCGCGGAGCGTCCGGGAGGGGCGTCGAGTTGGGGAGGCGCCGGCCGCGCGGCCGGCGTGACGTTCCGGCGTCAGGCCGCCGTTTCGGGTGCGGCGTCGAGCAGGCCGCGGATCGCGCGGAGCAGGTCGTCCGACGCGAATGGCTTGTGCACGAAGGCGCCGCTCGGCAGATCGGCGCCGCGCCGCATCACCTCGTCGCTGGTGTAGCCGGAGATGAACAGCACCGGCAGGTCGGGCCGGTGGACCCGCGCCCGCGCGGCGAGCTCCAGGCCATCGAGCTCCGGCATGACGACGTCGGTGATCATGAGATCGAGCGGGCCGTGGTGGCGCTCCAGCACCCGGAGCGCATCCATGCCGTGGCGCGCCTCCAGCACGCGGTAGCCCTGGTTCGTCAGCAGCTTGCGCAGCAGGTCGCGCACCGGCTCTTCGTCCTCCACGATCAGCACCATCTCATCGCCGGCATGCGCAGCCGGCTCCGCCAGCTCCACCGGCGCGTCCGGCGCGATGGGGAAGTACGCCTTCACCGTGGTGCCCTCGCCGGGCTCGCCGCTCACCCGCACCACCCCGCCCGCCTGACGCACGATGCCGTAGACGGTGGGCAGCTCCATCCCGCCGCCGTCCAGCCGGCCGCCGGTGTCGCTCACGGCGAGCACCGCGTAGAGGCCGGGCTGCAGATTCCGGCCCCGGCCGCTCGCGCCGAGTCGCCGTTCGGCCGTCTCGACGGTCAGGGTGCCGCCGCGCGGCATGGCGTCGCGCGCGTTGAGCACCAGACTCACCAGCACCTGCTCCAGCAGCGCGGGATCGATGTGAATGCGGCCGAGCGCCGGCGCGCGGATGGTCAGCAGCTGCACGTCGGCACCGAGCAGCCGCTGCACCAGCGACTCCATGCTCGTCACCGTCGCGTTCAGGTCCACCAGCCGCGGCTCGGTGCGCTGCCGCTCGCCGAAAGCGAGGAGCTGCCGGGAGAGCGCGGCGCCACGGTCGGCGGCCTTGCGGATGGCATCCAGATCGTCCCGGCGCGGGTCGCTGGCGCCGAGCGAGCGGAGCAGCAGCTCGCTGTATCCCTGGATGGTGGTGAGCACGTTGTTGAAGTCGTGAGCGACGCCGCCGGCGAGGCGCCCCGTCGCATCCATCCGCTGCGCATGGCGGCGCTCCTCGTCCGAGCGGCGCAGCGCGGCCTCGGCGCGGAGCAGGTCGGTGACGTCCTGCACCACGACCAGTCGCGCGCGACGGCCGCGCCACACCACCGCGCGGGAGACGATCTCGACGTCCAGGCGGCCGCCGTCCTTGCGCCGGTGCTGGTTCACCGCGACGTCGGCGCGGCGGGGGCGGCTGTCGCTGCCCGGCGCCGTCGCATCGTCGCCGCGGAGGTCCATCAGCGTCATGCCGAGGAACTCCTCGCGCGACCAGCCGTAGCGCTGCACGGCGGCCTCGTTCACGGCGAGGAACGCCAGCGACTCGGCGTCGATCACCCACATCGGCAGCGAGTGCTCCTCGAAGAGGAAGCGGTGCTCCGCGCGCAGCGCATCGCCGGCACGCACCAGACGCGCGCGCTCGACCGCCGCCGCCGCCAGATCGGCGCAGAGCGCCGCGGCCGCCTGGGCGCTGGGCGAGAAGCCACCGCGCCCGGCGTCGTTCCCGAGTGCGAGAAGCCCGAGGGTGCGACCGTGCGCGACCAGCGGCACGGCGAGCACCGCGGCGGGTGCGAGCGCGCGCAGCAGCTTGGCATGGGCGTCGTCGCGGGCCCACGTGAGCCAGTCGTGCACCCGCGGCTCGCCGGCACCGGGCACCGCGTCGGGAAAGCCCCGCGGCGGATAGCGCCGGAGCGCCTGCACGAACATCTCACGCGCGGCGTCGTGGTGCACGCCGGCGACGCCGACGTCGTCCGGATCGTCTTCGGCGAGATGGATGGTGCACCAGTCGGCCAGCGCCGGGACGACCCGCCGCGCGACCGCCTGAAGGGTGCCGCGGTAGTCATCCGACGAGGCGAGCAGCTCGGCCCATTCACCCGGCAGCGCGAGGCGCCGCTCGGCGTCGAGCTCTTCGGCGTCGGTGCTGCCACGGAGTGCCGCGGCGCCGCGCGCGGCGTACCCGGTGATGGCGCCGAGCAGCGGCGACGCGATGGTGACGAGGATCAGACTGCGCGCGTTGTCCGGGGTGTACTGGAGCCCGGCGAACGGCTCGTCGTAGAAATGGGTGGCGTACAGCGCCGCGACGATGCCGGCAATCAGTCCCGGCGCCGTGCCGCCCCGGAGCCCCGCGCCGGCGACGACCAGCAGCAGCAACGGAAGCGGGTTGAAGGCGAGGAGCCCGTGCCGGGCGAGCTGGTCCAGCAGCACGGCGAACACGAGCGTCGCCAGCGGGCCGCTGACCGACGGCTCGAGCCGCGACCAGTCGCTCCGCACCAGCCGCCGTGCCTTCCACCGGCCGCTCTCACGCCTCGGCCCGATTACGAGGGATCGCTCGTTCATACCGCTCACGTTGTCTGGCAGACCCCGCAAGGTCGGCCCGGAGGGACCGGAGCCGCCGTGACCTTCGCCACAATGGGCCGGTCGCGGCGGGCTGCTGCTATGGCCGGCCCCCTTCGCGCTCGAGCCGCGCCGCCTGCTCGGCTGCGGCATGCGCCGCGTCGGGCTCGCCGGTGACCCGGTACCATGCGTCGCGTACCGCGTCAACGATGTCCTCCCACCCGGCCCGCGCCACGCCTCGTGCGCCGTACTCGTAGCTGGCCCACCCGGCACGGAGATCCGGCTCGACCTCGTTCCAGGTGCGGCCGAGGTGATGGTTGCCCGCCTCGGTGCCGTAGCGGTACGCCGGGCGGTAGTGCTCGAAGCCCAGGCCGCTCTCCACGTAGGGCCGGTCGGCGTAGTGCTCGCGCCACCAGTTCTCCTCGTTGTCCCACGTCTTCCCCGTGCGCGATCGGTCGGGGTTCACCTTGTCCTTCATCGTCAACTCCCTCGTCGTGGTGGCTCGGCGACCAGCGCCGGGTGCGCCGTGGCGTCGCGCCGCTCGAACACGGCGCCGCCGTCGCCGCCGCGATAGACCAGCCGGTATCTCGGATCGCTCCGGAGCGCCGTGAGCAGCGGGCGGCAGCACGGCTCCGCGGTGCGCGGATCCATCTGGCTCACGTAGACATCGGTGAACGGCGCGTCCCACCGCCGCGCCAGCGAGTCCAGGCACTGGGTCGTGCGCCACGCGCAACCCTGAAACGCCTCGTACATGTGGCGCCGGGCCATGAAGGTGGGGCCGCCGGCCCACTCGTAGCCCTGCGCGGTCGCCACGCTGGTGCGCCGGGCCCAGACGGGGAGCCACTCCGAGGTGCGGTCCGCCGCCCAGCCGTTAGGCGCGCCGGTGATCACCAGGATGCGGCTATCGGCCGGCGTGTGGGTGCCGATCCAGTGCATGGCCATGCGGTCGCCGGTGGTGAGGCTCATGAGGAAGCGGCCTTCGCGGCCGAGATCGGGGTCGCGGGTCATCGCGCCGAAGAGGGCGTAACCCGCCATCGCGGTGAGCACCGCGCCGGCCACCCAGCGCCGCTGGGTGCGGGCGCGTCCCACCGCGGCGCCGGCGCCGAGCATCGCGGGGAGTACGACGTCCACCACGCCGATGCCGGCGAGCAGCGCCATCGGCACCATCATGAAGCTGGGGCCCTGCCGCGCGTCGATCAGGAGGATCGTCACCCACCACACCGGCAGCAGCAGCCGCAGCCGCGCGAGACAGACCAGTCCGCCCAGCACGGCGAGCGCGGCGAGCAGCGGGAAGAGCGGCTCCGCCGTGATCGGCGCGGCGAAGCGTGCCAGCCAGCCCAGCACGCGGCGGCGGACCTCATGGTCCGAGAGTACCCCCTGGCCGGTGCCGAACGCGGCGACGAAGGGTCCGACGCCATGCTGCGAGATCACCGTCGCCCACCACGGCGCCGTCAGCACCAGCGCGCCGAGGCCGATCGCGACCGAGCCGAGCAGGGCGCGCCAATGCCGGCCGCAGGCGAGCAGCAGGAGACCGCTGCTCACCGCGACGAACGGCGCGGTACCGATGTGGCTCAGCACCGTGAGCGCGGCGCCCGCCGCCGCCCCGGCGACGTAGCGCCACTCGCGGGTGCGGTAGAAGCGGACGACCTGGTGCAGCGTCAGCAGACCGAAGAGAAATCCGGGGCCGCGGGTAACGCCGCCGCCCATGATCATCCAGATGTAGCTCCGTGGCGCCAGCGCGAAGGCCCACGTCGCCGCGGCGACCTGGGCGCGGCGGGAGAGCAGCTCGCGCGCGAGCAACACGAAGGCGGCGAGCGTGAGCCAGCTCGCCACCAGCGGCACGACGCGGTACGCGTCCAGCAGCGACAGCGGCGTGAACCGATCGAGCAGGCCGGTGAGGTAGAAGCCGAGCGGGGGATATCCATACGGCAGGTGCGCGCCGTTGTAGCCGGTGAACGCGGGCAGATGGAAGTGCGCCGCCTCCAGCTCGCGGGTCATCTGGAAGAAGAGTCCGCCGTCGTTGAGCGGCAGCGGCTGGGAGAGCACCAGCCACGCGCGCACCAGGCAGCCGACCACGACGCCGGCGACGGTGAGCAGGGCGATCGGCTCGAGCCGCGCGCGTGCGCGCGGCGCGGGTGTCGTCGTCGCGAGACGCGGCGGCTCGACAGCGGGCGGCGGTGCGGTGATGCTCGGGGCGGCCGCCATCAGCGCAGACTCACGGCGGCGGCGTGGCGGCGCATGGCGCGCCGCCGCTCTCCCATGCGCGTTTCGGTCCGCCGCTCCGCGCGGCGTCGCTCCCGCTGCGCTTCGGCCGCCACGAGCCGCCCGACGGCGCGGCCTTCGCGAATGGCGTAGTTGGTGCCGCGGTCCTCGGGATATACCTGCGCCATGGTGCAGAGGTAGAGCCCTTCCACCGGCGTGCGCACGTCGGGAATGAGCCGGCTGTAGTGCTTCACCACCACCGGCTGCGCGTAGCGTGCACGCCAGACGTGCGCCGCGCACAGCCAGCTCCGCTCGAAGCGGGGGAACATCCGCTGCAGATGGGGCAGACAGAAGTCGATCACCTCCGCGTCGCCCATGCGATAGAGCGGATCGTCGGCCGGGAGGTACTTCGACAGATAGACGATGTGACGGCCGCCGTAGCTCGACGCCGGCTCGAAATTGGTGTGCTCGATGACGCCGACGAACGGAAAGCCGGGATCGTTGACGTTGAGCCAGTAGGTCTCGGAGAGACTCCGGTCCAGCTCGAGCACCACGCACAGGTTGGCGAGGTAGCGCACCTCGCGCAGCTTCGCGACGTACTCGGCCGGCACGTGCGGCGCGACGAGGTCGGCGACGATCGGCAGCGCGGGCGTCGCGATCACCGCGTCGGCCGGCACCGTGCCGCCGGTCGTCGCGACGCCGGTCACCCGCCCCTGCTCCACCCGAAGCGCCGTCGCGGCGACCCCGGTCCGTACGTGTCCTCCCGCGCGCTCCACCGCACGCGCCACCTCCTCGGCCAGCGCCGCGAAGCCGCCGCGATAGTACGCCAGCATCTCGGCACCGCCCTTGCCGCGGCTGCCGCCGCGCAGCTTGAGCTTGTTCCAGAACCACACCGCCGAAATCTCATCCGCCACCGGGCCGAACTTGCCCTGCAGCAGCGGCGCCCACACGACGCGGAACACCTCCGCGCCGCCGAGCCGCGTGAGCCACTCCTCGGCGGAGAGCGACTCGAGCGCCCGCCAATCGCGCACCCGGCGCGCGCGCAGCGCGAGCAGGCCCAATCGCAGCCGGTCGCGCAGCGCGAGCGGCGTGAAGCGCAACAGGTCCTTCGGCGTGCTCATCCGGAAGGAGCGATGGGCGAAGTACATCCCGGTGCGCGTCGGCCGGAAGACGATCCGGTCCTCGGTGCCGAGCTCGCGCACCAGGTCGGTGACGTGCGCGTCGTTGGTGAACCAGTGGTGATAGAATCGCTCCAGCCGCTCGCCGCGGACCTCGAAGCTTCCGGCGAGCCCGCCGACTTCGTCGTCGCACTCGAGCACCGTCACGTCGTGCCCCGCTCGTGCCAGCTCCCACGCGGCGCTGAGACCGGAGAAGCCGCCGCCGATCACCGCGACCCGCGCGCCGCTCACGCCGACTCCGCGGCGTGCGCGGCCCCGGCTCCCGACGCGCGCCGGGTCCGCGCCAGCCGGCCGCGCGCGGCGGGAGCCAGCGCGGCGACGCCGCCGGCCAACGTGACCGGGAGCCACAGCGTCGCGTGTACCAACACCGCGAATGCCGCGGCCGCCGCGCGCGAGGCGCCGTAGGCCACGAGGCCCAGCATCGCGAAGTAGTCGAAGGTGCCGACGTACCCCGGCGAGCTTGGCAACAGCGTCGCGAGCGTGCCGGTGGAGAGCGCGAACCACGGCCCGCCCGCGGCGGCGCCGGCGTGGAGCGCCGCGGCGACCGACGCGTACATCCCGCCCTCGAATGCCCAGCCGACGATGGAGAGCAGCACCAGCCGCGCGGTGAGCCCGCCCGCCGCGAGCGGCGCGAAGGCATCGAAGAACTGACCGACCCAGCCGGCCGCACGCTCGGACCGGGAGAAGCGCGCGAGCGGGCCGCGGCGCAGCAGCGCCGTGAGCAGCCCGGCGACCTGGCGGGGACGAAGGGCAAAGAGCGCGACGATGGCGACGCAGGCCGCGCCCATGATGGCACCGGCGAGTATCAGCCCACGCGGCACGGTTCCGGCCGCGACGCCGAGCAGACCGGGAAAGAAGACCAGCAGCAGCGCGAGCAGATCGAGCACCCGCTCGAGCACCAGAGTGCCGAGCACCCGCGGTGGTGCCACGCCGAGGGAGCCGCGGAAGCCGAAGGCGCGGACGACGTCGCCGGCGCGGAGCGGCACGGTGTTGTTCACCGCCATGCCGACGAGGAACGGCCGCACGCATTCGCGGTAGCGTACCCGCGGCTCGAGGGCGCGCAGCATCAGCCACCAGCGGCCGATGCGCACGGTGTAGCCCGTCGCCAGCAGCGCGATGCCGAGCAGCAGCAGCGCGGGGGACGCGTGCCGCACGAGGCGCGCGACGTCGTGCCAGGCCACACGGCGTGCGAGCAGCACCACGAACGCCGCGGCGATGACGAGACCGATCGCGGGCCGCGCCCACCGGCGCAGCCCGCGCGAGGCGCCGAAGGTCACGCGTGCCTCCGCGCGAAGGCGCCGGAGACCCGGCGGCGCTCGGTGCGGCGGCGGTCCAGCGGGCTGCGCTGCTCACCCGCCGCCCGACCGACCTGGCCCGCGTCGGCCAGCGCCCGCGGCCGGAAGCCGAGCCGCTCCTGCAGCAGGTAGAGCGGCCGCCGCTTCGACTCCCCGTAGATCCGCCCGATGTACTCGCCGATGATGCCGAGCGAAATGAGCTGCACCCCGCCGATGAAGAGCACGGCGATGAAGATCGCGGTCCAGCCCGGCACCCAGATCCGGGTGAAGAGCCGCAGCGCGAGCGCGTAGATGATGCCGGCCAGCGCCAGCGCCGACGCCCCGAAGCCGACCCACGTCGCCACCGTCAGCGGTGCAACCGAGAAGGACGCGATGCCGTCGAGCGCGAAGTGGAGCATCTTGCGCAACGGGTACTTGGTTTCGCCGGCGTAGCGCGCCGCCCGCGCGTACGGCACCGGCACCTGGCTGAAGCCGGCCCAGCTCACCATGCCGCGCACGAACCGGTCGCGCTCGGGCATCGCCTTGAGCGCATCCACCACCTTGCGGTCCATCAGCCGGAAGTCCCCGGTGTCCACCGGGATGTCGGTCTCGGTGAGCCGGTTGATCACCCGGTAGAACGCGCTGGCGGTCCAGCGCTTGAACCTGGTTTCCCCGGGACGATCGGTGCGCTGGCCGTACGCGACGTGATATCCCTCGCGCCAGAGCCGGACCATTTCGGGAATGACCTCTGGCGGATCCTGGAGGTCGGCGTCAATCACCACGGTCGCGTCGCCCGCCGCGTGCTCCATGCCCGCGCTCACCGCCACCTGGTGGCCGAAGTTGCGGGAGAAGCGGAGCACGCGGACGTGCGGGTCACCGTCCTGCAGCTGCTGGAGGATCCCGGGCGTGCGATCGCGGCTCCCGTCGTCCACGTAGATGAGCTCGTAGTCGAGGTCGTGGAGCCGCTCGAAGAGCAGCGTGAGCCGGCGGTGAGTCTCCTCGAGTACGGCCTCCTCGTTGAAGCAAGGGACCACGATCGACAGCAACTTCGGCGTCATGGGCACGGTCATCGGGAGCCGGGGCCCTGGGCGGAGACAGGTCGTCGCATCACAGCTCGTCCAATCCGGCTCGGTGATAAGTGCGGCGGAGCGGGTCCCGCAGCCGCGGGCGACACTCCGATATGCGCTCCGGTCCGGAGGGCCGGCCGGGCGCGCGAGTCGCCGGTATTTAGAGCGGCGTACAGGGGCGAAGCTGTGACACTCGACACCGAGCGCATGTCGAGCCGGGACAGTGTGATCGGCGTCCCGCGATCAGCGCACCAGAAGCCCCGCGAGCGCGCCGGCAAGGGCGGCGACGAGGATCACGCCGATCGCGGCCGCGAGCAGGCGTCGGCGCAGCTCCACCGGCACCGGCTCGCTCGACCCGTTGGGCGGGCCGGGCGCGGTCGCCCGGTCGTAGAGCGACTGCCGCATGACCCGCTCGCTCGCGATCGTCTGCTCCATCGCCTGGCGGAAATGGCGCTGATGAATCCGCTTCGCCGCGTCGGGGCCGGGTTCGGCGCTCGCCATCTGGGCGGCGGTGAGGACCGCGTTCTTGATCTGGCCGCCGGTGGCATCGAACTCGGCTCCGAGCGCGTCGAAGTTGACGTCGGCGGCGAGGGGGGTGCGGGTCGGGTGCAACTGGACCCGCCAGATCGCGGCGCGCTCGACCGGGCCGGGCCGCTCGAAGAGGATGTGGGTGCGGATGCGCCGCTCGAAGGCGGGATCGAGATTGGCGGCGAGGTTGGTGGCAAAGATGACGACGCCGCGATGCCGCTCCAGCTCGTGCAGCAGCACGTTCACCACGGCATTCGACTCCCGCTCGTAGGCGTGGCGCACTTCGGTGAAGCGGCGGCCGGCGATCGCGTCGGCCTCGTCGAAGAAGAGCACCGCGCGCTGCTCCGCCGCCGTGCGGAAGACGGCCGCGACGTACTTGGCCGTCTGACCCGCCCACATCGACTCCACCTCGGCGTAGCGGACGACGAACAACGGGCGATCGAGCGCCTGTGCGATCGCCTCGGCGCAGATCGTCTTCCCCGTGCCGGGCGGACCCGCGAAGTTGAACGCCAACCCGACCCCGGACTCGTGCCGCTCGCCCAGGCCCCACTGGCGGAAGATGAGATCGTGCTTGTGGATGAGGGTGAGCGCGTGGCCGAGGGCGCGGCGGGTGGCGGGCGGCAGAATGACGTCGTCAAAGGTGCGGCGCGGCGTCACCGGCTCCAGCAGCGGTCGCCGGCCCCCACCGAGAAAGAGGTCCCGAAGCACGTCGGTCATGCCGCCAACATCGCCGAGGCGGGCGAGGACGGCAGCGGCACGGGTCACCGGGCGACCGACGTCACGGAACGATCCAACCCGACTGGCAGAATCCAGCGGCGTGCACGCGTCGTTTCGGCTCCGTCCCGTTGCATTCCAGTCTAACCGGCGGCTCGGGAACGCCTTATGTTTGTGGGTCGCGCCGGGCCGGCGCCGGTGCCACTCTTGCAGCGTCCGGCGCGCCGATCGCCACACGGACCTCCAGCCAATCACTCCATGACCGATATTGCCGGGGCGAGCTGCTCGCACGACGCATCCACGACGAGCCGCGGCGCGCGGCGCGCGTCCCTGGCGCGCGTCGCCCGCCGCCTGCGGCCGCCCGCGGCGGCGCTGACGCTGCTACTGGCGGCGGCGTGCGGCGGCGGCAGTACGCCGACCGGGCCCACCACCGGCGCGCTCGAGGTCGGCATCACCGGGCTTCCGTCGGGCGTCGCGGCGAGCATCGCGGTGACCGGACCGGGCGGCTACGCCAAGACCGTCACCGCATCCACGACGCTGTCGCAGCTCTCGCCGGGCGACTACACGATCGCGGCACAGAGCGTCACCGTCACCGGCGGCAACTATGATCCGTCGCCCCCGACGCAGACCCGCAGCATCGCGGCGAGCGCCACGCCGGTATCGGCGACAGTGGCGTACGCTCCGCCGCCGCCGCCCACCGGCGCGCTCGATCTCACGATCGACAAGGTCGAGCTGGTGCAGAGCGTGCAGCGGCTGGACAACTCGGTGCCGCTGGTGAAGAACAAGGACGCATACCTCCGCGTCTTCGTGAAGGCCAATCAAGCGAACACCGCCGCGCCGGTCGTGCGGGTGCGCCTGTGGCAGAACTGCACCCTCGCCGACTGCAGCGCGCTGCCGCCGACGAGGACGATGACGATCGCGCCGCCGGGCGCATCGGTGCCGACCAGCACCAGCGAGAGCAGCCTCGGCAACTCGTGGAACGTCCTCATCCCCAAGACCGACGTGCAGCCCAACATGGCGCTGCTGATCGATGTCGACCCGGACAATCTCATCGTCGAGGGAAGCGAGACCGACAACACCTGGCCGGCGTCGGGCCAGACGCTGACGCAGGACGTGCGCGACCTGCCGCCGCTCAACGTGACGATGGTGCCGATCAAGGATCCGACCACCACGCTGGTAGGCCGGGTGGACGGAAGCAACGAGGCGGCGTACCTCGACATCGCCCTCAAGATGCATCCGCTCTCGGGCGACAACCTCACGCTGCACGCGGTGTTCACGGCGTCGCAGGGACCCTTCCAGAGCAACGACGGGAACGGCGCGTGGACCAACGCGCTGAGTCAGCTGGATCAGCTGCGGGTAGCCGAAGCGTCGAGTCATCCGGCCACGCAGCACTACTTCGGGGCCATTCAGGTGAGCTACAACTCCGGTGTCGCCGGTCTCGCGTACGTCTCGAGTCCGCCGCAGCTCGTGGAGTACGCCGCCGTCGGCTGGGACTACTCCTCCAACCGGGACGCGGTCTTCGCCCACGAGATCGGACACAACTGGGGCCGGTCGCACTCGCCCTGCGGCAATCCGCTCCCGGGCGGACTGGATCCGGGGTACCCGTACAGCGGCGGTGTGACCGGCGCGTACGGGATCGACCTCGGCGTCACCGGCTCGCCGGCGCTGAAGGCGCCGACGTCCACCGACAACATGGGCTACTGCTCCAACCAGTGGATCAGCGACTACACCTACATGGGCGAGCTCAACTATCGCGGCTCCACGTCGGCCGACATCGCGACCGCCGCGGACATCGTCGGATCGACGTCCGGGCCGACGCTCCTGGTGAGCGGCACCGTGGACGATCGCGGCGTGCGGCTCAATCCGGCGTTCGAGGTGACCACCCGGTCGTTGCTGCCGGCCGCCGGAGGCCCGTACGCCCTGGAGGGTTACGACGGCAGCGGCGCCCTGCTCTTCTCACTTCCGTTCACGCCCCGCCGCATCGCCGACGACGTGCACGACAGCCGCCAGTTCACCTTCGCCATTCCGGCGGCGACGGCGCACGTCGGCCAACTCGCGTCCCTCAGCGTGCGCGGCCCCGAGGGGGCGGCCGAGATGCGCCAGGCGGCGCCGAGCTTCGCGCGGGCACAGGCACCGGTGAGCGTGCCGGCGGCGGCGGCCGCTGGGCGCCTGGTCGGCATCACCTGGGACGGCGCGAGCTATCCCGCGGCGCTGATCCGCGACGCGCGGACCGGCGAGGTGCTGTCGATCGGTCGCGGCGGGAAGGCGGATATCGAGAGCGACGCGCGCGAGCTGGACGTGGTACTGTCCGACGGTGTGCGGAGCCACACGCAGCGCGTGAGCGTGGCGGGCCGCTGATGCGGCTCGGACGAGGCGCGCCGGCGTGCCGCCGCCACGCCGCCGACCGCAGCGCAGGGACGGCACGCTGGATTACTGCTTCGGCTTCTTCACCTTCACCGTCGGCACGGTGACTTCCTTCTTCTCGGTGTGCACCTTCGGGACATTGACCGTGTCCCTCGCGGTACCGGTCTCGACCGTCGGCGTGTGAACGGTATCGGTCGTGGTTCCGACGACCGGCTTCTGCACTTCGTACTCCCCTTCGGCGGTTTTCCTGCACGCGGTGCCCGCGATGACCAGCACCGCGACTCCCACTGCCAGTCCGAGTCTCGGCATGAGTTCCTCCCGGAAGAATGAGCGCGGACGGCCCGGCCGAGCCCGCCGCGAGCGAAGCAATCTCGCCGTCGGCCGCGTCCCGGCCCGTGCCGCCGGTCACCCCGCGGCCGGCCCGCTGGCGCCGTCCTCCGGCGGCCGCTAACCTACGCCGTGCGTCTCCCATTCCGCATCGGCGTCGGCGCCATCGCCGGGCTTCTCGTATTCGTCGCACCGGGCCCGCGCGGCCCCGCGCTGTTCCCGGACTCACTCTCCTATCTGGGCGCCGCGCAGTCGATCGCGCGCAGCGGCCGCCCCGATCTCCCCGCCGCGGACTGGTCCGACGCCGACAGCACGTCGGCGCTCTCGCAGTTTCCGCCGCTCTATCCCATCGTGCTCGCGCCTCCGATCGCGCTCGGCGCGCCGGCGGTCGCGCTGCCGCGCTGGAGCAACGCGCTCGCGGCCGGCGCCACCGCCGGTACGCTCGCGGCGCTCGGCCTCGCCGCCGCCGGGCCGAGCGGCGGCGCGCTGGTGCCGCTGCTGGTGTTCGCGACGCCGCCGATCGGCGAGGTGCACCTCCTCGCCGTGAGCGAGCCGCTCTTCCTTGCGCTCCTCTCGCTCACGCTGCTCGCGATGGCGCGCGACCGGCCGCTCGCAGCCGGCGTCGTCGCCGCGCTCGCGGCGCTCACCCGCTACGCCGGTGCGGCGATCATCGGCGGCGTCGCGGTCTGGGCAGCGCTCCGGGCGCGTGGCTGGCGCAACCGACTGCTCGCGATCGCCGCGGCGGCGCTGCCCGGCGTGGTGACGCAGCTGGCGTGGCGGATCTGGCTGGCGACGCAGGGCGCCATCGCGCCCGGGCGCGCCGCGGTTCCCTACCCCGGCACGCCGGGAGCGATGGCGCACGGCGCCGATGCCCTCGCGGCGTGGCTCGCGCCGGTGTCGAACACCGGTGCGCGGGTCGCGCTCGCCGCGACCGTCCTGCTGCTCATCGTGTGGCTCGCATCCCGCGCGCCGGGCGGCACCGACGCGACGACCGCGCGCCGCGTCGCCGGCGCGGCCGGTGTGCTGGCTCTCGCCTACGCGACGCTGCTGGTCTACGCGCGTCGCTGGGTCGGCGGCGCGATCCATTTCGACGGCCGCATGCTTTCACCGCTGATGCTGCTCGGCGCAACGGTCGCGGGGATCACGCTCGCACGCGCGTGGCGCGGCCTCGGGCGCGCGGGCCGCCTGGTGAGCGTGGTGGTGCTCGGCGCCTGGCTCGTGCGCTCGGTCGCGACCGAGCTTTCCAGCGTTCGGCTGCAGCGCGGCGTGGGCCGCGGCTACGAGCAGAACGCGTTTCAGGAGTCGCCTCTCGCGGTGTGGTTGCGGGGTGACGGCGGACGCTACGCGCTCTTCACCGATAACCCGGCAGCGGCGTGGTTCGTGACACCGCGTCCGTCGCGCCAGCTGCCGGCGAGCCTCGCGCCCGATTCGGTGCGCGCGTTCAGGGACACCCTGCGGGCGCGCGGCGGCGCGCTGGTCGGCTTCGAGGGTCCGATCGGCGCCATGGCGTCCGCCGACTCGCTGGCGGCGAAGCTTGGGATGGTGGTGGCGGCGCGCTCGCGCTACGGCACCGCGTGGGTACCGGCGTGTGGTGCGCCGCATTGCCGGTGAGAGAGGCCGCCGATCAGAGAGGGACGGTCAGCACCGCGCACGGCGCCTGGTGGACTACGCGGCGGGACACGCTGCCGGTCTCCACGGCAGCCGGCGGCCCTCCCAACCGGTAACCGACCGCGAGCACGCCGGCATGGGTGCGCTCGCGCTCGGCCAGAATCTCGGCGGCGGGATCGCCGCGGCGCACCGCCAGCTCGCCGGCGTAGCTCGAGCCGTGGCCGTTTGCCGCCGCCTGCGATGCGGAGAGCAGCTGCTGCAGCCGCAGCGTGCGGCCGCTCGGCACCGCCGCCGCCAGCTCCGGCGGCTCACCGGGCCAGTGCGGCTCGACGGTGACCACACGGAGCGACCGGCCCGTGTGGTAGGCGAAGTCGCGGGCGGCGGCGAACACGCTCACCCCGCGCTCGCTCCCGTCGAGCGCCGCCAGTACGCCGCCCTCGAGCGAGGCCGCGGTCGGGATGAACAGACACGGCACCCGGCTCCGCCGCACGACGCCGTCACCGGTGTCGCCGAAGTACAGCCGCTCGAGCCGGGTGCGCGACTTGGCGCCGAGCACGAGCAGGTGCGCCTGCCGCTGCTCGGCGCCCCGCGCGACCTCGACGATCGGCAGTCCCGGCACCACCATGCATTCAACCGGCGCCGCGTGGGGAAGGCCGGCGCGAACGGCCTCGACCCACTGCTCAAGCCGCGCCGGCGCGGACCGCTCGTCGGAGAGGAAGCCGCCGGCCTGCCGCACGTGCAGCGCGGTCAGCGCCGCGCCGCACGACGGGGCGGTCTCGAGCATGACGGCCAGCGCGTGCTCGCTCGCCTCCGAGAAGTCCACCGCCACGATGATGTTTCCAAGCGCCATGATGCTGGTCTCCTCCGCCTGCAACCTGTCCGGAGGTACGTGAAGACACCATGAGGGCGCCGGGAAGGAATTGGTGTAGAATGGAGCACATGACCGATTCCATCACCGGAACCATCACCGACGTCCGATCCCCGGGTGCACAGGCGCGGCTGGAGAAGCTGCTCTCCACCAGCGTGGCGCTCGCGACCGAGATCTCGCTGGAGCGCGTGCTGCAGAAGGTGACCGACGTCGCGGTCGAGATCATCGGCGCGCACTACGCCGCCATCGGCGTCGTGGCGCCGGACGGCCGAACGCTCGAGAGCTTCACGACCTCCGGGATCAGCCCGGAGGACCGCGCGAAGATCGGCCCGCCGCCGCGCGGACACGGCATCCTCGGGCTCGTGATCCGCGAGGCGCGCGTCATCCGGCTCCCCGACCTTACCCGTCACCCCGATTCACACGGCTTCCCGCCGCACCATCCGCCGATGCGCTCGTTCCTGGGCGTGCCGATCGTGGGGCGCCGAGGCGTGTTCGGCAATCTTTATCTCGCCGAGAAGATCGGCGGCGGCCCGTTCAGCGACGACGACGAGTATGTCGCGCTCCTGCTGGCGGCGCAGACCGCGGCCGCGGTGGAGAACGCGCGGCTGCATGAGGAGAGCGCCCGCCTGCTGGAAGAGGTGCAGCAGCTGCACCGGTCGCGCGAGCGGTTCTTCGCGATGGTGAACCACGAGCTGCGCAACGCGCTCGCGGCGACCTACGGCTGGGCCGAGATGCTGGTGCGCCGGAAGGACCCCGAGACGGTGCCACGGGCCGCGTTCGAGGTGCTCGACTCGGCCGAGCAGGCGGTGAAGCTGATCAACGACCTGCTGGACCTGAGCCGGCTCGACGAGCACCGACTCAAGGCCAACATCCAGACGGTGGACGCCGGGGCCGTCGTCCGGCGCAGCGTCGTCCGGCTCACGCCGGCCGCGACCGCCAAGCGGCTCGACCTCGCCGTCGAAATCGCGCGCGGCGTGCCGACCTGCGACACCGACCAGGACCGGACCGAGCAGATCCTGGTCAACATCCTCGGCAACGCGGTGCGGCACGCGCCCGAGGGCAGCACGCTCCGCATCGAAGTGGCGCACCACGCGCCGTGGGTCACCATCCAGGTGGACGACGAAGGTCCCGGCGTCGCGGCCGATGAAACCGAGCAGATCTTCGACATCTACGTCAGCAACGCGGGCGAGGACCAGCGGGGCCACGGGATCGGCCTGCCGCTCTCGCGTCGGCTCGCGCGGCTGCTGCGCGGCGATCTCCGAGCGGTACACCGCCCAAGCGGAGGCGGGCGCTTCGTGCTGCAGCTGCCGGCGACCGCCGACAGCCACGCGTGAAGCTTTCTTCAGGCGACATTGTGAAGGCGTTCATCCGCCGCCGGTAGGTTGAGACCATGCGCATTCTCGTGGTGGAGGACGACCGCAAGGTCGCGGGATTCATCGAGCAGGGGCTGCGGGAGGAAGGCCACGTCGTGGACATCGCGCCCGACGGCGACGAGGCCACCATGCTCGCGCACGTCTACGAGTACGACGTCATCCTGCTCGACGTGGTGCTGCCGAAGAAGAACGGCTTCCAGATCGCGATGGAGCTGCGCCGCGAGGGCCGCAGCACGCCGATCCTGATGCTCACCTCGCGCGACGCGACCGAGGACGTCGTGCGCGGCCTCGATGCCGGCGCCGACGACTACCTCTCCAAGCCGTTCCGGTTCGACGAGCTGCTCGCCCGGATCCGCGCGCTGGTGCGGCGCGGCGGCGCCGAGCGGCTCGAGGTGCTGCGCTACGGCCCGATCGCGTTGGATCGTCTCCGGCACGCGGCCGCGATCCACGACAAGCCGTTCGAACTCACGCCAAAGGAGTTTCAGCTCCTCGAGTACTTCCTGCTCCACCCCGAGGAGATCGTGCGCCGCACGACGCTGCTGGAGAAAGTATGGGACATGCATTTCGATCCCGAGAGCAACGTCGTGGACGTGCACGTCGGGAACCTGCGGCGCAAGCTGGCGGCCAGCGCGGGCGAGAACCTGATCCAGACGGTGCGCGGGGTGGGGTTCTCGCTGCGCCGCGAGGGTCAGCGCGCCGCCGTCGGCTCGCGACAGCGCTAGCGCTTCCCGGCGCAGCGCTCCTCGCGCTGCTCGTCGGCGCGCTCGCCGGCCGCGCCGACCCCGCGCTCGGACACCGCATCTGGTTCGGCGCGCTGCTGGTCCTCGGCGCGCCGGTGGTCTGGACCACGGCGCGGGGCGTGCTCGCCGGCCGGTTCGCCGCCGATCTCGTCGCCACCCTCGCCATCATCGGAGCCGCGGCGCTCGGCCAGCCGATGCCCGGGCTCGTCGTCGTCCTCATGCAGACCGGCGGCGAGGCGCTCGAGCGTTACGCCGAAGGCCGGGCATCGAGCGCGGTGCGCGAGCTCGAGGCCGCGGCGCCGCGGCAGGCGCATCGCCTCGACTCCGCGGGCCGAACGGTCGACGTGCCCGCGTCCGCGGTGCGCCCCGGCGACCTGCTGCTGGTCCGTCCCGGCGAGCTGATCCCCGCCGACGGCGTCGTCGAGGCGGGACGCTCCGACGTGAATGCCGCGCGGCTGACGGGCGAGCCGATGCCGGTGCCGGCCGCGCCCGGCACCGCGCTGCTGAGCGGCGCGATCAACGGCGAAGGGCCGCTCACGCTGCGGGCCACTGCGCTCGCCGCGGAGAGCGAGTACGCCCGCATCGTCGAGCTGGTGCGGAGCGCGCAGGCGAGCAAGGCGCCACTCCAGCGCGCCGCCGACCGGTACGCGGTCTGGTTCACGCCCGTAACGCTCGCCGTGTGCGCCGTGGCCTGGCTCGCCTCCGGTGATCCGTCGCGGGTGCTCGCCGTGCTGGTCGTCGCGACCCCGTGCCCGCTGATACTCGCCGCGCCGGTGGCGATCGTCGGCGGGATCAACCGCGCGGCGCGGCGGAGCATCATCTTCCGCCACGGCCCCGCCCTGGAGCAGATCGGCGCCGCGACGGTTGTGGTGTTCGACAAGACCGGCACGATGACGGTCGGCCGGCCGGAGGTCGCGACGGTGCTCCCGGCCGCTCCGTTCGACGGGCGCGAGCTGCTGCGGCTCGCCGGCGCGGTGGAGCACGGCTCCGGACACCTGCTCGCGCGTACGCTGCACGCCGCGGCGGCGCGGGCCGGCCCGCTGCCGGTGGCCTCCGCGCTCATCGAGGCGGCCGGCGCGGGTGTGACCGGCACGGTGGAAGGACACGAGGTGACCGTCGGCGGCTGGAGCTACGTCACCGGCCGGCAGCCGGGCGCCGCCGCCACGTTAGGCGCGCTGCGGCCGAGGCCGCACGGACTCCGGGCCTACGTGACCGTGGACGGGGCCGCGGCCGGCATCGTCGAATATGCCGACGCGATCCGTCCCGGCGCCGCCGAGCTGGTGACGGAGCTGCACCAGGCGGGCGTGCGGCGCGTCCTGCTTCTCTCCGGCGACGCGCCGGAGAACGTGGCCCACGTCGCCGGTCTGGTCGGGATCGATGAGGCGCGCGGCGGACTGCTCCCGCAGGACAAGGCGACGATCGTCGCCGAGCTGGTCAAGGCGGGCGAGACGGTCGTGATGGTGGGCGACGGCGTGAACGACGCGCCCGCGCTCACCGCGGCGACGGTCGGCGTGGCGCTCCCGTCCGGCGGCGGCGGCATCGCGGCCGAGGCGGCCGACGCGGTGCTACTGCTGGACGATCCCCGCCGCCTGCTCGACGCGGTCGCGATCAGCCGGCGCACCCTCCGCATCGCGAAGCAGAGCATGACGCTCGGCCTGGCGCTGAGCGGCGCGGCGATGATCGTGGCGGCTGCCGGCTACATCGCGCCCGCGATCGGCGCGCTGCTCCAGGAGGTGATCGACATCGCCGCGATCCTGAACGCGCTGAGGGCGTCGGCTCGCGCCGGCGCCCTCGGGAGCTGAGACCCGAACTCGAAACCGCGCTCAGCCGCCCGCGGCGGCGAGCGTGCTCGCCTCGGCGGCCGCGATGCGGGTCGGCTCCTCCCGCTCGGCTCGACGGCAGACGAGCACCGGCATCGGCGCCGCGCGCACCAGCTTGTCGGCGACGCTGCCGAGGAAGAGGCGGGCGGCGGCGCCGCGGCGGCGTGTCGGGACGGCGATCAGCGAGGCACGCTCCTGCGCGGCGAAGGCCAGGATCGCCCCGGCGGTGCTGCCGGCGGAGCGGACCGTCGCGTAGGCGCGCAGCCCGCGCGCGCGGAGGCCGGCGGCGA
This sequence comes from Gemmatimonadales bacterium, assembly GCA_025934955.1. Classification (GTDB taxonomy): domain Bacteria; phylum Gemmatimonadota; class Gemmatimonadetes; order Gemmatimonadales; family GWC2-71-9. The sequence goes on along the minus strand of JAICWE010000012.1, from coordinate 23,387 downwards.
GCTCGTGCAGCAGCTCCGTCGCCCAGAGCCGACGGCTCTCCAGCCATGCCGTGGACGGAATCGGCAGGTCCGGCGGCATCACGGTCCACGCCGGCGGCGCCGGATCGACGATGTGCACCAGCGCGATCGGCGTGGTGGTGAGCCGCGCCAGCGCCACGGCCTGCTCGATGGCGGCATCGCCCTCGACCGACCCGTCGAGCGGGACGACGATCGGTCCGCCCGCGCCGACCGTCGGAGCCGCCGCATCCGGCTGCGGCCGGTACGCGAGCACGGGACACGGCAGGCTGCGGATCAGGCGGTCCGCGGTCCCGCCGAGCCAGTGCCGGCTCGCGCCGTGGCGGCCGTGGGTCGTCATTACGACGAGGTCGATCTTCGTCGCGGCGACGTAGTCGCCCACGGCCTCCGCAATGTCGCCCCGCAGCAGCGCACGTCTCGCGGTGATGCCCCATTCCGCGGCCACGCGGTCCGCGACATCGTGCAGGTACTCGCGAATGCGGGCGCGGGCGGTGCCGTCGGCGAGCTGCAGGTCGGGCGACGCCGCGAGCTCCGGCAGCCGCTGAAACACCGACACGACGTGCAACTCCGCGCCGGTGCGCGACGCGAGATCGCCGGCGGTGACCAGCGCCTGCTCGGCGAGCACCGAGCCATCCAGCGGCACCAGCAGCGCGTCCATCATCGCGCGCTCCCAGCCAGCACGGGCTCCCGCTCGGTCGCCTCGATCCAGCGCGGCAGCAACTCCAGCAGCGCCGTCGCCCGGGCGGCGACCGCCGTTCCGGTGCCACGGCGGCGGCCGAGCTCGTCGATGTCGGCGGCGAGCGCGTGGATTTCGTGCTCGAGCTGGAGCAGCTCGGTCGGCAGATCGCCGCCCCGCGCGCGGAGTCGCGCCGATCTCCGCTCCAGACGATGCAGCAGCCGGTCGCCCGCATAGCGCGCCGCGGTCCAGCGGTCCCAGAATTCGGCGCCGGGGTCGGCGGCGGGCTCAATGTGGCGGCGGACTTCATCCAGCCACTCGTCGGTGCGATTCTCCAGTGCGATGGCGCTCATGCAGCCTCCTTGCTCCGGTCAGTCTAGCCGCCGGCCGATGAAGCGAGGATGAAGCCGGCGTGACTGGAGTCACATCCGGCCTTGCCGGCGGGGGAGAACGTACCAGGATGCCCGAACTGCATCTCCGAGCGCGGCGGTCGTCCGAGCGCGCGACCGATTTCGTGCGGCGCCTGCCGGTGGGGGTCGAGCCGATCGCCGACGGCGTGCATGCGCGCGTGTGGGCGCCTGACCGCCAGCGTGTGGTGCTCCAGCTCGAGGGCGATCATCCCGGCGCGGTTCCGCTCGAGCCCGATGGCCGCGGCTACTTCGCGGCGTGGCTTCCGGGCGTCGGCGCCGGCGCGCGCTACCGCTTCCGTCTCGACGACGATCCGACGCCCTACCCCGATCCCGCATCCCGCTTCCAGCCGGAGGGGCCGCACGGCGCCTCGCAGGTGGTGGACGCCACGCGCTTCGGCTGGACCGACGATGACTGGCGCGGCCTCGATCCCGACGCGCAGATCGCCTACGAGCTGCACATCGGCACCTTCACGCCGGACGGCACCTGGGCCGCTGCCGCCGCGAAGCTGCCGTTGCTCGCGGAACTGGGCGTGACGGCGGTCGAGGTGATGCCGGTGGCGGCCTTTCCCGGCCGCTTCGGCTGGGGCTACGACGGCGTGGATCTCTTTGCGCCGACGCAGCTCTACGGCACGCCGGACGACTTCCGCGGCTTCGTGGACGCGGCGCACCACCACGGCCTCGGCGTGGTGCTCGATGTCGTGTACAACCACCTCGGCCCCGACGGCAACTACCTGCGGCAGTACGCGAACGCGTACTTCACCCACGCGCACACCACCGAGTGGGGCGACGCGATCAACTTCGACGGCAGCGATGCGGAACCGGTGCGCGAGTTCTTCGTGAGCAATGCGCGCTACTGGATCGAGGAGTTCCACCTCGACGGGCTCCGGCTCGATGCGACGCAGAGCATCTTCGACGAGTCGCCCACGCACATTCTCGCAGAGGTCGCCGACGCGGTGCGCGACGCCGGCCGGCGCGCGGCGCGCTCGACGTGGGTCGCGGCCGAGAACGAACCGCAGCACGCCTGGCTGGCGCGGCCCCGCTCCGCCGGCGGCGCCGGGCTCGACGCACTGTGGAATGACGACTTCCACCACGCCGCGCTGGTCGCGCTCACCGGCCGCGATGAGGCGTACTTCTCTGATTTTCGCGGGAGCGCGCGGGAGTTCGTCGCCGCGGCGAAGCATGGCTTTCTCTTCCAGGGCCAGCGCTTCCTCTGGCAGAAGAAGCCCCGCGGCACGCCGGCGCTCGATCTGCCGCCCACCGCATTCGTGCACTTCCTCGAGAACCATGACCAGGTGGCCAACTCGGTCCGCGGCGAGCGGCTGGCGCAACTCTCGAGTCCGGGTCGAGTGCGGGCGCTGACCGCGCTGCTCCTCCTCGGGCCGCAGACGCCGCTGTTGTTTCAGGGCCAGGAGTTCGGCGCGAGCGCGCCGTTTCTCTACTTCGCCGATCACGAGGGCGAGCTGGCCCGGCTGGTGCGCCGCGGCCGCGCCGACTTCCTGTCGCAGTTCCCGAGCATCGCGGCGCCCGACGTCCGCGCGGCGCTCGCCGACCCCGGCGATCCCGCCACATTCACCCGCTGCCGACTCGACTGGAGCGAGCGGGATGCGCGCCGGCCCACGCTCGCGCTGCACCGCGATCTCATCACCCTTCGACGCGGCGATCGCGCGCTGCGCGGACCGCTCGACGCAGCGGTACTCGACGAGCATGCGTTCGTGCTGCGCTACTTCGGCGGCGACGACGGCGACCGGCTGCTCTGCGTGAACCTCGGCGGGCCGCTGCACTTTCGCCCGCTGCCGGAGCCGCTGCTGGCGCCGCCCGTCTGCGCGCGCTGGAGAGAAGCGTGGAGCAGCGAGGACACCGAGTACGGCGGACGCGGTGCGGCATCGCCCGATGCTGGACAAGAGGGCTGGGGCCTTGCCGGAGAATCCGCTGTGCTGCTCGTGAGCGAGCCGGCAGATCGTGGCGACCGCCGCGCCTGAGCTGCCGATCCGGCGGCAGCCGCGCCTGCCGGGCAGCGCGGAGGACGCGGCCCGGCTGCTCTCGCGCGAGTGGCTCGTCACCAACGGACTCGGCGGCTATGCGTCGGGCACCGTGGCGGGCGAGGCGACCCGGCGCTATCACGGGCTCCTGGTCGCGGCACTCCCCAATCCGCTCGGCCGCGCCGTCATGCTGGGGCATCTGAGCGAGCGGCTGCTCCTGCCCGACGGCACCGTCGCGCAGCTGAACGGCGGCGCGTCGGACACGGAGCTGCCGGCCACACGATGGCTGAGCGAGTTCCGGCTGGAGGGCGGACTCCCGGTGTGGCAGTACGCGGTGCGCGGCGCGCTGCTCGAGCGGCGCGTGCTCATGCCCCATCGCCAGAACACCGTGCACGTGATCTGGCGGCTGCTCGGGGGACCGACGGAGGCGCGGCTCGAAGTGCGCCCGCTGCTGCACGTGCGCTCCTACGAGGCGCCGGTCAGTAGCGCGCCCCGCGACGGCTACCGGCTGACGCTCGAGCCCGATCACTACGTCATCGAGGCCGGTGAGCCGTTCCCGCCGCTCCGGCTCCTGATCCGCGCCGATGCCGCCGCGTTCACGGCGGAGGAGCGGCCCGAGCCGGAACTGCGATTCGCCGAGGAGGCCGCGCGCGGCTACCCCGAGACCGGCAGCGCGTGGTCGCCGGGCGGCTTCACGCTCGGGCTGGCGTTAGGCGGCTCGGCGGCGCTGGTCGCGTCGACCGAGCCGGCGGACGTGGCGACGATACTGATGCCGGAGGAGGTGATCGCCGGCGAGCGCGAGCGCCGGGTCCGGCTCCTCGCCGCCGCGCCGCCCGAGGCACGCCAGGGCGTCGCCGCCGAGCTGGTGCTGGCCGCCGATCAGTTCGTCATCGCGCCCGCGGGCCGGACGGCCGACGCCGTGCGCGCGCGCGCGCTGGGCGACGAGATCCGCACCATCATCGCCGGCTACCACTGGTTCACCGACTGGGGCCGCGACACCATGATCGCGCTCGAGGGCCTGACGATCACCACCGGCCGCCAGCGCGAGGCCGGCTCCATCCTCCGCACCTTCGCCCACTACGTCCGCGACGGCCTCATCCCCAACATGTTCCCCGATGGCAGCGATGAGGGACTGTATCACACCGCCGACGCCACCCTCTGGTTCTTCCACGCGCTCGACCGCTACGTGACGCTCACCGGCAACCGCGCGCTGCTGGTGCAGCTGCTGCCGACCCTTGCGGCGATCGTCGATTGTCATCGCCGCGGCACCCGCTTCGGCATCGGCGTGGACCTAGGCGACGGGCTGCTGCGGCAGGGCGCCGAGGGCTACCAGCTCACCTGGATGGACGCAAAGGTGGACGGCTGGGTGGTGACGCCGCGGCGGGGGAAGGCGGTCGAAATCAACGCGCTCTGGTACAACGCGCTCTGTCTGCTCGCGGGGTGGCTGCACGAGGAGGAGGGCGCGCCGTCCGCCGCGCCGATCGAGCGGATGGCGGAGCGGGTGCGCCGCGCGTTCAACGCCCGCTTCTGGTGCGGCGACTGCGGCTACCTGTACGACGTGGTGGACGGTCCGGCCGGCGACGATGCGTCGTGCCGGCCGAACCAGCTCTTTGCCATCTCGCTGCCGCATCCCGTGCTGGAGGAACCGCGCTGGCAGCCGGTGCTCGATGCCGTCGAGCGGGCGCTATTGACGCCGTTCGGGCTCCGCTCGCTGGCGCCGGGCAGCCCGGACTACCGCTCACGCTACTACGGCGACCTCCGCGCGCGCGATGCCGCCTACCATCAGGGCACCGTATGGGCATGGCTGATCGGACCGTGGGTGGACGCGTGGCTCAAGGTGTATCCGGCGCGGCGGACGGAGGCCCGACGGTTTCTCGAGGGTCTCGCCGCGCACCTCGACGACTTCGGCGTGGGCACGGTCGCGGAGATCTTCGACGCGGAGCCGCCGTACACGCCGCGGGGCTGCATCGCGCAGGCATGGAGCGTGGGTGAGCTGCTGCGCTGCTGGGTGCGGCTGAGCTGAGCCGGGTGCGCGCGCCGATCAGTTCGGGTGGATGTGCTCGGGATGGATCGCCGGGAGACGGAGCGTCCACTGCAGCGTCTGAAGCCGGTGCACCTGGCCGGTGGTGCCCTCGAAGCCAATGGCGGCGAGCCGCTCGGGCGTGTACCCGAAGTCCACGAGCGCGGTGCGCACGGTCGTCTCGACGGTGACGGCGTAGCCGCGCGGATCGTGCAGGCGACGGAAGTGAACCACCCGAGCGCCGGCCCGGCCGATTACCTCGTGCCAGCTCTCCAGCTCGTCCACCAGGTCGGTGGCCCAGCAGAGATGGACCCGCGTGTCGAGGGTGATGGTGTCGGGATGCATGGGTGAAGTGTAGCATCGGCACACGGCGCCGGGAGTTGAGCCCGGGGCGTTACCACCTTCGACCCCAGGTGCGCATGACCGGCCGCGATTCTCACCGCGGCGCCGGCAGCGCAACCGGAAACGACCTAGCCGCGCGCGGCGCCCCGGACCGACCGGCGGTAGGACGACGGCGACATCCCGGTCCGCCGGCGGAAGAGATTGGAGAAATGGCTCTGATCCGCGAAACCAGCCTCGAGCGCGATCTGCGCCAGCGGCACGTCGCTGCGGGCCAGCCGGTCCACCGCGCGCTCGATCCGCAGGCGCCGCAGGTACTCGCCCACGCTGCAGCCAAAGCTTCGGCGGAATGCGCGAGTGAGCGTGACCGGATGCGCGCCCACCAGCGACGCGAGCTCGGCGAGCGGCACGCCGTCGGCCAGGCGGGCCCGAAGGATCTCCTGCGCGTCGCGCACCCAGCGCGGCACGGCACCGTGGCGGCTGCCTCGGCGCCGGGAAATGCTGGCGATCAACTCCAGCAGCAAACCCTCCATCGCCAGCGGCGCGGCGGTATCCACCGCCGTCAGCTCGCGGTGGATCCGCAGCGCCAGCACTGCGGGCACGCCGCCCCGCATGTGAACCAACTGGTCGAGCACCGCCGCGTGCGGCTGGAGCGTCCCGTACCGCTCGCGACTCACCTCGACCATCAGGCCCTGGGTGTCGCCCCAGTCGAAGCGGTTGTAGTGTCGCTCGCCGGCCGGCGTCACCTTGAGCATCGCCGGCTCGCAGTCGATGGTGTGCCCGCGAAAGCCCTCGAGAAAGCGGCCACGCAGCACGAAGCAGATCGTGGGTCCATCGTGCACATGCCACGGGATGGCACTGCCGCCGGCATGCCGGCCCTCCACCACGCGGAAGCCGGCGATCTCCGTGCTCCGGCCCGGACCCGCTGCTCGCGGGGCTGCCTGCGACACCATGCCTGTTCCCCTCGCCGGACGTGATGGACTTACGGCAGGACCCCTTGAGGACGACGACCGCCCGGCACATCGCACGCCTGTCATGGAAGAGGCCGCCGAGCCGCCAAAAGCGAAAGGGGCCTCCCCGGAGGAAGACCCCTGGCGGCAAGCCCCGCAGTTCCTCTCAGTGGCCTGTCACCATCATCCCGTAGGGGTTGCTCGGCGTCATCGTGCCGGTCGCGCCGGTCGTGCTGCCGCTCGTGCTCCCGCTGCCTGTCGTCGAGGCCGCGCCGACGGTCACCGTGCCGGCCATCGCCTGGCCATGCACGAGACAGTGGTAGGCGAACGTGCCCGCCGTGCTGAAGGTATGGCTGAAGGTGCCTGCGCCCTGGATCGCGGAGCCGCCCGAGCCGTCGTCGAAGGTGACGCTATGCGATACACCGCCCGACGCCCAGGTCCAGGTGACCGCGGTGCCCGCAGCGACCGAAAGGTTGGCGGGTTGATAGAAGTTGTTCATCACAGCGACTTGCGCGGTTCCACCACCCGGCTGGCTCGGGTTGGCGGGCTGGCTCGGGGTCGCCGGCTGGCTCGGGGTCGTCGGCTGGCTACTCCCCGAGCAGGCCGCGAGCGCCCCGAGCAGAAGGCCGGCGAGCGCCGGCAACGGATGTCTCAGCATGCTGCCTCTCAATTAGAGTCTCCGGTCACACTTCCCGACCACGCTAGGCCGTGTCGGCGCCATCGTCTTGTACGTCGCGCGCCGACTTGCGCGCGGGGAGCGCGACCGCGACCGCGCCCGCTATTCGACGATGATCCGGCCGGTCATCTTCGGGTGCAGCTGGCAGAAGTACGGATAGCTGCCGGGCCGGTCGAGCGTGAGGGTGTACTGGTCGTTGGTGTCGAGCGCTCGGGAGGACGGGAAGCGACCGTCCGCGCTCACGATCAGGTGTGGCACGTCGTCGGCATTGGCCCAGAGCACCTTGCTCCCCCGGGGAATCCGGAGCTCCGGCGGCGTGAAGTTGAAATTGTCGATCCGGATCACCCGCGCGTCGCCGGCGGCGATGACGGTGTCCCGGCGCGCCGCCGGCGCGGCAAGCGCGCCGTTCACCGCCGCGCCGCTCGACGGCGTTCCCGCCGCGAGTGCCGAGTCCACCACCGCGAGCGCGTGCTGGCCCTGGTGAAATGTCACGCTCGCCGTGCCGAGCAGCGAGCGGAGTCGCGCCGGCTCGACCTTGAGCGGCCCCGGTGATGGGGCCGTGCCCGGCGCCGGCTGCGGAAACGCGGTGGACATCGCCGTATGGAACGCGATGTTCCCCTCGACCTTCTGCATCACCTGATGGATGTGGCCGTTCAACACCGTCACCGATCCGAAGCGCCGGAGCAGCGCCAGCGCCTGTTCGCTGTCATCGGTGCCCCAGCCCCAGTCCGGATAGACGCTCCACAGCGGGATGTGGGCAAAGACGACGATGGGCGTGCTGTTCGAGTGTCGCGCGAGATCCTTCCTGAGCCACGCGAGCTGCGTCGCGCCGAGGTTGCCGAGCCCGCCGGCCTTGAGGTTGAGCACGTTGACCAGCCCGACGAAGTGCACGCCGCCATGGTCCATGCTGTACCAGCCGTCGCCCTGGCTCTTCCGGCCGAAGCGGTCGAGGTACTGCTTGCCGTTGTCGCTCAGCACGTCGTGCTCGCCCGGCACGTAGAAGACGCGCCCGGTGCGGATGCCGCCGACGACCTGCTCGGCGGTGTCGAACTCGCTCGGCCTGGAGAGCTGGGAGATGTCGCCGGTATGGAGGACGAAGGCGGGGCGCTCGGGCAGCGCGTTCAGCCGGTCCACCGCGGCCTGGAGGGTTGCGGTGACGTCGGGGTTGGCGTCCTTGGAGAATCCGATGTGGCTGTCGCTGATCTGGGCGAAGAAGAGCTCGCCTTTGAGGGCGCCGACGCCGAGTCCGTTGAGCGGGATCGAGCGGAGCACCCCGCCCTGCACCGCCCACAGCATGCCGGTGCCGGCCCACGCCATGCACTTGAGGAAGCCGCGGCGGTCCACACCGTCCTGGTTGTGATCGTGCAGAATTGCGTCGCTCATCTCGCTGGGTCTCCCGGGTTCGGTGTCGTCGCGCGCTCCTCTGCATTGAGCGCCGCGCCGCGCCGTCTATTCCCGGCCAGCGAGTCAGCGGTTCAGCGGCAGCCTCCGTCGGTCGCGGCCTGCTCCCAGCGGCGTACCAGATCGCTCAGCTCGGCGGCATTGAGATCGGATACCGCCCACAGCTCCATGCCCGCCGCGCGCCCGTGCACCACGTTGATGCCGCGGCGCACCAGCGCGCCGTCTTCAGTGCAGCCCGCCGAGCCGGGCCATACGAACAGGTTGACGCGATGCTCGCGCCGGCCGTAGACCAGCGCGGCCACCGGCTGACCGGCGATGAAGTCGAGCCGCGCGCCGAGCAACGGGTAGCCCTCGGCGGCGAGATCGGGCACCGGCGGCGAGAACTCCACCTTCCCGGCGAACCAGGGCTTCACCACATGGTGCTCCGACGACGTGATGTCCACCAGGTGCTCGAGCTGAAGCGAGCGCAGGTGCCCGGCGACGACGTCACCGGCGAGCGTGTCGCGCATTGCCGCTTCGCGGCCGAGCGTCCACGAGCCGGCGCCGACGGCGATGCACACCGTCGCCGCGAGCGCGAGCCAGCGTCCGCGCCGCGGCCGCGCCACCGCGCGCCGGCCCCGCTCCGCGCGCACCGCACGGCGCACGTCGTCTCGCAGCTGGCGAGGCGGCTCCCGCAGCGGAAGCCGGGTCCGGATCGCCTCGCGGAGCGCCCGCAGCCGCTCGAGCTCCGCGCGGCACTCCGCGCACTCACGCAGGTGCGCCTCCCAGTGCCGCTCGTCGGCCTCGCTCAGCTCGCCGTCGGCAAAGGCGTGCAGCTGGTCGCGTCCCGCCTGGTCGCACTTCATCCGTCGCCTCGCATTCCCTCGGCGGTGAGCGCGCCGAGCAGCCGCCGCCGCGCGCGCGCCAGCCGCGACATCACCGTGCCGACCGGAACGCCGGTGACGTCCGCGATCTCCTTGTAGGAGAGCTCCTGGATTTCGCGCAGCACGACCACTTCGCGAAACGCCAGCGGCAGCCGATCCACCGCGCGGCCGACGCCGCTCCGCACCTCGTCGCGGATCAGCGCCAAATCGGGCTCGTCGCCGGGGGCGGCGAGATCGTCGAGCAGCGACTCGTCCGAGTCGTAGCGGCGCTCGCGATCGGCCCAGGCGTAACAGGTGCGGCGGACGATGGTGAGCAGCCAGGCACGCGCGTTGTCGCCGCGGAAGGTCTCGAAGCGGCGTACCGCCTGGAGATACGCCTCCTGCACCGCGTCGTCGGCATCGGCGGGTTCGCGCAGCAGGTAGCGCGCGAGCGTGTACGCCGCGCCGAGATGCGGCAGCATCTGCTCTTCGAATCGGCCCGGGTCGTCGCTGTCCACGCCTCGCCTCGATGAGGTGATCGGATGGTCTCCCAGGGCTGGAGCGACGAACCGCCGCGCTTATTCCCGACGCCTCCCCGCCGCCTTCGGGGCAGGCCGCGGCTTCCGCAGCAGCCGCACCGGCTCGGGGCACGCCGGCACCACCGGGTCACCCGGCCACGGCGGAATCCTGAGCACCAGCCGCGGCGGCGCGAGCGGGGAGAACCGCGGCGGCAGGTCGAGCGCTCCGATGGACGCGAGGCGCCAGGGTGACCGCTCCCGCCTCGGCCCACGCCCCATCGGCCGACGCGCCATTACGCCGCCCGGGCAGGCGCCGGCCGCCGGTGCTCCCGCCGCCGCCGCAGCCATCCGCGCCCTTCCCGTACTGCCCAGATCGTCGCCGCGATGACGAGTGGTAGAAGAAAGTAGATGACCCGGTAGCCGACCAGCCCCACCACCATTGCCGCGGCGGGAACGGCTGGCGACATGCCCCAGAGCATCACGGCCTCGAAGATCCCGAGCCCGGCGGGGATCTGCGCCACCAGCGACGCGATCTGGCCCAGGAGGAAGATCGCGAAGAAGACGTGGAACGGGACCGTGTGCGGCAAGAGGACGTACAGGGCCGCGCCCGAGAGTCCCCAGTCGAGACAGGAGACGACGATCTGGGCCACCGCGAGCTTCGGCGTCGGCCGCGGGAGCTCCCACTTGCCGATGCTGAGCGGCCGTCCGCCGCGGGCGCTCCACGCGACGTACGCCGCGACCACCGCGAGGCAGACGAAGCCGAACGGCCGGGCCGAGTGGAGCGGCAGCCGGAGGAATCCGGGCACCATCACCGGCTGGATGACGAACGCGACCCCCGCTGCCGCCAGCAGGCCGACGACGTAGGTCACCGTGTTGAGCGTGATCACCCGCGCCGCTTCCTGCGACGACAGACCCCAGGCCGAGTACATCCGGTAGCGCACCGATGCGCCGGTGACGACCGAGAGCGGGAGACTGTTGGCGAAGGCGTAGCCCAGAAACGCGGCGTAGGCGACGCAGCGATACGGCAGGCGATGCCCGAGCTGGATCAGGGAGAGCGCGTCGTACCCGGTGAGCGCGAGATACCCGAGCACCGTGGCGGCGAGCGCGAGCCAGAGTCGCATGCGCGGCAGGCTGCGGAGCTGCGCCGCGACCTCGCGCCACGGATGCTCGCGCAGCTCGGTGTAGAGGACGTACACCGCGCCGGCAAAGAGCAGCACGCCGATCGCGACACCGAGCCAGCGCCAGCGCGACTTGTGGGCGGCCTTCGTCATCGGTTGAGCGTTGCGCGCGCCGCGGCGGCGCGCGGTGACGAGCGCCACGGTCGGTGCTACTGCTGCTCGCCGTAGGCGGTATGCTCCAGCAGGCGGGCGTACGCCTCCCCCACGGCGATGGGGTTCGCCTCACCGCCGTCTCCATCCCGTCGGTCGTCCCCTCCGCCGCCCGGCACGAAATAGCGGTCCACCGCGAGCACGTACCAGTCGATCGCGCGCGACAGCGCCTGGACGCCGGGGTGTCGGACCAGCGTACCGGCGGGCGCATCGCGCACGGCGCGCTGGAACCGGAGCAGCGAGCCGAGCTGCACGGTCAGGGCTTCGCCGCGCTGGTCCGGGTGATAGTAGAGCAGAATCGGGTAGCGGGTATGCGCGACCCAGCTCTGCAGCAGCGCCCGGGCGGCACTCTCGGACCATTGGCCCCATGCGGAGGCCTGAGCGGCGTCGCCCATGCGGGACATCAGCTTCTCGGGGGCGTTCTCGCCATCGAAGTGCGCCGCGATGTCGAGCGCGAGCGTCGCCATGGCGCGGCCGGCCTGCGAAATCGAGAGGATGTACCCGAGTACGGCGGTGACCAGCGCGAACCCGGTCGCCGCCTCCGCGACCGACACGAACCGCAGCGCGATGAGATCCGGCACCACGTCGCCCAGGCCGAGCGTCGTCGCGGTCTGTCCGCTGAAGAGCAGCGCCTCGGTCCACTCGCCGCGGAGATGTCCTGGAGAAACCAGGAATGTGGTGATCCACGGCCGGTAGATCAGTCCGAAGCCGACGATGACGAGGAGCAGCCACAGGCCGAGCGTCGCGATGGCCATGACCGGCGCGGCGAGCGCGAGCCACCGATCCCGGGTGCGTTGCCGCGCCCGGCTCGCCAGCAGCCGGAAGGCGCGCCAGAGGAGACGATTCTGCCGGCGGGTGATGGGGCCGCCGTACGCGGCGGGGGAGAAGACGGTGAGGAATACGTCCACCATCGCCGCGAGCAGCAGCACGATTCCGAGGCCGACCAGCAGACGCGCACCCATGGTTTTCGCGCGGCGGTCAGCGGCTGTAGCGTCCCGTGAGCGTGCCGGTCGCGAGCACGTGCCCCCGCATGAGGAAATTCAGCTTCGCCCCGGTCGTGTCCCGGCCCGCGCCGTCGAGCGTCGGCACGTCCAGCGCGTAGATCGTGAAGACATAGCGGTGGGGTCCGTCGCCCGGCGGCGGGCAGGGGCCGCCGTAGCCGTGAGCGCCGTAGTCGTTGAAGCCCGCCGTGCCGTCGCCCGCCGTCCCGCTCTGCCCTTCGCCCGGCTCCAGCTTCGTCACGTTGGCCGGAATGCCCGAGAGCACCCAGTGCCAGAACCCCGAGCCGGTCGGCGCGTCCGGGTCGAACAGCGTGAGCGCGAAGCCGCGCGTCTCGTCGGGGAAACCGCTCCATGACAGATCGGGTGACCGGTTCTCGCCGCCGCACCCGTCGAACGCCGTCCCGCGCGGCAGGCTGCCGTCCGGCTGGAAGGTGGCGCTGGTGAGCGTCATTCGGGCGCCGTTGCGCGGCGGATCCGGTGCGCGGACCGCGACGGTGTGTCGGGTGGGATTCGCGCCGGTAGCGGGCATGGTGGTCTCCACGGCTCAAGGGAAGTGAAGCATCACGGCGCCTCGACGGGGGCGCAACCCGCCGGAGCGACGTCCGCCGGTGACCGCGCTCACCGCCCCGCGCGCGTCGGTGCGGTATGTGGTCGCGCAGCGCTCGCACAGCGGCGGGCTCATGGAATCGCAGCAACGGAGGAGGAGCGATGGCGACCGTAGCACAGGACATGACCGCGGCCGGGTGGGACCAGCCGACCACCGGCGGACAGAACACCCAGCGGATGGCGCGCGGCCTCGGCTGGTTCGGCATCGGACTCGGCCTGGCCGAGATCGCCATGCCCCACCGGCTCGCCCGCATGATCGGCGTGGAGGACGGCGACGGTGTCCGCAACACCATGTTCGCATTCGGCATCCGGGAGATCACCAGCGGCATCGGCATCCTGAGCAAGCCGCAGTCGTCCGGCTGGGTGTGGTCGCGGGTCGGCGGCGACATGATGGACCTTGCGGCGCTCGGCTCTGCGTTCCGAGCCGATGGCAGCAACCGGACGCGGCTCGCTGCCGCGACCGCGGCGGTGGCCGGTGTGGGTCTGCTGGACGTGCTCGCGGCGGGACAGCTCAGCCGCGAGTCGGACGGGGGCCCGGAGCGGCAGCGCGGCGTGGCACCGGGCGAGGGCATCGACGTGAGCAGCGTGGTCACCATCGGCCGGCCGGCCGAGGAGGTGTACGCCTTCTGGCGCAACCTCGAGAATCTGCCGCGCTTCATGGACCACCTCGAGTCGGTGCGGGAGCTGGGCGGCGGCCGCTCTCACTGGAAGGCGCGCGCACCCGCGGGCCGGGACGTCGAGTGGAACGCCGAGATCGTCGAGGAGCGCCCGAACGAGCTGATCGCGTGGCGCTCGCTCCCGGACGCCGACGTGCCCAACGCGGGCAGCGTGCGGTTCGCGCGGGGCCCCAATGGGAGCACCGAAGTCCACGTCCAGCTCCGCTACGACCCGCCGGGCGGTGCGGCCGCGGCCGCGATCGCCAAGCTCTTCGGCGAGGAGCCGCAGCAGCAGGTCTCCCGCGACCTGCGCCGCTTCAAGCAGGTGATGGAAACCGGCGAGCCGATCCGGTCGGACGCCAGCGTGCACCACGGCCCGCACGCCGCGCAGCCGCCGGCCGAGCGCATCGGGCTGCCGCCCCGGATGAGCGGAGGTGCGCGGTGAAGGCCGCCTGCTGGGAGGGGAAGCGCGACATCCGGGTGGAGAACGTCCCCGACCCGCAGCTCCTGAACTCGCGCGACGCCATCGTCCGCATCACTTCCACCGCCATCATGGCGGGTTCATCGACAAGTTCCCGATGGGCTCGGTGATGAACCGGGGGCTCACCATCCGGAGCGGGCGTCGTGATGACGATGTGAGGCAGGGGCGGGGATGGGAGATCGTGAATGAATCGTGAAAAACGGCGGAGCGTTAGGCCGGCGGCGGGTCGCGGCCATCTATCGCGTCCGCCGCCGGAGCGCTAACGTGGTGGCGGCAGGTACCGTCCCCCTCCCCCACCGTGAGGTTCCCATGAGGTACCGCATCCGCTCGCGCCATTGCGCCCCGCTGGCACTCGCCCTCGCGCTCGCCGTACCCGCGGCAGCTCACGCCCAGGGCGTGAAGACGCCCCACGTCGCCCTGCGCACCGCGATAGCGGAGATCAACACGTTGCGCACCGAGTACGCCGAAGCCTTCAACAAGCACGACGCGGCCGCGCTCGCCGAGCTGTACAGCCCCGACGCGCGGGTGATCATGGCCGACGGCACCGTTCTGGTCGGCCGCGACGCCATCGGCCAGCGCCTGGCCGCCGACGCGCCGAACTGGCCCAAGACCACGTTCGCGTCGGACACCGTCCGGGTATCGGGCAGCACCGCCTGGGACGTGGGAACGTTGACGAGCCCCAGCGCCGCGGGCGGCGGAAACGATGTGAGCCACTACCTGGTGGTGCTCCGCCGCGGGCTGCGCGACTGGAAGCTCATGAGCGTGGCCGTCGTGCCGGAATCGCACCCGATGGCCGCCGGGCAGTAGCCGGTCGCGCGGGTCCGCCCGTGAAAATCGCCCCGCGCGGCAGCGGGGCGATTCCACGGGGTGGTTGGCGATCGACCTTCGTCGCTCAGTCCAGCTCGATCCGCACCTGGAGCGGCGCGCCATCCACGGCGAGAAGATTGGCCAGCGTGCGCTCGCCGTGCCGCCGGAACTGGAGCGCCACGCGCGAGTCGCCGACCGCGAGGCCGGTGACCGTCAGCTCGTCCATTACGTCCGGCAGCACCGGATTGCGCACGTGGAGCACGCGCGCGGGCGCTTCCGGCCGAAGTCCGAGCAGCGCCTGGAACAGCAGGAACAGGGCGCCGGACGCCCACGCCTGCGGTGAGCAGCTCACCGGATAGCGCACCGGCCTGACGCCGCGC
Source organism: Gemmatimonadales bacterium (assembly GCA_025934955.1). Lineage (GTDB taxonomy): Bacteria > Gemmatimonadota > Gemmatimonadetes > Gemmatimonadales > GWC2-71-9. Next base: position 8,302 of record JAICWE010000012.1, on the reverse strand, counting down.
TGCCGCGGCATGCCGCAGAACAGCTCGGGCAGCCGCTGCGACTCCGCCCGCACCGCCGCCTCCTGCAGCCCCCGCACGACCGGCAGCGCCTCGCGGGCCCGGCCGTACAGCGCCAGGCCCAGCACCACGAGCGCGTTGTCGTGCGGCCACACCGAGCCGTTGTGATAGCTCATCGGGTTGTACACCCGGTGGGCGGCGGACAACGTCCGGATGCCCCAACCGGAAAAGAGATCGGGACCGAGCAGCACCTGCGCGACGCTCTCGGCCTCATCGGGCGTCGGCACCCGGCTCCACAGCAGATGGCCGGCGTTCGACGTGACCGTCGGGACCTGGCGCTTGGCCCCGTCGAGCGCCAGCGCGAAGGTGCCGGCTTCGGGCATCCAGAAGCGGGCGCGGATCGCGTCGCGCAGCGTCGCGGCCTGGCGCGCGAGCGCCGCGGCGCGCTCCGGCACGCCGAGATGCGCGAACAGCTTGGCCATGCGCACCTTGGCGTCGTACACGTAGCCCTGCACCTCGACCAGCGCGATCGGCGGCTCCGGCAGCCGCCCGTCGGGAAACGATACGCCGTCGCTGGAGTCCTTCCATCCCTGGTTCACCAGTCCCTTGGGGCTGGTGCGGGCGTACTCCACGAAGCCGTCGCCGTCGTGATCGCCGTACCGGTCGATCCACTCCAGCGCCCGCTCCGCGTTCGGCAGCAGCTCGCGGGCGAGCGCGTCGTCGCCGGTCCAGAGCCACGTCTCGTGCAGCAGCACCAGCCAGAGCGGGGTCGCGTCGGTCGTCCCGTAGTAGGGCACGTGGGGGATCTCGCCGGCGCGGGCCATCTCGCCGCGGCGGAGCTCGTGCAGGATCCGGCCGGGCTGCTCCTCGGTAAACGGATCGTCGTGCTCGCCCTGCCTGCGCGCCAGGTAGCGCAGCGTCTCCCGCGCGATGCCGGGATTCACCGGCAGCGTCTCCAGCGCCGTGATGATCGAATCGCGGCCGAACACCGTCGAGTACCACGGGATGCCGGCCGAGATCACATCGCCGCCGTCCACGGTCATGTGCAGCGCGCGCAGATCGTCCACGCTCCGGCGACTGACGACGTCGAACTTGGGCACGTCGGTCACCCAGCGGCTGCAGCTCCGTCGCCAGCGCCGGTACTCCACCTCGAGCGCGCCCCGCCGCTGATCGAGCCCGACCGGCTCCGCCGCCGCGGCGGCCGCCGGCTCGCCGGTGACGACTTCCCACTCGAACACCCGCGGCGCGTGGCTCGGGAGCGAAAACTCCCAGCGCGCCGAGTCGGTGGTGAGCCGGTCCGGCGGATGGGAGAAGCGGACCGTGCTGCCGATGACCGCGCCGTCGCGGCCGCGGTAGCGGAACACCAGGCGATCGTGCTCCGGGCGCGGCGCGAAGAACTGGCCGCGCGCGTCCCGTCGCCAGCCGCGCACCTCGAAGATGTCGGCGAAGTCAGCGCTCAACGCCAGCTCGATCCAGTAGTCGAGCGGCCGCGTCAGGTAATTGGTGAGCGTCACCCGTTCGGTGAGCCGGTCGGACAGCACCATCTCGCGGCGAATGTGCACGGCGTGCTTCGGGTCCCACGGATCGCCGCCGAACTGCAGGTTCTTCACGGCGAGATCGATCTGCGCCAGATACGCGCGCGGCGTCTCGGCGGAGAGCAGCTCCGCCGGGCCGCCGGCCGCGCGCAGCTGGTAGCCGCTCAGGATGCGGGTGTCGTCATGGAAGAGTCCGAGGGAGCAGCGACCCGGCGGCGCGACGTCGCCGTGGGTCGTCACGATGCAGAACATGCGGTCGTGCTTCAGTACCAGCCGGTCTTCGGCGGCCTCCTCGGTACAGTCGATCGCGTCGTAGCCGACGACCTCCCGCATCGGAAGCGTCGTCGCGTCCACCGCCGGGTGGGCCGCGGTCATGCGACCGCGCTGGGCGCGCGCCCCCGCCGGCCGCTCTCCGTTGCCAACTCCGCGTACAGGCGCTCGTACTCGGCCACCATGCGGCCGGCGCCGAACCGCTGGACCGCGCGCCGGCGGCAGCCGCCCCGATCGATCCGGTCCACCGCGCCGCCCGGCGCAATCGCCGCGGCCATCTCGACCGGGGAGGCGACGATCAGCCCGGTGATGCCGGGCTCGACCAGCTCCGGCACGCTGCCGCGGCCGAAGGCGACGACCGGACAGCCGGAGAGCATCGCCTCGATCAGGATCAGGCCGAACGGCTCGTTCCATTCGATCGGCGCGAGCAGCGCGCGGGCATCGCGCAGCAGCGGGACCTTCCGCGCCAATCCGACCGGCCCGACATAGCGCACGTGCGGCGCCGCGAGCCGGTATCGCAGCTCGCGCTCGGCGTACTGCCGATCGGGTGGATGCACCGGTCCGGCGACGCGGATCGGCACGCCGGCCGCCGCCGCAGCGTCGATCGCGGTGTGCGCCCCCTTCTCCGGCGCGAGCCGGCCGACGAAGCAGACGTAATTGTCGGCCCGCGGGGTCCACGCATAGCGCGACGGGTTCAGACCGTGGTGGATGACGCGGCAGCGTGCCAGCCCGGGCTCGCGGCTGCGCTGGTCGGCCGAGATCGCGACGTATGTCGCGCGGCGGATTTCGCGATAGAGCGCGGACATCCGGGGGACGTGGGGGTGATGGATCGTGTAGACCACCGGCAGCGCCGTCCAGCCTCGCGTCATCTCGAGCGCGGCCGCCGAGTGGAGTTGCACCACGTCGAAGTCCGCATCGGTCACCTGGCTCAGCGCCCACGTGGCATGCTGCACTTCCGCAGCGGGCGTGGGCGGCCACCGCGCTTCCGGGTACAGTGCGCGCAGCCTGGCCGCCGTGCGCGAGTCGCCGGTCGCAAAGAGCGTAACGTCGTGTCCTCGCGCGTGCAGCCCTTCCACCAGCTCGGAGACGATCAACTCGGTGCCGCCGTAGTCCCGCGGCGGCGTGGAAACGAATGGTGTCGAAATCATCGCGATGCGCATAGTCCGATCATAGCCGGTGTACATACGGCGGTTCGTGACCGTGGTCACGGCGATCCGGTGCCCGACGATGGTATCGCATGGGTCTGTTGCCGACCAACGGGGCGGGCATCGCGATGGCGCATGAGAATCGACAAGCCCGCAAGCAGCGGGTCCTGACCCATGGCATGCCGTCGGTCACGCGGACGATCGCGCAAGCGCTCGTTCTGAAGGATGGTGACCTCTTCCTTATCACCGAGCCCGACGCCCGCATGCCGTGCGACGGCGAGCACGGCTTCGGGCTGTACTTCCACGACTGCCGGTTTCTCCGCAGCTACGAGTTGCGCCTGCATGGCGTGCTGCCGGTGGGACTCGGCGCCGCCGCCGCGACCGGCTGCCATGGCACGGTACAGCTCACCAACCCCGAGCTGTCGAAGTCCGGCGCCGATCTCCCGCGCGACACGGTCGGCATCGAATGGGCCCGGACCCTCGACGGCAGCACGCTGACGCTGGCGGACGCGATCACGCTTCGCAACTGGGGCCGCGAGCCGGTGTCGCTCACGATCGAGCTGCGCTTCGCGGCCGGGTTTGAGGATGTGTTCCAGGTCCGCGGTCTGTTGGGCGAGCGACTCGGACAGCAGGAGCCGCCGCGCTGGGACGGCGCGGTGCTGCGATTCCTCTATCACGGTCGCGACGGGCTCGACCGCACGGTCGCCATCAGCTTCCCGCCGGAGTTCACCCGGACCGACGACACCTCCGCCACGGCGACATTGCACCTGGCACCGCGCGAGCAACACGTGCTGGACGTGCGGCTTCAGATCGGGGAATCGCCGCACGACGCGAAAGAGCAGTCGGCCGCGGCATCCGCCGCGGCCGGTGGCAGCGGCGCCGCCGCATCGCCGCCGCCCGACGGTTGGCCCGGAGGTATCGCCGCCGTGTCGAGCGACAGCATCTCGCTCAACGAGATGCTCGCCCGCTCCTTTGCCGATCTCCGGCTGCTCCGAAGCACGCTGCGCGGTCATGCGTTCATCTCCGCGGGCATCCCGTGGTTCGCGACGCTCTTCGGCCGCGACAGCCTGATCGCATCGCTGCAGCTCCTGCCCTACACCGCCGCCACCGCGGCCGACACGTTGCGGCTGCTCGCGAGCTACCAGGGCGACCACGACGACGCGTGGCGCGACGAGGCGCCGGGAAAGATCCTGCACGAGCTGCGGGTCGGCGAGATGGCGCGCACCGGGGAGATTCCGCACAGCCCGTACTACGGCTCAGTGGACGCGACGCCGCTGTTCCTGATCGTCCTGGCGCAGTACGTCGCCTGGACCGGCGACATCGGACTGTTCGACGAGCTGCGCGACAACGTGCGCCGCGCGCTCCAGTGGATCGACCGCGTCGGCGACCGCGACGGCGATGGGTACGTCGAGTACGAGAGCGCGTCGCAGCACGGGCTCATCAACCAGGGGTGGAAGGACTCCGGCGACGCGATCGTGGACGAGCGCGGCGGCATCGCCACGCCGCCGATCGCTCTGGTGGAAGTGCAGGCCTACGTCTATGCCGCGAAACTCGGCATCGCCGGGCTCGCTGCCCGCCAGGGCGACGGCGCCACGGCCGACCGGCTCACCCGCGAGGCCGGCGACCTCCAGCGCCGCTTCGAGCACGACTTCTGGGTCGACTCGCTCGGCTTCTACGCGATGGCGCTCGAGGCGGAGAAGCAGCCGTTGCGGGTGATCTCGTCCAACCCCGGCCACGCGCTCTGGTGCGGCATCGCCGCGCCCGAGCACGCGGCGAAGGTAGCGAAGCGGCTCATGGCCGACGACATGTACAGCGGGTGGGGCGTGCGCACACTCTCCCAGCGCTCCTGCGCCTACACGCCGATCGGCTATCACCTGGGCACCGTCTGGCCGCACGACAACGCGATCGTCGCCGCCGGGCTCAAGCGCTACGGCTTCGCCGACGAGGCCCGCCGGATCTTCGAGGGGCTGGCCGAGGCGGCCATGAACTACGAGCACGACCGCCTGCCGGAGCTGTTCACCGGATTTCCCCGCCAGCGCTACGGCGCGCCGATCCGGTATCCGGTCGCCTGCCATCCGCAGGCATGGGCCGCGGGCTCGCTCCCCTTCCTCCTGGCGCAGCTCCTCGGCCTCGAGCCTGCCGCGCTCGACCGCCGGCTGCGCATCGTGCGGCCGGTGCTGCCGCGCTTTGCCGACGCGCTGGAGCTGCGCGGGCTGCGCGTCGGCGAGGCGACCGTGGATCTCCGCTTCGAGCGCGACGGCGACAGTCGCGCGGGCGGCGCCGCGCGGGTGCAGGTGCTCGAGACCAAAGGCGAGCTCGACGTGTCGGTCGAGTCGGGCGAGGCGCCATGAGCGTCGTCGTGGTCACCGGCGCGTCGGCCGGCGTGGGACGGGCCGTGGCGCGCGCCTTCGGGGCGCGCGGCGACCGGGTGACGCTCATCGCGCGCGGCAGAGAGCGGCTGGAGCGCGCCCGTACGGAGATCGAGCAGCTGGGCGGCGAGGCGCTGGTGTTCCCCGCCGATGTCGCCGACGCTGCCGCCGTCTCGGCCGCCGCCGCCGCGACCGAGGAACGCTTCGGCCCGATCGACGTATGGGTGAACGACGCGATGGTCTCGGTCTTCTCGCCGGTGAAGCAGATGCGGCCGGAGGAGTACCGCCGGGTCACCGAGGTGACCTACCTCGGTGCGGTGTACGGCACCCTCGCGGCACTCGAGCGGATGCTCCCGCGCGACCGCGGCGTCATCATCCAGATCGGCTCCGCGCTCGCGTACCGCGCCATTCCGCTCCAGTCGGCCTACTGCGCCGCGAAGCACGCACTCCAGGGCTTCACCGAGTCGCTCCGGTCCGAGCTGTATCACGACGGGAGTCGCGTGCGGGTCGCCATGCTCCAGCTTCCCGCCGTGAACACGCCGCAGTTCGACTGGGTGAAGAGCCGGCTGCCGAATCGCGCGCAGCCCGTGCCGCCGGTCTACCAGCCGGAAGTCATCGCCGACGCCGTCGTCTGGGCCGCCGAGCACGAACGCGAGGAGATGTATCTCGGGTTCTCCGCGGTGAAGGCGATCGTCGGCAACCGGGTGATGCCGCGCCTGCTCGATCACTACCTGGCGCACACCGGCTACACCAGCCAGCAGACCGGCGTGCCGGAGGACCCCGACCGGCCGGACAATCTGTGGGAGCCGGTCCGCGGCGACTTCGGCGCGCACGGTCGCTTCGACGCGATCGCGCGCGATCGGAGCTGGCAGATCCGGCTCTCGGAGCACCGTGGCCGGCTCGTCGCCGCCGGCATCGGCGCGTTGCTGGTCGGCGCGGTGGTCCGGCGCGCCTTCGCATGACCGGCATGTTGCGCCGCCGCGTATGGGCTCGCGGGTGAATGCCCGCCCTCTTCTCGCCCCGGAGCAACCGCATCGCGCGAGCGTCGCTCGGCGCCGCGCTGCTGCTCGCGGTCGGCGTTCCGGTCGCGCTCATGCTCTGGGTGCGGACGCCGGCGGTGACCGAGCAGGGACGCAGCGCGGCGCAACCGGTTCCGTTCGACCATCGCATCCACGCCGGTGATCTCCGCATCGACTGCCGCTACTGCCACTACACCGCGGACCGCGGCGCCAGCGCCGGCCTCCCCGCGACCGAGACGTGCCTCCCCTGCCACAACGCCGCGTGGATGGCGAGCGCCGCCTTCGCGCCGGTGCGGCAGAGCCTCTCGACCCAGCGGCCGATACCGTGGCAACGGGTGCATCGGCTTCCCGACTTCGTCTTCTTCAATCATGCGATCCACGCGAAAGGCGGCGTCGCCTGCGAGAGCTGCCATGGTCGAGTGGACCGCATGGCGCAGGTGAGCCAGGCGGCTCCGCTCACGATGGCCTGGTGCATCGACTGTCACCGGAATCCCGAGCCGCACCGCCGACCGGAGGACGCCATCACCACGATGGGTTGGCACCCGTCGTCCGGCGCCGCACTCGCACCGCTCGGGGCGGAGCGAATCCGTGAGATCACCACCTGCTCCGCCTGTCACCGGTAGCGCACCGTGAGCGATCCCCGCGAGCGCTACTGGCGCCGGCTCGACGAGCTGCTCGGACGCCCCGAGCTGCAGGAGGCGCTCGCCCGCGAGTTCCCTCCGGCCGCCGACCTGCCGCCCGGCGCGCTCACCCGCCGCAGCTTCGTCCACCTCCTCGGCGCCAGCCTCGCGCTCGCGGGGATCGGCGGCTGCGTCCGGCGGCCGCGGCAGAAGATCCTGCCCTACGTCGCCCGGCCGCCCGAGATGACGCCGAGTGCCGCGCGCCGCTACGCCACGAGCATGACGTTAGGCGGCTACGCGACCGGCCTCCTGGTGGAAAGCCACACCGGCCGGCCCACCAAGATCGAGGGCAACCCCGATCATCCGGCGAGTTTCGGCGCCGCCGGTGTGCTCGAGCAGGCCTCCGTGCTCGGGCTCTACGATCCGCAGCGGGCACGGACCCCTCGTCGCGCCGGACGGCGGAGCCCGTGGGACGCCTTCGCCGCTGCCATCGGCCCGGCGCAACTGCGGAACGCGGTCGGCGCCCGGGGCGCGGGCCTTCATCTCCTGCTGGAGCCGAGCGCGTCGCCGCTGCAGGCGGAGCTCCTGGCCCACGTGCGCCAGCGGTATCCCGGCGCTCGCATCCACGTGGACGCGCCGCTCGCGGGTGACGGCGAGCGCACCGGCACCGCCGCGGCGTTCGGCCGCGCGATGCAGCCGGTGTACGACTTCACCGCCGCCGATGTGGTCCTCGCGCTGGACGCGGACTTCCTCGGCGCAATGCCGTTCCACCTGCGCTACGCGCGCGACTTCGCGAGCCGGCGCCGGATCGCCGCGCCGTCGGATGACATGAACCGGCTCTACGTCGTCGAGACCGCGCCGACGGTGACCGGCGGCGCGGCGGATCATCGTCTCCGCGCGCGGCCGACGGAGATTCCGGCGCTCGTGGCGGCACTCGTCGAGCAGATCGCGCGCGCGGCGCCGGAGCTGGCCGTGCAGCTTCCGGAGTCGGCCGGCGGCGGCACATCGGCGCACGCGCCGTGGCTCACCGCCGTCGCCGACGATCTGCTCGCGCATCGCGGTCGGGCCGCGATCGTCGCGGGCGAGCGGCAGCCCGCCGCGGTACACGCGCTCGCGCATCTCCTGAACGTCCTACTCGGCGGCGACGGCCACACCGTGCGGTACATCGAGTCGCCGCTGTCCGCGGGCGAGCCGGGCACCGGCCTCGCCGCGCTGGCAACGGCACTCCGCGCCGGCGATGTCGGGTGGCTCGTGGTGCTCGACGGCAACCCGGCGTACGCCGCGCCGGCCGACCTCGGCTTCGCGGCGCTGCTCGGGCGCGCGCGCGAATCGGCGTATCTGGGACTG
>JAICWE010000073.1 GCA_025934955.1 Gemmatimonadales bacterium | reverse complement strand
GGCCGGCGCCGAGTCGGCGCTGGTGGCGGCGGCGGCAGCGCGCGCGGCGGCCGCGACCGGCTGAGCGGCGCCCGTTTTCCTCATGGAGGTGCCGATGTTCCGCGGCCGGATCTACGACAACGTGGTGGACACGGTGGGCGGCACGCCGCTCATTTTCCTCGATCGCCTCACCACCGGGCTCCCCGGCCGCATCGCGGTCAAGCACGAGGGGTACAACCCGTTCAACTCGGTGAAGGACCGGATCGGCGCGGCGATGATCGACGACGCGCTCGCCCGCGGCGCGCTCAAGGCGGGCATGGTCATCGTCGAGCCGACCAGCGGCAACACCGGTATCGGCCTGGCATACGCGGCGGTGGTGCGCGGCTTCCGCTGCATCTTCACGCTGCCGGACAGCGTGACGGTGGAGCGCCGCAACATGCTCCGCGCGCTCGGCGCCAAGGTGGTGCTCACCGAGGGTCCGAAGGGCGTGAAAGCGGCGATCGCGCGGGCGGAGGAGATTGCCGCACAGCTGGGTGCGCGGGCGTGGATGCCGCGCCAGTTCGACAATCCGGCCAACCCGGCCGTCCACTACCGCACCACCGGCCCCGAGATCTGGGAGGACACCGGCGGGCGGGTGGACATCTTCGTCGCCGGCGTCGGTACCGGCGGCACGCTGTCCGGGGCGGGGAAGTACCTCAAGGAGCGGAAGCAGGCGCTCCGCGTCATCGCGGTCGAGCCGGCGGAGAGCGCGGTGCTGTCCGGCGGGCAGCCGTCGCCGCACAAGCAGCAGGGCATCGGCACCGGCTTCATCCCGGGCAATCTGGATCGCACGGTGTACGACGAGGTGCTGCAGGTGACCAACGAGGACGCCATCGCCACGGCCCGGCGGCTCGCGCGGGAGGAGGCCATCGTCGCCGGGATCTCGAGCGGTTCGATCACCTGGTGCGCGCTGCAGGTGGCGGCGCGGCCGGAGAACGCCGGCAAGCTGATCGTGTCGATCGTGTGCGATTTCGGCGAGCGGTATCTGTCCAACCCGGTCTACGCCGAGCTGCCGGATCCGGATTTCGGGGACATAGAGCGCACGCTGGCGCAGCTGCCGGCCGCCACGGCGTAGCCCTCGCGCGGAGTCTCGGCGCTGCCGCCGCCGGGCCTCCGTCGAACGCTCCATTATGCGCTTGCTGCACATTTGGCTGGTCAATGCTGGCGTCCGGCGGTATTCACGGAGCGAGCGTCGGCAAATCCGCGCAGCTTTCGCGGGAACGGCTGTGCAGTTCGCAGGCGATCCGTTATACTACTCAGTCCCCGAGCGCAGCCGCCCCGTCGTCGCCCCCGACCGAGGAACCACCGCCCCGTGACCACGCCCCGACTCTCCCCGTCCGAATCCACGCAGGAGCGCGTGGACAATTTCTACGGCAGCGACGTCTTCTCCCGCCGCATCATGCGCCAGCGGCTGCCCAAGGATGTCTATCGCAGCCTGTTGCGCACCATCGACCTCGGCGAGCCGCTCGACCCCAAGGCCGCCGACGTCGTCGCGGCGACCATGAAGGACTGGGCGATCGAGAACGGGGCGACCCACTTCACCCACTGGTTCCAGCCGCTCACCGGCCTCACCGCCGAGAAGCACGACTCACTGATCTCGCCGGACGGGCAGGGCGGCGTCGTCTTCAACTTCAGCGGCGCCGACCTGGTGCAGGGCGAGCCGGACGCGTCGAGCTTTCCGTCGGGCGGACTGCGCGCGACGTTCGAGGCGCGCGGCTACACCGCGTGGGACCCGACCAGCTCCGCCTTCCTCATGCGGGGCGAGAACAACGTCACCCTCTGCATTCCGACCGCGTTCGTCTCCTGGACCGGCGAGGCGCTCGACACCAAGATCCCGTTGCTCCGCTCCATGGAAGCGCTCTCGAAGCAGGCGATGCGCGTGCTCCGCGTCTTCGGCAAGGCCGACGGCGTCGCCCGCGTGTTCACCACCGTCGGGCCGGAGCAGGAGTACTTCCTGGTCGATCGCGATCTCTACTTCCGCCGGCCCGACCTGCTGACTTCGGAACGGACCCTGATCGGCGCCAAGCCGCCCAAGGGGCAGCAGCTCGAGGATCAGTACTTCGGCACCATTCCGCCGCGCGTGCTCGCCTTCATGGCGGAGGCGGAGAACGAGCTCTATCGCCTCGGTGTGCCGGTCAAGACCCGGCACAACGAGGTGGCGCCGGGGCAGTACGAGATCGCGCCGCTGTTCGAGATGAGTCAGATCGCCAGCGATCACCAGATGCTGATCATGGAGACGCTGAAGCGCGTCGCCACGCGGCACGGGCTTACCGCGCTCCTCCACGAGAAGCCGTTCGCCGGCGTGAACGGCTCCGGCAAGCACAACAACTGGTCCATGGCGACCGACACCGGCGTCAACCTCCTCGACCCGCAGGAGGAGACCCACACCAATCTCCAGTTCCTCGTCTTCCTGTGCGCGGTGATCCGCGCGGTGGATCTGCACGCCGATCTGCTGCGCGCCTCGATCGCCTCCGCGGCCAACGATCACCGCCTCGGCGCCAACGAGGCGCCGCCGGCGATCATCTCGATCTTCCTGGGCAGCATGCTGACCGACATCCTGGAGCAGGTGGAGAAGGGGCTGCCCAAGCGCACCCTGCGCGGCGGCACGCTCGACCTCGGCGCGACCACGCTGCCCCAGCTCCCGCGCCACTCGGGCGATCGCAACCGCACCTCGCCCTTCGCGTTCACCGGGAACAAGTTCGAGTTCCGCGCGGTGGGCTCGAGCGCCAGCATCGCGTGGCCCAACACGGTGCTCAACACCATCGTCGCCGAGTCGCTCGACTACATCGCGACCGAGCTGGAGCGCTCGCTCGGGCCGCGGGCGACGCCGCAGAAGCGGCAGCAGGCGACGCTGGCGCTGCTCAAGAAGCTGATCCGACAGCACAAGCGCGTGCTGTTCGACGGCGACAACTACTCGGGCGAGTGGCACGGGGAGGCGGAGCGGCGCGGCCTTCCGAACCTGCGCGACTCGGTCGCGGCATTCGGCGTCATGCGCGCGCGGAAGAACGTGGAGATCTTCCGCAAGTACGGCGTGCTGAGCAAGGCCGAGATCGACAGCCGCACGCACATCGCGGTCGAGAAGTACATCAAGCAGATCACCATCGAGTCGGAGACGCTGGCCGGGATGGCGCGGAACCTGGTGCTGCCGGCGGCGCTCCGGCACCAAACCGTGCTGGCGCAGGCGGTGTCGGCCACCCGGAGCGCGGGTGTGGATGCGGCCGACTCGCAGCAGGCGCTGGAGGAGTTCGTCGGACTCGTTGCCGAGCTGCGCCGGCTCGCCGCCGCGCTCGAGCAGGTGGCCGCGCACCACGACGAAGATCCGCTCCGCCATGCGCAGCACATCGCGCAACGGGTGCGGCCGGCGATGGCGGCGCTGCGCGCCGTGGTCGATCAGCTCGAGTCGCAGGTCGCGGCCGATCTGTGGCCGCTGCCGACGTACCGCGATCTGCTCTTTCTGAAGTAATCTTTCGGAAGCGCGACGCCGTAGTGGGGCGACGAGCCGCTTGACGGCGGTTCGTCGCCCCGCATGTTGGGGAGCACCCCGTTCGTTTCTCCGCCGCGCTCCGCGGCTCGAGGCGGCGCATGGCCGGTTCTCCGCACGTCGACGCGCTCCCCGAAGAGACTCTCGACCGCCTCGTGCGGCTGGCCGCCCGATCCCTCGGCGCGCCGATGGTGCTGCTCTCGCTGGCGCAACACGGCCGCTGCATCCGTCGGAGCGCGGTCGGTCTGCCGGAGGACTTCACCGCCGAGCGCATGCCGCCGCCGGCACGCTCCGTCTGCGGGCGCGTCATCGCCGCTGGAGCACCCCTCGCGATCACCGATGCCCGCACCGATGCGCTCGTGTGCTCGGGCGAGCTGGAGTTGCCCTCAGGCGCGCTCGCCTGCCTGGCCGACGTGGTGGTCGGGGCGGACGGCAGCGTGCTCGGCGCGCTGGAGGTGCTCGACGTGGCGCCGCGGCGGTGGACCGAGGCGGATGCCGCGACACTCGCCGACGTCGCCGCGCTGGCGCGGGAGCAGATCGACCGCGATGTGGGCGACCCGCGGCGCACCACCGAGGCGCTGCGGGAGAGCGAGCTGCGCTACCGGCAGCTCGTGGAGCAGGCGCCGGAAGCGATCTTCGTCTTCGACGTGGACCAGGGCCGCTGGATCGAGGCGAACGCCGCGGCCGAGCGGCTCTTCGGCCTTTCCCGAGCCGAGCTGCTGCGGCACGCGCCCGCCGACCTCAGCCCGCCGACGCAGCCCGATGGCCGCCGCTCCGCCGACGTGGCGCGCGAGGCGATCGCCGCCGCGCTCGAGGGCGAGGTGCCCGTCTTCGAGTGGGTGCACGTCACGGCCGGGGGCGAGTTGCGCCTCTGCGAGATCCGCCTCGCGCGCCATCCGCCGCCGAGCCGGCGGCTCGTGCGTGGCACCGTGGTGGACATCTCCGCCCGCAAGCGCGCCGAGCGCTCCCGCGACCGGCTCGCGGCGATCATCGAGGCGACGACCGACCTGGTCGGCATGGCTGACGCGGAGCTGCGGGTTACCTACATGAATCGCGGCGGGCGCAGCATGCTCGGTCTCGCGCCCGATGCCGACGTGCGCGGCATGCTCCCAACCGCCTTTCACCCGCCCTGGGCCGCTCGGCTGCTCGCCGATGTCGCGGTTCCGGCGGCGGTACGCGACGGGAGCTGGTCCGGCGAGACCGTCGTTCTCGATTCCGGCGGGCGGGAGATTCCGGTGTCGCAGGTGATTCTCGCGCATCGCGGTCTCGATGGCCGGCCCGAGTTCTTCGCGACCGTCATCCGCGACCTGAGCGTTCGCAAGCGGCTGGAGCAGCAGCTGGTGCAGTCCCGCAAGATGGAGGCGGTCGGCACGCTCGCCGGCGGGATCGCGCACGACTTCAACAACCTGCTCACGGCCGTGCTGGGGCACTGCGAGGTACTGCTCGCCGAAGGCGGACTTCCGGACGCGGCGCGAGAGGATGTCAGAGAGATCCGTGGCGCCGGCGAGCGCGCCGCGGCGCTCACCGCGCAGCTGCTCGCCTTCAGCCGCCGGCAGGTGCTCCAGCCCCAGCCGCTCGATCTCGGCGCCGTGGTGGCCGAGCTGGGGCCGATGCTGCGCGGGCTGGTGCCCGCCGACGTGCGCTTTGAGATCGCCACCGAGTCGGGGCTCCCGCCCGCGGTCGCGGACCCGGTGCAGCTCACGCAGGTGCTGATCAATCTCGTCGTCAACGCCGGCGACGCGACGCCAGCCGGCGGCCTCATCCGGGTCGAAACGGCGACCGTCGAGTTCGCCCCGCCGCTCGGCGCCGATCCCGAGGCGCCGCCGGGCGGCCGCTACGCGGCGGTCGCGGTGCGCGACACCGGGAGCGGGATCGACCCCGCCGTGCTGGAGCGGATCTTCGAGCCGTTCTTCACCACCAAGGAGCCGGGCAGAGGCAGCGGACTCGGGCTCTCGACGGCGCTCGGCATCGTGCGGCAGAGCGGCGGAGACATCGACGTCGTGAGTGAGCCGGGAGGCGGCTCGCGTTTCCGGGTGCTGCTGCCGCTGGCCGAAGGCGTCGCCGACCTGGCCCCGCGACCGGCGCGGGCATCGTGGCACGAACTGCACGGACGCGAGACGGTGCTCGTGGTCGAGGACGAGCCGACGGTGCGGAACGTCATCGAGCGGCTGCTGACCCGGCACGGTTATCGGGTGCTGATGGCGCGGCACGGCGGCGAGGCACTGGCGATGTGGGCCGCGGTGGCGGACCAGGTTGACGTATTGATCACCGACGTCATCATGCCCGAGATGGGCGGCCGCGAGCTGGTCGAGCGGCTGCGGCGGCTCCGGCCGGAGCTCCGGGTGCTGTTCGTCTCCGGCTACGACGAGCGGGCCGCGGCGGCGGAGGCGCCGCCCAACGCGCTCTTCGTCATGAAGCCGTTCGACAGCCGCGAGCTGCTGGCGGCGCTGCGCGAGGTGCTCGAGCGTTGACCCCGCCGTCGCCGCTCGTGTAAGTTGCCGCCCGGCAAAGCCGGGGACAGGTGGCCGAGTGGTTTAAGGCGCACGCCTGGAGAGCGTGTGGCCCTCACAAGGGGCTCGAGGGTTCGAATCCCTCCCTGTCCGTCGCCGTTCCGTCCGATCCCCTTCCGGTTTGTACATTCAGTGCATCCTTGTACCCCGCACGCGCGCGCCCTTGCGAGCCGGGCCCGGGACGGGCATCGTGAGACGCCCTCACCGAACGGACTCCACGATGCGCGGTGGTTACCCGTTGCTCGCATCACTTCTCGTCTCGCTGCCGCTCGCGCCCGCCGCGCTCGCGGGCCAGTCATTGCTGGCGCGCTCGCCCAACGTGAACGGTGACTGGATCGCGCCGACCGGCACCATCCAGTTCAACTTCCTGCATCGCTTCGTCCGGAGCGGCGCGCCGGAACGGAAGATCACCAGCTTTCCCACGTTCATCGTCGGCACCGGGCTCGTCGGACCGACGATGGCCGGCTTCATCTACAGCACCAACTCCGCGCTGGTGCCACGCTATCCGAACGAATGGGAGTTCTTCGCCCGCGCGCTGCCGCTCGACCAGCGACGTGGCGCGCCGCTCGACGTCGGCGTGCAAGGCGGGTACAACCTCGCGGTGAAGGGACTCGACGGCGGGCTCTCGCTCGGACGGCGAGTCGGGCCGGTGCGGCTGGAGGGCGAGATGCGGCTGCTCTCCGCGCTCGACAGCGGCCGCACGGCGGACGTCGCGCTCGGCGGCGGCGCGGTGATCCGGCTGGGCCGGTACTTCGCGCTCGCGGGTGATGTCGTCTCGCTCACGCACCGAAGCGTCGCACGCGACGAGAAGGTGGCGTGGAGCGCCGGCGTCCATCTGGCGCTGCCGGGCACGCCGCACACCCTGTCGGTGCAGGCGACCAACGCCAACACCGCGACGCTGGAGGGCGCCTCGCGCGGGTCGTCCCAGACCCGTTACGGCTTCGAGGTCACCATCCCGATCACGCTCTCCCGCTTCTTCGGTCATCACGCCCCCGGACGGGCCGCGCCGGGCGCCGCCGGCGCCACGCCGGCTCCGCCGAGCGGCGGCGCCGCGGCGCGCATCAGCATCCACGAGCTCACGTTCCCCGGCCGAATCGAGATCGCCGCCGGTACCACGGTCACCTGGACCAACGACGACCCGCTGGACCACTCGGTCACCGCGGCCGACGGAACCTTCGATTCCGGCCTCATCCATCCGGGCGGGAGCTGGTCCCACACCTTCACGGCGCCGGGCACGTACACCTACGCCTGCACGCCGCATCCGTTCATGCACGGCACCGTCGTGGTGCGGGCGGCCCGATGACACGCCTTCGCATGGCCACGGTGCTCGCCGGTGCCGCGGCGCTCGCCGTCGCGGCGGCGTGCTTCTCGGATCATGCGCCGACCGCGCCGGTGGTGAACGCAGACTGCAATGTGGCCCCCGGCGCCACGCCGGATGGCAATGCCGTGGTGCAGATCCGCAACTTCGCATTTCTCCCGGCCACGGTGCAGGTGAAGAGCGGCGGCACGGTGACCTGGATCAACTGCGAGGTCGCGGGCACGCCGTCGCACACGACCCACAACGACGCGGGCGTCTGGAGCTCAGGGCTGCTCGCACCGGGACAGGGCTTCACCCACACGTTCGCAGCCGCGGGCAGCTTCCCCTATCACTGTGAGCCGCACCCGTTCATGACAGGCGGCGTGACGGTGCAGTAGCGGCGCGGCGCCGGCGTCGGGCTGGCGACGGTGGCGCCGCCGCGCTAGCTTCGGGACCCGATGCCCACCCGCACTCCCGTTCTCGACGACCGCGCGATCGGCCGCGCCTTGGCGCGGATGGCGTCCGAGCTGGTGGAGCGTTGCGGCGGCACCGAGGACGTCGTGCTCGTCGGCATCCAGCGCCGCGGCGTGGAGCTGGCGGCGCGGATCCGCGGACTCATCGAGCAGAGCTCCGGCGCCCGGCTCGGCTTCGGCAAGCTGGACATCACGCTCTATCGCGACGACCTCCAGGCCATCGGTCCCCGCCCGGTGATCGGCGAGACCAGTCTGCCCGATCTCGACGGCAAGACGGTGGTCATCGTGGACGACGTGCTCTTCACCGGCCGCACCGTGCGCGCCGCACTCGACGAGTGCGCCGACTTCGGGCGCCCGCGTCGGGTGCTGCTCTGCGTGCTGGTGGACCGCGGCGGCCGCGAGCTGCCCATCCAGGCCGACATCGTCGGCGGCAGCGTCACCGCCGGTCCGCGCGACCGGGTGGACGTCCTCGTCTCCGAACTGGACGGTCGCGACGCCGTCGAGCTGGTGCGGGCCGACTGATGACGCGGAGCGCCGTACTGGGGAAGGATCTCACCGGCCTCGAGCCACTGGACGCCGACCAGCTCCGGCTCATCCTCGATACCGCCGAGCCGTTCAAGGAAGTGAGCGAGCGGCCGATCAAGAAGGTGCCGGCGCTCCGCGGCAAGACCATCGTCAATCTTTTTTTCGAAGCCTCGACCCGCACCCGCATCTCCTTCGAGTTCGCCGAGAAGCGCCTCAGCGCCGACACGGTGAACGTCGCCGCGTCGGGCTCGAGCGTGAGCAAGGGCGAGACGCTGGTGGACACCGCGCGCAATCTCGAAGCGATGCGGATCGACATGGTCGTCATCCGGCACGGGGCCTCCGGCGCCGCGCAATTCCTCGGCGACCGCATCCGCAGCAACGTCGTCAACGCCGGCGACGGCAAGCACGAGCACCCGACGCAAGGGCTGCTCGACCTGCTCACCCTGCGCGACCGCTTCGGAAAGCTCGCGGGCCTCAAGGTCGCCATCTGCGGCGACGTGCTGCACAGCCGGGTGGCGCGGAGCAACATCTGGGGGCTCACCAAGCTCGGCGCCGAGGTCGGCGTCTGCGGGCCGCCGACGCTGCTCCCGCGCGACGTGCGCGAGCTGGGGGTGACCGTGCTGCCGCGCATCGAGGACGCCATCGCCTGGGCCGACGCGCTCAACATCCTGCGGCTTCAGCTCGAGCGGATGCAGGCCGGCTTCATCCCCAGTCTCCGCGAGTACAACCGCGTGTTCGGCGTGAGTCGGGAGCGGCTGGCCCGCGCGCCGAAGGATCTGCTCATCATGCACCCCGGCCCGATGAACCGCGGCGTCGAGATCGACAGCGACGTCGCCGACGGCGAGCACTCGGTCATCCTGCCGCAGGTCACCAACGGCGTCGCGGTACGCATGGCGGTGCTCTATCTCCTCGCCGGCGGCTCGCCCGACTGGCACCATCCCGGGGGAGACCACGCATGAGCCGTCCGATTCTCCTGACCGGCGGGCGGGTGCTCGATCCGTCGCGCGGCGTGGACCAGGTCGCCGACGTCTACCTCGACGGCGGCAAGGTCGCGAGCGTGGGGCAGGGGATCGCCGGGGCCGATGGCGCGCTCCGGCTCGACGTGCGCGGAAAGGTGGTCGCGCCCGGGCTCATCGATCTGCACACCCATCTGCGCGAGCCGGGACAGGAGGAGCTGGAGACGGTGGCGAGCGGCGCGATGGCCGCGGCGGCCGGCGGCTTCAGCGCGGTGTGCGCCATGCCCAACACCGATCCGGTCACCGACAACCAGGCCGCGGTCGGCTTCATCGTGAGTCAGGCACAGCGTGCGGGCAAGGCGCGGGTCTATCCGATCGGCGCCATCTCGGTGGGCCAGAAGGGGCAGCAGCTCGCCGAGTTCGGAGAGCTGGTCGGCGCCGGCGCCGTGGCGGTGAGCGACGACGGCAAGCCGGTGATGTCGAGCCACCTGATGCGCACCGCGCTGGAGTACGCGCAGGTCTTCGGCATTCCGGTGGCGGATCACTGCGAGGACCTGACGCTGGCCCAGGGCGGCGCCATGCACGAGGGCATCGTCTCCACCCGGCTCGGACTCAAGGGGATTCCCAGCGCGGCGGAGGAGATCATGGTCGCCCGCGACATCATCCTCGCGGAGCTGACCGGCGGCCACGTGCACCTCTGCCACATGAGCACCCGCGGCTCGGTCGAGCTGATCCGCCGCGCGAAGGACCGGGGCGTGAGGGTCACAGCGGAGGCGTGCCCGCACCACTTCACGCTGACGCACCACGCGTGCGAAGCGTACGACACCAACGCGAAGATGAACCCGCCGCTCCGTGAGGAAGCGGACCGCGAGGCGGTGCGCCAGGCGCTGCGCGACGGAACCATCGACGTGATCGCCACTGACCACGCGCCCCACCACTACGATGCCAAGGAGCGCGAGTTCGACGACGCGCCGAACGGCATCATCGGGCTCGAGACCGCGCTCGGCCTCGCGATTACCGAGCTGGTGTGCGGCGGCCTGCTCACCTTGCCGGAGCTGATCGCGCGGATGAGCACGCTGCCGGCGCGGATCTTCAACCTGCCGGGCGGCACGCTGGCGCCCGGCGCGCCGGCCGACGTCGTCGTGCTCGACCCCGAAGCGCAGTGGGAGGTGCATCCCGACGCGTTCTTCTCGAAGAGCCGCAACACGCCGTTCGCCGGGCGCCGGCTCACCGGCCGCGCCGACCTGACGATCGTCCGCGGCCAGGTCGTCTTCGACCGGCAGGCGTAGCGGCCGATGCGCGGGCGCGAAGCCGGCCGCGGCCGCGTGGTCGCGCGCGACGCCGCGCGTCAGATCGTCCGCTGTTGCCGCCGCCTCTGGGAGGCGGGGCTCATCGCCGGCGCCGCCGGCAACGTCTCCATCCGCCTCGCCCCCGATCGGATCCTGGTCACCCCGCGCGG
The DNA here is from genome assembly GCA_025934955.1 of Gemmatimonadales bacterium. Classification (GTDB taxonomy): domain Bacteria; phylum Gemmatimonadota; class Gemmatimonadetes; order Gemmatimonadales; family GWC2-71-9. Next base: position 1,011 of record JAICWE010000073.1, on the reverse strand, counting down.
CCTACTCAAAGCCGATCTCACGCCGGCCGATCTGGTGGAGGTGGACCTCGCCGGCCGGCACCGCCGAGGGTATCGCCAGCCGACGACAGAATTAGATTTGCACCTGCAGCTCTACCGCCGGAGCGCCGGGTGCGGGGCGGTGGTGCACGCGCATCCGCCGGTCGCCACCGGCTTCGCGACGGCGGGTCAGACGCTCGCCGGCGGCGTGCTTCCCGAGTTGATCCTGCTCTGCGGCGAGGTGCCGCTCGTGCCCTACGCGACCCCGGGCACGCCGGCGGTGGGCGATCTGGTGGCACCGCTGGCCGCGGAGCACAGCGCCGCGCTGCTGGCCAACCACGGCGCGGTCGCCTGGGCCGCCGACCTCGCCCTGGCGCAGATCCGGATGGAAAGCGTCGAGCACGCCGCCCGCATCCTGCTCGTCGCCTGCACGTTAGGCGGTGCCGCGCCGCTCACGCCGGCGGAGGTCCGCGCGCTCACCCAGTCGAGAGGACGCCAGTGATGGCCGATTCCGCCACCGATACCCCGATCGAGACGCTCCTCGGCGAGCGCGCCCGGTACGAGCAGTGGCTCGCCCGGCTCGACGCCAGCGGCGCGAACGCCCCGCAGACGGTCCGCACCCGCATCCGTGCCGATTACCAGCAGCGACTCGACCGCGTGATCCAGGAGCTCCGCACCCACGGCGCCACGATCGCCGCCGATCTCGATCGTCATCGGGGCGAGCTGAACCAGCTCGAGAGCGAGCGCGACTCGGCGCAGGAGGCCCTCGCGGAGGCGGAGCTGCGGCACGCCGTGGGCGAGTACGGGCCGGAGGAATGGGAGCGGATCCGCAGCGACTCCGAGGGGACGATCGCGCGAGTGGGCGAGCGGATCGCCGTCGCGTTGACCGAGATCGCGCGGTTGGACGAAGTGCAGCGGCTCATCGTCGCACCGGCGCCCGCACCGGCGCCCGCGGCGGCGCCGGTGCCCCCGCCTGCGGCAACGGCCGCGCCGGCACCTTCGCCCGTCGTTGCG
>JAICWE010000030.1 GCA_025934955.1 Gemmatimonadales bacterium | reverse complement strand
TCTCGACGAGATCGGGACGCTGCCGCTCGAGCTCCAGCCCAAGTTGTTGCGGGCGCTCGAGAGCCGCACCATCCGCCGGGTGGGCGGGCAGCAGGGGCGGCACGTGGACGTGCGGGTGATCGCCGCGACGCACGTGGATCTCGCCTCCGCCGTGGCGCGGGGCGAGTTCCGCGAGGACCTGTTCTATCGGTTGAATGTGGTGGCGCTGACGTTGCCGCCGCTGCGCTACCGCGACGGCGACGTGGAGCTGCTGGCGGAGTACTTCCTTCGGAGTCTGGCGGTGAGCTACGAGATGCCGGCGCCGCCGCTCACGGCGGAGGTGAGCCGGGCGCTCCGCGCGCACCACTGGCCCGGGAACGTGCGCGAGCTCCGCAACGCGATCGAGCGCGCGCTGGTGCTCTCGCCGCCGGGCACGCTCAGCGTGGCGGAGCTCCTGCTCGAGAGCGAGCCCGCGCCGCGCGCCGAGGGCGTGCTCCCGTTTCCCGCCGATCTCGCGACCGTGACCCGCGCCGCCGCGCACGCCATGCTCGATCTCACCGGCGGCAACAAGAGCGAGGCGGCGCGCCGGCTCGGCATTTCGCGGCCGCGGCTTCAGCGGCTGCTCTACGCGCTTCCGCGGGCGTAGCGCAGCCGCTCACCCGGCTACGTCGCCGCGGTGGCCTCCTTCCGATTCTCGTCCGCGACCTTGGTCGCCACCTCCGGCGGCGCCTCGGCATAGCCGTGGAACTTCTGCCGATGAGTGCCGCGCCCATGGGTGATCGAGTGCAGTGTGGTGGAGTACTTGTACAGCTCCGCCTCGGGCACGATGGCGCGTACCTTGGTGAGCCGGCCGTCCTGCTCGGTGCCGAGGATCTGTCCGCGGCGGGCGCTGAGATCGCCCATCACGTCGCCGAGCACGTCTTCCGGCGCCCAGACCTCGACGTCGGAGAGCGGCTCGAGCAGCACCGGCCGGCAGTGCTGTGCCACCGTCCGGAACGCGAGAATGCCCGCCATCTTGAACGACATCTCGTTGGAGTCCACATCGTGATAGGAGCCGTCGAAGCACTCGGCGCGGAAGTCCACCACCGGGTAGCCGGCGACGATGCCGCGCTCGGCGGCCTCCTGGATCCCGCGGTCCACGGCCGGGATGTACTTGTTGGGAATCACGCCGCCGACGATGCTGTCCACGAACTCGTAGCCGGCGCCGCGCGCGCGCGGTGAGATCCGCACCCAGCAGTCGCCGTACTGGCCGCGGCCGCCGGACTGCTTCTTGTGTTTCCCCTGCCCTTCGTTCTTTCCCTTGATCGTCTCGCGGTAGGCGACGCGCGGCCGCGCCAGCTCCGCGTGTACCCCGAACTTCCGCTCCAGCCGGCCGAGGATGGTGTCGAAGTGCCGCTCGCCCATGCCGTGGATCAGCGTCTGGCCCAGCTCGGAGCTGTACTCGAAGTGGAAGCTCGGGTCTTCCTCATGCAGCTTGTGCAGGCCGGCGGCGAGCTTGTCCTCCTCGCCCCGGTTCTTCACCACGATGGCGCTGGTGGCGACGGCGTCGGGGAAGACCACCGGCGGCAGCCGCACCGGATCGTCGCGGCGGCAGAAGGTGTCGTTGGTGTGGGTGTCGCGCAGCTTGGCCACCGAGCCGATGTCGCCGGCGCAGAGCCGCTCCACCTCGACGCGCTCCTTCCCCTGCTGCACCGACAGGTGGTTGAGCTTCTCCGCCACCTCGTGCTCCGCGTTCCACACCTCCTCGCCGTTCCGCACCTCGCCGGTATAGAGCCGGAACAGCGTCACGTCCCCCACGTGCGGCTCGGAGACGGTCTTGAACACGCGAGCCGCGAGTGTAGCATCGGTGGGGGCCGGCACCTCCGCCGGCGACGGGACCAGCTCCACCATCTTCTTGAGCAGCGTGCGCACGCCGTAGGTCAGCTCCGCGCTGCCGCAGAAGAGCGGGACGATGGCGCCCTGGAGCATGCCCTTCTTCACGGCGCGGACGAACTCCTCACGCGGAATTTCCTCGCCGCTCAGGTAGCGCTCGATCAGCACGTCGTCGGTGGAGGCGACGGACTCGGTGAACTGCTCGGTGTACTGGCTGAAGCGGGTGGTGTATTCGGGCGGGCACGCCACGACGTCGTACTCGCCGGTCTTGGTGCCCGGCTTGTACTGGTGGCAGTGGCCGCTGAAGAGGTTGATGATGCCGTGGAAGTCCTTGCCATCGCCGATCGGCACCTCGACCGGCACCACCCGCGGCGTCAGGTGCGAGCGGATGTCCTGGTACGCCGCCTCGAAGTCGGCGTGCTCCTTGTCCATGGCGGAGACGAAGATCATGCGGGGCAGATGGAGCTGGTCGCACAGCTCCCATGCCTTCTCGGTGCCGACCTCGACGCCGCTGGCGCCGTGGACCACGACGACCGCCGCGTCGGCGGCATGGAGACCGGTCACGACCTCGCCGAAGTAGTCGAGGTAGCCGGGGGTGTCGAGCAGGTTGATCTTGGTGTCGAGCCATTCGGCGAAGCCGAGGCCCAGACCGATGGAGTGCTGTCGCTGGATTTCGTCGGCGGAGTAGTCCGTGAGCGTCGTACCGTCCTTGATGCTGCCGTGGCGCCGGCTGGAACCGGAAACGAAGGCGAGCGCGTCAACGAGGGTGGTCTTCCCACTGGCCCCGTGGCCGACGAACGCCACGTTCCGGATGGCGTTGGAGCCATAGACCTTCATGGTCTCCACCTCCTGGGGTTGGTTGAATTCTCAAGGTGTGGCGCGCCCGCGAGCTTGTCAAATACCATATTGCAGTGACCCGTCGGGTACCCCGCATCCCCATATCCGCTCTCGCCCGGAGGCTCCGTGCACCTCGTGGACTGGCATGCGCTCGCCGTCAACCTGCTCCATCTCGGCACGAGCGACCTGGCCGTGTCGCTGCTGGAGAAGCTGATCCGGCCGGTGGCCGTCTACCTGCTGCTGGTGTTCGCGCTGCGGGTCTGGGGGAAGCGGATCCTGGCCCAGCTCAACCCGTTCGACCTGGTCGTGCTGCTGACGCTGTCCAACACGGTGCAGAACGCGATCATCGGCAACGACACCTCGCTCAGCGGCGGCATCATCGGCGCCGCGGCGCTGCTCGCCATCAACGGGCTGCTGGTGCGGATCTTCTACCGCGGGCCGCGGATGGAGCACCGGGCCATGGAGGACCAGGACACCTACCTCATCCGCGACCACCAGATCCAGCCCGAGGAGCTGGAGCGGCTGCACATCAACCTCGGCGAGCTCACCGCCAAGGCGCACGAGCGCGGCTTCGACGACCTCCACGAGGTCGAGGCCGCCGTGCTCTATCCCAACGGCACCATCTACATGAAGGGCGGCGCCTCGCGCGATGCCGCGCGCCTGACCGAGATCCTGCACCAGCTCCAGGCGCTCCGGCAGGAGGTGGCGGCGATCCGCCGCTGAGTCCTATTATCCCCCATGGCGGAACGGGCGGGCACGGCGCTGGTCACCGGCGCAACGGAAGGCATCGGCCGGGCGACGGCATTCGCCCTCGGTCGCGCGGGCTACGCGGTCGGCGTCTGCTCCCGTACCGCGAAGAAGGTCACCGAGCTGCTCGCGGCACTCCGCGCCGAGGGGATCGCATCGGCCGGCGGCGCCGCGGACGTGGCCGACCCCGCGGCGGTCAGAGCGCTGACCTGCGGAGTAGTGGAGACGCTTGGACCGGTGGACGTGCTGGTGAACAATGCCGGCGTGCTGATCGCGCGGCCCTTCGGCGAGCTCACGCTGGACGAGTGGGACCGCACCATGGCGACCAACCTCCGCAGTCTCTTCCTCATGACCCGCGAGGTGCTGCCCGGCATGCGGGAGCGGCGCCGCGGCACCATCGTCAACGTCGCCAGTCTCGCCGGGCGCAACGGGTTCGCCGGCGGCACCGCTTACACCGCGTCCAAGCACGCGGTGCTCGGCTTCAGCCGCTCGCTGATGCTGGAGGTGCGACAGGAGGGCGTGCGAGTGGTGACGGTGTGCCCGGGCTCGGTCGCCACCGGCATGATGCGCGGGCAGGCGATGCTCAGGCCCAACGCCGATCGCATCCTCCAGCCCGACGACGTCGCCTCGGTGATCGTCGAGGCGGTGACGCTCCCGGGTCGCGCCATGGTGAGCGAGCTGGATATCCGCCCCACCTCGCCGTGACCGCGCCGCGCCGCGATCCAGCGCCGGTCAGCGTGTCGCGCTGCATCTGCCGGCAGACGGCCTTTGCCGATCTGCTGCCTCGGGCCCGCGCCGCCGGATGGACTCTGGCCGACCTCATGCGGGAGACCGGCTGCGGCGCGCAATGCGGGCTCTGCCGGCCGTACCTCAAGAAAATGCTGCAGACGGGCGATACCATCTTTCATCAGCTGCTCGCCGACGATGGGGACTGACATCTCCGCCCGCCGGCGCTTCCGGCGCCTCAGCGGGAAGGACGCGTGACCGCGGCCGATCTCCGGACCACCCGCGCCCGGCCCGCCTGGCGCCGGCTCTACTCCACCCGCCCGATCGCCCTGGCGGCGATTCTGGTCGGGTGGGCCGGCATCTACGCCGCCTACCGCGACAACTCCATCGGCCTGGTCCTGGCCGTGCTCACCACCGTGCTCACGTTCACCGCGCTGCACCGCGGGCGGGTGCTGGCCGAGCGACAGCGTGCCCGGCTCAATGCCGCGCTGGAGCAGGCGGCGCAGCGCAACCGCGAGCTGGAGCGGCTGCGGCACCTGGCCGGCGCGCTCCTGCGCGATGCCGACGTCGGTGAGCTGCACCACGAAGTCGCCCGCACCGCCGCCGATCTGCTCGAGGCCGACTCCGCCTCCGTGAACCTGGTCGTCGAGGAAGGTCGCTTCCTCCGGGTCGTCGCGGCGACCGGCCCGCTGGCCGTCGCGGAAGGCATCCTGGTGCCGATGGACGCCTCGCTCGTCGGCTGGGTCGTGACCCACGACGAGCCGGTGGTCTCCGACGATCAGGACGCCGACCCCCGGGCCCATCACATTTCGCATCTCGGCATCACGCTCAGGAGCGCCGCGGTCGTGCCGCTCCGCTCCGCGGGGCTCGTCATCGGCACCGTCTCCGTCTACAACCGGCGCGACGGCCGCCCTTTCGGCGCCCACGACCTCCAGCTCCTCGGCACCCTGGGCGACCAGGTCGTCGTCGGACTCGACCGTGTGGCGGTGCTGGCCGAGAGCCGCCGCAACGAGCACGCGCTGGCGGCAAAGAACCAGGAGCTGGTGCGCGCGACGCGGCTCAAGAGCGAGTTCCTCGCCAACATGAGCCACGAGCTGCGGACCCCGCTCAACGCCATCATCGGCTTCTCCGACCTCATGCTCGCCGGCGGCGCGGGCGACCTGAACGAAACCCAGCGCGACTTCCTCGACTCGGTGCTCCGCAACGGGCGTCACCTGCTCGGCCTCATCAACAGCGTGCTCGATCTCTCCAAGATCGAAGCCGGCCGGATGACGCTCTCGCTCGGCAGCACCGAGGTGCGCGACGTCATCAACGGCGCGATCACCGACACGGCGAGCCTCCGGCAGGAGAAGGAGCAGCAGTGCGTGATCCAGATGGAGCAGGACGACTCGCTCCAGGTGCTCGCCGACGGCCTCCGCATCCGCCAGATCCTCTACAACCTTCTCTCCAACGCCTCGAAGTTCACGCCGAAAGGCGGCCAGATCACCGTCGCGGCCATCCGGGCCCGGGCCCCGCTCCCGGTGCCGAACGATCGCGCGGGCGACGCCCAGCAGCGCTTCCTCTCGCGTGAGGCGGTCTGGGTCGCGGTGACCGATACCGGCATCGGCATCCGCTCGAGCGACATGGAGAAGCTGTTCCAGGAATTCAGTCAGGTGGACAGCGCGTTCAACCGGCAGCAGCAGGGCACCGGCCTCGGCCTGGCCCTCTGCAAGAGCTTCGTGGAGCTGCACGGCGGGACGATCGGGGCGGAGTCGGTCTTCGGCCGGGGCAGCAGCTTCTGGTTCCTGCTGCCGGTCGAGGGTCCGGTGCGGCGGGGCGTCGCCGGTGCCGACCTCGCCGTCGCCGCGGCCCCGTGATCACTGGCCGCCGGGGCCCTGCGGATGTAGGCTTAGTCGCGATGCGTGGCATCCTGCCCTCCCGCCGGCGCCTGACAGCCTGGGCGCGAACCGCGACCGCCGTATGGATCGCGGCGGTGCAGCTCGTCCTGATTCTCGCGCCGTTGAGCGAGATCCCGGACGGCGCCGGCGCCCCCGGCCTTGCGCAGATCGGCGCGTCGCTCGCGCCCCAACCCGCCGTCAGCACCCGCGGTCCCGTCCAGCATCAGCACGTCCACAACGAAGCGACCTGCCCCGCGTGCATCGCCCGCTCGCTGCATGCGCGGCTCGAGGCGTTCGCGCCGCTGCCTGTGTCGGTGGTCGAGCACAGCACGCCGGTCGAATCGTACAGCTCGTCGCCCCGCCCCGCCGCTCCACCGTCCTCCAACCTCTCGCGCGCTCCACCCGCCGCCTGACCCTCGTTTGAGCCGTGGGCCGATTCCCGTCCGGGAACCGGTTCGCTCCTTTGCTCCAGGGACAGCATGCGACAGCTACTCGCGATCGTCGCGCTGGCGATTTCCGCCCGCGCGGCTTCCGGACAGCAGCCCGGCCACGCCGGGCCTCCAACCGTCGGCGCCCCGGCGGCGGCCGACTCGGTCGGCGGCGCGCCGCCGCCCGATTGCGTGCGACGCGACACGACGCCGGCCGCGCCGAGGCCGAGCGGCGCTGCGGCACCCCCGCCCGCCGACTCGCTCTGCCTGAGCCGGCGCGAGGCGATCGCACTCGCGCTCGCGTCCAATCCGCAGCTCCAGGTGGCCCAGGCGCTCACCGCGCAGGCGCGCGCGCGGCGGGTGGAGGCGGTGGCGATCCCCGACCCCGATTTCGGCGTCTCGTTCGAGCAGTCGTCCGGAATCTTCGGCGCCGGCGGCGGCGCGGCGCGCGTGGTGGGCGCGACGCTGACGGTGCCGTTCCCCGACAAGTTCCGGCTCCGCGGCAAGGTCGGCACGGCCGATGTGAAGTCGGCCGAGTACGACGCGGCGCTGACCCGGCAGACGATCGCCTCGGCGACGTCGCAGGTGTACGACTCGCTGCTCGCCGCGCTCCGCCGCCAGCGCGACCGGCGCGAGGGCAAGGCGCTCGCCGAGGACTTCGCGCGGAAGACGGAGGCGCGGTTCAACGCCGGCACCACGGCGCGGCTCGACGTCATCAAGGCGCGGGTGGATGTCGCGCAGGCCGGGAACGAGCTCATCACCTCCGATCGCGACATCATCAACGCGCGCGCGGCGCTCAATCGCCTGCTCGGGCGCCCGCTCGGCGCCGCGGTCGGCGCCGCCGACTCGTTGGGCGTGCCGCCGCCGCTGCCGGAGCTGGCGCGACTGGAGCCCGCCGCGCTCGGCGCGCGGCCGGAGCTCGCGAGTCTCAAGAGCCAGCAGGAAGGCGCCCGCGCCGCGATCACGCTGGCCAAGGAGTACTGGCTGCCCGACATCATCGTCGGCGTGAGCCGCGACTACGCCGACCCCGGCCCCGGCGTCATCACCACCGGCGTGGCGCTGCCGCTGCCGATCTTCTTCTGGCAGCATACCCGCGGCGAGATCGGCGAAGCGCGCGGCCGAGCCACCGAGCTCGCGGCGAGTTATCGCGACCTCGAGGCGCAGGTGGGACAGGACGTGCGCGTCGCCTACGCCACGGCGGAGACCGCGCTGCGCCAGGCGCTCTACATCAGAGATCAACTGCTCCCCTCGGTGCGCGAGGCGTATCGCGTCGCATCGGTCGCCTACGGGCTGGGCGGCGCGTCGGCGCTCGAGGTGCTCGACGCGCGCCGCAGCCTGCTCGACGCCGAGAGCCAGTACACCGACGCGCTCGCCGCCGCCAACAGCGCGCGGGCCGACCTGGAGCGGGCGGTCGCCGTGCCGCTCGCGACGTTCGAGACCGGAGACACCCATGACCGGTAGGACCGCGCGCCGCGCGCGCTGGCCGATGCTGGCGTTCCTGATGACCGCGACCACGCTGGCGAGCTGCGGCCGCCGGAGCGGCGAGGCGGAGGCCGCCGCCTCCGGTACCACCGACACGACGGTGACGCTGGAGCGGGCACAGCGCGGCCAGATCCACACCGAGCGGGTCGAGCCGACGTCGTTCAACGCCTCGGTGACGACCACCGGTACGGTCGCCTTCAACGGCGACCGCTCGACCCAGGTGCTCGCGCCGATCTCGGGGCCGGTGGCGCGGCTCCTCGTCTCACCCGGCGCCGAGGTGCGGAAGGGCGAGCCGCTCGCCACGGTGGCGTCGCCCGACTTCGCGGCAGCGGTCGCGAGTTATCGCAAGGCCGACGTGACCTGGCGGAATGCCGAGCGCATTGCCAGCCAGGACGAGCAGCTCTTCGCCAACGACGCGCTTGCCCGCCGCGACCTCGATCAGGCCCATGCCGACCTCGCCGGCGCCGCCGCCGATCGCGAAGCGGCGCTGCTCCAGCTCCGTGCCCTGGGTGTGGACGGCGCCGCGATGGATTCGCTCGGCAGCGGCCGTCCCGCGCCGGCCGCGGAGGCGGCGATCCGCGCGCCGATCGCCGGTACGCTGGTCGAGCGGCTCATCACGCCGGGCCAACTGCTCCAGGCCGGCACCACGCCGTGCTTCACCATCGCCGACCTCTCGAGCGTGTGGGTGCTGGCCAATGTCTTCGAGGGCGACATCGGCGCCGTGAGCCGGGGCGAGTCGGCGATCATTACCACCGATGCCTCGCCCGACACGCTGACCGGCCGGGTGGATTACGTCGCGGCCCTGGTGGATCCCGCGACGAAGGCGACGGCCGTCCGCGTGGTGGTGCCGAACCGCGACCGCGTGCTCAAGCGCGACATGCTGGTGCGGGTTTCGATCCGCGCCCTCAAGCCGCGCACCGGACTGCTCGTGCCGGTCGCCGCGGTGCTCCGCGACGACGAGAACCTGCCGTTCGTCTTCGTCGCGAGCGGCGCCGATCGCTGTGCGCGGCGGCGGATCGAGCTGGGGCAGCGGAGCGGCGATCGCTACGAGGTCCGCTCCGGGCTCGCCGCGGGCGACGTCGTCGCCACCGACGGCGCGCTCTTCCTCGAGGGGGCGACGACCCAATGACCGGCGGCACCGAGCCCGAGGCCGGCGCCGTCCGGCCATCGCTCATCCACCGCATCGTCACGGCGGCGCTGGCGCAGCCGCTGCTGGTGCTGACCGTCAGTGCGGTACTGGCGATCGTCGGCGTCTGGTCGTTCTCCCGGCTGCCGGTGGACGCCTATCCCGACCTCTCGCCGCCGACGGTCGAGATCGTCACCCAGTGGCCGGGCGAGGCGGCGGAGGAAGTCGAGCGGCTCATCACGGTGCCGATCGAGACCGAGATGAACGGCCTGCCCAACCTCGACGTCGTGCGCTCGATCTCGCTCTACGGCCTCTCCGACGTGCGGCTCGTCTTCAAGGACGGCACCGACAACTACTTCGCCCGGCAGCAGGTGTTCGAGCGCATCCGTGACGCCGAGGTGCCGGAGGGCGTCACGCCGGACGTGGCGCCGCTGTTCTCGCCGTCGGGGCTCATCTACCGCTACGTGCTGCAGAGCCCCGACCGGAGCCCGATGGAGCTGAAGACGCTCCAGGACTGGATCCTCTCCAAGGCGTACAAGTCGGTGCCCGGCGTCGCCGACCTCTCCGGGTTCGGCGGGCAGACCATGCAGTATCAGGTGCTGCTCGACCCGACCAAGGTCGCCGGCGCCGGCCTTTCGGTGAATCAGATCGCCGCGGCGCTCGGCGCCAACAACGGCAACGCCGGCGGCGGCTTCTACTCCGAGGGCGGGCAGTTCTACTACGTGCGCGGCCTCGGCCGCCTGAAGGAGCCGGCCGACATCGAGCGCGTGGTGCTCGCGGTGAAGAACGGCACGCCGATCCTGGTGCGCGACGTCGGCCGCGTGGTGATCGGCTTCGCGCCGCGGCTGGGGCAGTTCGGCTTCGAGAATCAGAACGATGCGGTCGAAGGCGTGGTCCTCATGCGCACCGGCGAGCAGGCGCAGACGGTGCTCAAGGGGGTCGAGGCCAGAACCCGCGAGCTCAACGAGACGGTGCTGCCGAAGGACGTCCGCATCCGGCCGTTCTACGACCGCAGCGATCTGATCCACCTCACCACGCGGACGGTCGAGGACAACCTGATCCGCGGAATCGTGCTGGTGCTGGTGGTCTTGATCTTCTTTCTGGTAGACGTGCGCTCCGGCCTCATCGTCGCCATCACCATTCCGCTGTCGCTCCTGTTCGCCTTCATCTGCCTCGATCTCCGGCACATACCGGCGAACCTGCTCTCCATCGGCGCGATCGACTTCGGCATCCTGGTGGACGGCGCCGTCGTGATGGTGGAGAACATCCATCGCTCGCTGGCGCGGCGGGCGGGCACCGATTTCCACCTTCGCGAAGTGATCGCCGACGCCGCCGCCGAGGTGGACCGGCCGATCGTGTACGCGGTCGCCATCATCATCGCCGGCTTCCTCCCGATCTACGTGCTGTCGGGGCCGTCGGGCCGGCTCTTTGCCCCCATGGCCGACACCACGATCTTCGCGCTGCTCGGCGCGCTCGCCTTCACGCTGACGGTGGTGCCGGTGCTCTGCGCCTGGGCGCTGCGCGGCGGCGTGCGCGAGCGGCGGAACGTCGCGTTCGAGGCGATCCGCGACGGGTACGCCCGCACGCTCGACTGGTGCCTCGCGCGGCGCGGCACCACGATCGTCGCCTCGGTGGTGATCTTCGCCGGCGCCGTGGCACTCGCCCTCGGCATCGGCGCCGAGTTCATGCCGCACCTCGACGAGGGCGCGCTGTGGGTCCGCGCGACGATGCCGCCTACCATCTCGCTGGAGGCGTCCGGCGCCATCGTGCCCCGGATCCGCGCCATGCTGCGCTCCTTCCCCGAGGTGAGCGTGGTCGCGTCGGAGCACGGCCGCCCCGACGACGGCACCAATCCGACCGGCTTCTTCAACGCGGAGTTCTACGTCGGCCTCACGCCGTACTCGACGTGGCACGGCGCCTACCACAGCAAGCCCGAGCTGATCGCCGCGATCAACCAGAAGCTGACGGCGCTGCCCGGCATCAGCTTCAACTACACCCAGCCCGCGGAGGACGCGGTGGATGAGGCGGAGACCGGGCTCAAGAGCGCGCTCGCGGTGAAGATCTTCGGCCCCGACTTGACGGTGCTCGAGTCGAAGGCGCGGCAGATCCAGCACATCATCGAGCACGTGCGCGGCATCGACCGCGTCGCCGTCGTCGAGGAGCTGGGCCAGCCGAGTCTCACGGTGCGGATTGACCGCGCGAAGCTCGCGGCCTATGGGCTCAGTGTGGCCGACGTGAACGGACTGATCGAAGCGGCGGTCGGCGGCAGCGCCGTCACCCAGGTCGTGCAGGGCGAGAAGGTGTTCGACCTCGTGGTCCGGCTGGAGCCGCGCTTCCGCGAGACGCCGGACCAGATCGGCGCGATCCTCGTCGCGGCGCCCGACGGGCAGCAGATTCCGCTGCGGGAGCTGGCGACCATCGGGGTGTCGAGCGGCGCGTCGTTCATCTACCGGGAGGACAACTCACGCTACATCGGCGTGCAGTACGCGGTCGAAGGGCGCGATCTCGCGGGCGCGGTGCAGGAAGCGCGGCAGCGGGTGCGCGCCGCGGTGCCGCTCCCGCCGGGGTACAGCGTCGTGTGGGGCGGCGAGTACGAGGAGTACAGCGCGTCGCGCGCGCAGCTCGCCGTCGTGCTGCCGCTCACCATCGCGGTGATCTTCGTGCTGCTCTTCGCCCTGTACCGCAACGTCAGCTTCCCGCTGATCACCATGATCGGCGTGGCACTCTCGGCGCCGGTCGGCGGGCTGGTGGCGCTGGCGCTGAGCGGCACGCCGTTCTCGGTGTCGTCGGGCATCGGCTTCCTGGCGCTGATCGGCGTGTCGGTGCAGACGGCGGTGGTCTACATCTCCTACGCCAACGAGCTGCGCCGCGGCGGGCAGGGTATCGCGGCGGCGACGCGTGAGGCGGCCCTCGCCCGGCTCCGACCCATCATGATGACGGCGCTGGTCGCGGCCCTCGGCCTGCTGCCGGCCGCGCTCTCCACCGGCGTCGGCTCCGACTCGCAGCGGCCCTTCGCGCTGGTGATCGTCGGCGGCCTCTTCTCCCGGCTCCTGATCAGCGTCTTCCTCATGCCCGTGCTCTACCTCGCCGTGGCGCGGGAAGGCGACCGGCTGGAGGTGTGAGGCCGCTGCTCCGCCGTCTGCGCGCGGCCGTCGGCCCCGGCGTCGTGACCGGCGCCGCCGACGACGATCCGTCCGGCATCGCCACCTACTCGATCGTCGGCGCCCAGCTCGGCACCAGTCTGCTGTGGACCTCGCTGGTCACGTGGCCGCTCATGGCCGCGGTGCAGATGATGTGCGCCCGCATCGGCATGGTCACGGGACGCGGGCTCATGGCGGGCCTTCGCCGCAAGTTTCCCCGGCCGGTGCTGCTGGTCGCGGCCGCGCTCCTCCTCGCGGCCAACACCATCAACGTCGGCGCCGACCTCTCCGGCATGGCCGACGCGGCCGAACTCCTCACCGGACTCAACTCCCACCTGTGGGTCGTCGTCTTCGGCGTGGGCATCGCGGTCGCGACGATCCGGCTCCGCTACCGGGCGCTGGCCGATGTGCTCAAGTGGCTCGCGCTCGTGCTGTTCGCCTACGTCGTGACCGCGATCCACATCGGTCCGGACTGGCCCGCGGTGCTGCGCGATGCGGTCGTCCCGCGGCTCCCGCGGGGCCACGCCGCGTGGGCCATGCTGGTGGCGATCCTCGGAACCACGATCAGCCCCTACCTCTTCTTCTGGCAGGCGGCACAGGAAGTCGAAGAGGAGCGCGCCCGCGGACGCACCACGCTCGCCGCGCGCCGCGGCGCCACGCTGGACGAGATCCGGCTCCGCAAGTTCGACGTCGGCATCGGGAGCTTCTTCTCCAACCTCGTGATGTTCTTCATCATCCTCACCACCGCCCTGACGCTGCACCTGCACGGCATCACCGACCCATCCACCTCGGCGGAGGTGGCGCGGGCGCTCCGCCCGCTGGCGGGACGCTTCGCGACACTGCTCTACACCGCGGGCCTCATCGGCACCGGGCTGCTGGCCATCCCCACGCTCGCCGGCTCCGCCGCGTACGCCTTCGCCGAGGTGTTCGGCTGGCGCGAGGGCATGGACCACCACTTCCGCGGCGCGCCGGCGTTCTACATGGTGGTGGCGCTCTCGCTCAGCGTCGGCGTGGCGATGGACTTCGCCAACCTCAACGCGGTGCGGACGCTCTACTGGTCGGCGGTGATCAACGGACTGCTCGCGCCGTTCCTGCTGGTCGGCATCCTGATGCTGGCCACCGACCGCACCCTCATGGCCGGCCAGCCGAGCTCGCTGCTCGGGCGCGCGGTCGTGGCGGTGACCGCGGTCGTCATGTTCGCCGCCGCCGGCGCCATGCTTGTGCTCTGAGAGCCGCCGCAACACACTTCCTCCGCCGTTCCACCCCAACCCGCTTCCAGGCCGCCCCATGCTCCGAGTTCGTCCCCCGTCGTCCGCGCTGCTGCTCGCTCTGGCGGCCGCGCCGGTTGCCGCGCAGACCAAGGCGCCGGTCCGTCCCGCGCCCCGGGCGCGCGCTGCCCGGCCCGCCGCCCGGCCCGCGACCGGTCCCGCCGGATTCATCAAGGAGTTCGGCACCATGTGGACCTTCGACGCGCCGCCGCTGGAGTACTGGAAGGCGACCTACGGCTTCACGCCGGACCAGGCGTGGCTCGACCATGTACGACTGGCGTCGGTGCGGCTCTCCAACTGCTCGTCGTCGTTCGTGTCGCCTGACGGCCTCATCATGACGAACCACCACTGCGCCCGGGCCTGCATCTCCGCCGTGTCGCCCGCGGACACCAACTACCAGCGCACCGGCTTCGTCGCCCGCAGCCTCGGCGAGGAGAAGAGGTGCCCCGGCTTCTACGTGGACCAGCTCCAGTCCATGTCGGACGTCACCGGCCGCATCCGCTCGGCCGCCACGGCCGCGGCGGCCGCGAAGCGCGTGGCCCAGCGCGACTCCGTCATCGGCGCGATCCAGCGCGAATGCGCCGGCGGCGACTCGAGCACGATCTGCCAGGTGGTGACGTTCTATCAGGGCGGCATGTACTCGCTCTACAAGTACCACCGCTTCAGCGACATCCGGCTGGTGATGGCGCCGGAGGAGGAGCTCAGCTTCTTCGGCGGCGACCCCGACAACTTCACCTACCCGCGCTACGACCTCGACATCTCGCTGCTGCGCGCGTACCAGGACGACAAGCCGATGCCGGTCCGGAACTACCTCAAGTGGAGCAAGGCCGGCGCGAAGGAGGGCGACCTGGTGCTGGTGACCGGCAACCCGGGCTCGACCGGTCGTCTGCTCACCATGGCGCAGCTCGAGTGGCTGCGCGATGTGCAGTATCCCGGCACGCTCGCGGCGCTCGAGCGGAACAACCGGATGTACCAGGACCTCTCGGCCGGGAGCGAGGCAGCGAAGCGGAAGTACGAGAACACGATCTTCGGCCTGCAGAATTCGATCAAGGCGATCACCGGCTACCGCGCCGGCCTGCTCGACTCGACGATCATGGCGAAGAAGGCGGCGTTCGAGCGCGAGTTCCGCGGGCGCATCGCCGCCGACCCGAAGCTCAGGGCCGAGTATGGCGGCGCGTGGGACGCGATCGCCGGCGCCATCCGCGAAGAGCGCGGCTTCGCGCTGCAGTCGCGCTACTACGGCTTCGGCGGCTCGCAGCTCCTCGGCCTCGCCGGCGCGTTGGTCCGGTTGCCGGAGCAGGCGGCGCTGCCCGACTCCGCGCGGCTGCCGCAGTATCGGGGTGACGGCCTCGCCCGGATCAAGGGACTCATCGCCCGGGACATGCCGGTGGACCTCGAGCTCGAGCGGCGCCTGCTCGCGGCCCAGTTGACGGCCGCCCGGGCGGAGCTCCCGGCCACCGACCCGTTCCTCCGCGCGGTGCTCGCCGGCCGGAGTCCGGAGGATGTGGCGGCGGCGCTGCTCAAGGACACGAAGCTGGGCGACGCGGCCGTGCGGCAGCAGCTGGTGGACGGCGGTGCGAAGGCCGTCGCCGGGTCGGACGATCCGCTCATCGTGGTCGCGCGGAAGATCGCGCCGCTGTCCCGTGCCTTCGCGACCCGCTCCGCCCGCCTCGAGGCGGTCATCTCGGCCAACGCGGAGAAGGTCGGCCAGGCGATCTACGCCGCGTACGGCAAGGCGCTCCCGCCCGACGCGACCTTCACGCTGCGCATCACCGACGGTGTGATGAAGGGTTATCCGATGAACGGCACCGAGGCGCCGGCGCAGACCAGCTTCTATGGGCTCTTCGCCCGCTCGGCCGAGTTCGGCGACAAGCCGCCGTTCCACATCCCCGAGCGCTGGGCGACGCGGAAGGACAGTCTGACGATGACCAAGCCGTTCGACTTCGTCACCACCAACGACATCATCGGCGGCAATTCCGGCAGCCCGATGATCAACCGCGACGCCGAGGTGGTGGGTCTCATCTTCGACGGCAACATCGAGTCGCTGCCGAACCGCTTCATCTTCACCGACGAGGTGGCCCGCTCCGTCGGCGTGCACAGCGTCGGCATCATCGAGGCGCTGCGAAAGATCTACCAGGCCGACCGCATCGCGAACGAGCTGGAGGGCGTCAACGGCGGCGTCTGAGCGCTCAGGACGGGATCACAGCTTCGGCGTCCGCTTCCAGCCGGGCGCCACGCCGGGCGGGGCGAGCGCGCTCCGGCGCTGAAGCTCGAGGTATGGCGCCACGAGGTCGGCGATCTGCTGCGCCAGCATCAGGTGCGGCCGGCTGAACGCGGCGGGCGAGTCGGTGGTGAGCGCCATCGCCCCGACCAGCTGTCCCGCCACCCGCAGCGGGAAGATCAGCTCGATGTCCGGCGCCACGCCGACCACCGCGTTGGGCAGCTCCCCCGCCAGCACCCGCCCGACGGCCGAGCCGGCGATCGGCACCTGCGGCAGATCGGCCAGCGCGCGGCTCTCGCCCGGGACGATGATCGCCGCCCGATCGGGGTCGCCCAGCCGCAGCGCGAACCGCGCGCGGTGAAACGGCAGCAGCGCCGTCGCCTCCGCCACGAACTCGCGGATCGCGTCCGGCGTGGTGCCCGCCGTCGCGAGCAGCGCCGCCATCCGGCGGAGCTGCTGCGGAATCGCCTGCATCGAGCCAAGCTGCGCCCGCAACGTCTCCAGCAGCCACGTTTGGGTGAACGCATCCACCCGCGTCGCGATGAGCGGCCCGATCTGCGCCAGCAGCGCGCCGTCCGCCGCGCGGTAGAAGTCCGCGCCGATGCTCGCGAGGAACAGGAACGCGACGGTCCGCCCGCCCAGGATCAGCCGCACGCCGAGAATTGACCGCAGCTCCTCGGTGCCGAGCAGCGCCATCGCTTCCCGCGGCCAGCGCCGGTCGCTCCGGGTATCGTGCACGACCGCCGGCTCCTCATCCGGCAACAGTGCGGTCAGATCGAAGTCGGCGGCGTCGAGCACCAGCGTGGCATCGCTCCAGAGCGAGCCCTGCTCGTGCTCGCCCAGCCGGTACGTCTGGCTGGCCGAGGTCCCCGGGATGAACAGCTCCAGTCGCTCGTGCGGCAGCAGCGGATCGAGCGCGGCGGAGATCGCCTGGGCATAGGCGCGCGGTGTGCGGGCCTGCGCCGCCGCGTGCCCGAGCTGGTGCAGCAGCGCATGGGTCTGGACCAGCGCCGACGCGCCGGCGCCGCTCTGCCACCGCCGCGCGATGCGCGCGAAGCCGGGCGCGAGCTGGCGGACGCTCTCCTGCAGCACGGCCAGCTCATCGGCTCCGTAGCAGTCGGGGCGAAGATCGGCGGCGAGGAGGAGTCCGACATCACGCCGCCCGAAACGGATGGGCAGGCATGCGACCGAGCCGTAGCCGGCGTCGCGCACGATGTCCTCGAGCAACCGGAGCTGGTCCTGACTCACCAGCGGCGCCGGCACCGGCACCGCCAGCTCGTCCTGCGCCAGCTCGGCGGGACCGAGCAGTATCGGCTTCTCGTGTGGCGGGTACATCCAGAGCGCGAACAGATCGTGGGGAACGTCGGCGGCGAGCGCGCCGGAGATCGCCTCATGCCAGGTGGCCAGTACCACCGGGTCGGACGCTGAGTCGTCGGCGGGCAGCAAAGGAATGAGCGGCTTGGGGCCGCTCATTCGCTTCCAAGGCTCCTGAGGGATGGGCTCGTCCGGCTCGCCGAACATGCTGCGCCGGCGAGCGAAAGACATGCCGACCGACGAGGCTTACTAGGTCTAGTCCCTGAAGAGAGTTAGGATCGCCGAGGCGAGCCTTCCTTCCCAGCCCACCTCCGCGTTGCCGCGTTCTGCGTCGCCTCGGCCCTTCCAGGTGCGACTCGCTGATCGCCGCGCACCCGAGGTCCGGCCCGGCTCCCTCCCGATTGACATACCCCAGCCCCCTATCTATCCTACCGGTCGCTCTGTTCGCTTCGCTGGTATCGCGGACTACGCCACAGAACTACAACCCGCGGGGTTAACCCTCCATGAGACAGGTCACACTCCATATCGATGGGATGAGTTGCGGTCATTGCCTGAGCGCGGTGCAGCGGGCACTCGGCGCGCTGCCCGGCGTGGAGGTCGAGTCGGTGCAGATCGGCCGCGCAGTGGTGCGCTACGACGAGGCGAAGGCGACGGCGGACCAGATCGCCGCGGCGGTGGCAGACGCGGGTTACCGCGCCACTGCCGCGTGAGCAACCGGAAGGACGCAGTGCGATGACGCTCGATCGAATCCTGGTTACCGTCGCCGGCATCGCCGCGATCGGCTGGGTGTACTGGTACTTCTTCCGTGCGGCCCACGCCGGCGCCGCGTCGCGGCCGGCCGAGGGGCACCACCATGACTGACACCGTCACCGGCACGCTGCCCGCGAGCGAGCAGTGCACGATCACCGTCGGCGGGATGACCTGCGCCGCGTGCAGCAGCCGGGTGCAGCGTGCGCTGGAGACCACGCCCGGTGTCTCCACCGCAAACGTCAATCTGATGACCGGTGCCGCCACCGTGCGCTTCGATCCGGGCGCGGTCTCGCTCGACGTGCTGATCGCGCGGGTGCGCGACACCGGCTACGACGCGTCGCTCCCCGACCCCGGCGCCACTCCGGAAACGACGCTCGACGCGCAGGACGCCGAGCGCGCCGCTGAAGACCGCTCGCTCCGGCGGAAGTTCGCCGTGAGCCTGGCGCTCGCGCTGCTCACCACGATCGTCGGCCTCTTTCCCGGCGGCATGAGCGGCGAGGCCACCGGAAGCGCCGCGCTGCTGCGCTGGCTCCAGCTCGCGCTGGCGCTGCCGGTGGTGCTCTGGGCCGGTCGCCACTTCTACGTGCGCGCGTGGCTCGCGTTCCGCCATCATGGCGCCGACATGAATACGCTGATCGCGGTGGGGACCGGCGCCGCGCTGCTCTTCAGCATCGCGATGACCGTCGGCGGCGGATGGTTCGCGTCGCACGGCATCGCACCGCAGGTCTACTACGAAGTGGTGACGTGGCTGATCGCCTTCATCCTTCTCGGCAACTGGCTCGAGGCGCGGGCGCGGACGCGCACCGCCGGTGCGATTCGCGCGCTCGCCGGCCTCCGTCCCGCGACGGCGCGCGTGCTGCGCGATGGCAACGAGGTGGACGTGCCGCTCGCGGAGCTGCGCGTCGGGGATGTCGCGCTGGTACGGCCGGGCGAGAAGATCCCGGCCGACGGCACCGTCCTCGACGGCAGCAGCCACGTGGACGAGTCCATGCTCACCGGCGAACCGCTGCCGGTTCCCAAGGCGCCGGGCGATGCCGTCACCGGCGCCACGCTCAACCGCGCCGGCGCCTTCCGGTTCCGCGTGGACCGCGTCGGACGCGACACCGTGCTCTCCCGCATCATCGGCCTGGTGCAGCAGGCGCAGGCCTCCCGCCCGCCCATCCAGCGCCTCGCCGATCGGATCAGCGGCGTCTTCGTCCCCGTCGTGATGGCGCTCGCCGTCGCCACCTTCGTCGTCTGGTACGACCTCGGCCCCGAGCCGCGGCTGGTGCAGGCGCTGGTCTCCGCCGTCACGGTGCTGGTGATCGCCTGCCCCTGCGCCATGGGTCTCGCGGTGCCGACCGCGGTGATGGTCTCCACCGGCCGCGGCGCCGAGCTCGGCATCCTGATCCGCGGCGGCGAGGCGCTGGAGCGCGCGGAGGGCATCGACACCGTCGTCTTCGACAAGACCGGCACACTGACGGCCGGCCATCCCGCGCTGGCCACGGTGCATGGCGGCGGGCGCGTCCTGGCGCTCGCTGCCGCGGTCGAGCGCCGGAGCGAGCATCCGATCGCCGAGACCATCGTCGCCGCGGCACGCGAGCGCGGCATGCAGCTCCCCGATGTCGCCGGCTTCGCGGTCCATCCGGGCAAGGGCGTCACCGCGACGCTCGACGGCCGCCACATCGCCGTGGGCAACCGCGCGCTGATGGACGCCGAGCGCATCCCGGTGGGCACGTTGAGCGCCGAAGCCGACGCGCAGGCGGCGCGCGCGCGCACCGTCGTCTACGTCGCGGCCGACGGCGCGCTCCAGGGCCTCCTCGCGGTCGAGGATCCGATCAAGCGCGAGAGCGGCGACGCCGTGCGCGCGCTCCAGGCGCTCGATGTTCAGGTCGTGGTGCTCACCGGTGACAGCCGCGCCACCGCCGAGCACGTCGGCCGCGCGGTCGGAGCCGATCGCGTCGTGGCCGAGGTGCTGCCGGAGGGAAAGCTCGCGGAGATCCGCCGGCTCCAGGCCGAGGGCCGGGTCGTGGCCATGGTGGGCGATGGACTGAACGACGCGCCCGCGCTCGCCGCCGCCGATGTCGGCATCGCGATGGGCACCGGCACCGACGTGGCGATGGAAACCGGGGCCGTCACCCTGATGCGCGGCGACCCGCGCACGGTGGTCGGCGCCATCGCGCTCTCCCGCCGCACCATGCGCATCA
Source organism: Gemmatimonadales bacterium (assembly GCA_025934955.1). Classification (GTDB taxonomy): domain Bacteria; phylum Gemmatimonadota; class Gemmatimonadetes; order Gemmatimonadales; family GWC2-71-9. The sequence continues at coordinate 19,935 of JAICWE010000030.1, read as the reverse complement.
TCCGGCAGAACCTCTTCTGGGCGCTGATCTACAACGCCCTCGGCATTCCGGTCGCGGCGGGCGTGCTCTACCCGCTGCTCGGGCTTCGGCTCAGTCCGGTGCTCGCCGGCGCCGCGATGGCGCTGAGCTCGGTGAGCGTCGTCTCCAACAGTCTTCGTCTCAGGAGTTTCCATGTCGCATGAATCGTCCGCCGCCGCTCGCGTCGCCCAAACCGCCAGCTGCGGCTGCGGCGCCCGCCCGGGCGACGGCGTCCACGCGGTCGCGGTGGATCCGGAGATCAAGCGGGCGGTGGTCCACCGCCTCCGCCGGATCGAGGGCCAGGTCCGCGGGCTGCAGAAGATGGTGGACGAGCAGCGCTACTGCGCCGACGTGCTGACCCAGGTGTCATCGGTGCAGGAGGCGCTGCGCGGGGTGAGCCGTACGCTGCTCTACAACCATCTGCGGCACTGCACCACGGCGGCGCTCCGCTCCGACGACGCGTCGGCGCACGAGGCGATGTACCAGGAGCTGATCGGATTGGTGGAGCGGGCGGGGCGTTAGACAGCGGTCCGGCGCGGCCGACGGCTCAGCGCTGGTCGCGCGCGAGCTTGCGGTCCATGTCGTGCTCCACCGTCCGCGCGGCGAGCAGCACCACCAGCCCGCCCGCCAGCGCCACGGCCGGCAGGATCAGCACGGCACGGTCGAGGCCGAAGCGGTCGGAGAGCCCGCCGATGAGCGGAAAGGCGACTGCGTCGCCCACGAGGTGAATGAACAGGAGGTAGGCGCCGGCGACGGTGGCGCTGATCCGCGCGGGCACCACATCGAAGATCGCCGCGGCGATCGGTCCGTTGTACCAGGAGATGAAGAAGAACGCGGCGGCGAAGATAGGCACGAAGAGCGACAGGTCGCGCACCGTCAGCAGCCAGATCGCCAGCGGCCCGCCGAGCACCAGTCCGAGCGCGATCGTGAGCACCCGGCCCGTGGCGGTGTAGCGCCGGAGCCAGTCGGCCAGCAGCCCGCCGGTCAGCGAGCCGAAGATCCCCGCGATCAGTCCCCAGGTTCCCAGCAGCGTCGCCGCCGCGCGCACCGTGAGCCCCAGCTCGCGCGACATGAACGTCGGCGCCCACCCGACCAGCCCGTTGATCCCGAACGAGATCAACGCGCCGCCCGCGAAGACGAACACCAGCGTCGGCGTGTGCAGCACCAGCCGCACCGCCGCGAGCAGATCGTTCACCGCGCCGTGCAGCCCGCCGCGGGTGCCGTCCGGCGGCGGCAGCCGGCCGATGTCGCGCACCCACCAGCGCACGTTGATCGCGAGCCCGAGCATCACGGCGATCGCGAATGCGGCGGTATCCGCGCGCGAGTCGGCCCCATACCGCTGGTCCAGCAGCCACGCCGCGATGCCCCCGAGGACGAGGCCCGTCAGGAGCGGCGCGACCAGCCGCAGCACCGCCTGCGCGCCGACCTCGAGATCGCGCAGCATGGCCCGCACGGTGATGCCGTAGTCCGGTCGCACCGGATCGCGCAGCTGCCCGCAGGCGACCGCCAGCGCGAAGCCCGGCGCGCCGACCGCGACCAGCGTCAGTCGCCAGCCGTACATCGCCTCCAGCCGCCCGCCGAGCCAGATGCCGACCACGCCGCCGAGCGTGATCCCCGCGGAGAGGATGCCCATGGCGAGCGCGCGCCCGCGGTTGGGGAAGTAGTCGGCGGCGAGCGACTGCGCGGTGGCGCCGAACGCCGCGCCGCCGAGTCCCACCAGCGCGCGACACGCGAGCAGCCCCGCGAAGCCGGTCGCGAGCCCGCTGGCGAGCGTCGCCGCGCTCCAGATCAGCATGCCGGCGGCGATGACCACGCGCCGCGAGCGCAGATCGCCCAGCACGCCGAACGGCAGCGCGGCGAGCGAGAAGATCAGCACGTACCCCGACGCGAGCCAGCCGAGCTGCGCGTCGGAGAGGTGCAGCCCGGCCTTGATCGGCTCGAAGAGGGCGAAGAGGACGTTGCGGTTGACGTAGCTCAGCAGGTTGCTGAGCGCGAGCACGCCGAGCGCATAGACCGCGTACCGGCGGGACGGTACGCTCACCGGCCTCCGACGCCGGCGCCGGCCTCGCTGGCGCGCCGGTCGCGGAAGTCGAGTGCGCTGCGGTACTCCGCGACGAGGCGACCCATCATCGCGCCGCGCCGGCCGTAGAGCCGCTTGAGCGGGCGCGGCGGCACCTTCGCCAGCGCGTACGCGGTGAGCAGCGGCAGCGCGAGCGAATTGTCGGCATAGACCACGACCGTGCCGGGAAGCTGGTCGGGATCGATCTTCCCCCAGCTCACCGCCTCCGCCGGCGTGGCGCCGGAGAGCCCGCCGGTGTCGGGGCGCGCGTCGGTCATCTGCAGGAAGTAGTCGTGCCCCCGCTCGTCGATGCCGAGCACTTCCTGGATCTGCGGCTCGGTCTGGAGCATGAAGTTCTTCGGGCTCCCGCCGCCGACGATGAGGCAGCCGCTCTTTCCGCCGGTGCGCTTCGCCTCGAGCACGATGGCCGCCGTCTCGTTCACGTCGAGCGACACGTCGAACCGCAGCTTGCTGCCCATCAGCGCCTGCTCGGCGACGTTCATGCCGATGGAGCTGTCGCCCGGCGAGCTGGTGTAGATCGGCACCTCCAGCTCGTGCGCCGCGGTGAGCACCGAGCGGCGGCTCTGGCCGAGCGCCCGCTCCCGCTCCTTCAGATACCCGCCCAGGAGATAGTGGTACTCGGCGGTGCTCATCGGCCGCTGGAACTCGTCGCGCGCGCTCACCTCGCGGACGAAGGCGTCGGTGGACAGCAGCACGCGGTAGTCGAAGAAGATGTCGTAGATCCGCACCACGCCCTTCTCGCGCAGCTCCACGTCGTCGGCGTGCGGGGTGCCGCGGTGCATCGCGAGGCCCAGGGCGAAGTGGGCGTCGTGGTAGAGATTGGCGCCGGTCGAGATGATCCAGTCGACGAAGCCCGCTTCCATGAGCGGAATGAGCGAGCTCATGCCGAGCCCGGCCGGCGTCATGGCGCCCGTCAGGCTCATGCCGACGGTGGTGTCCGCCGCGAGCATCCGCTGGGTGAAGAGTTGGCACGCCTCGCGCAGCCGCCCCGCGTTGTAGGCCAGAAAGGCGTTGTCGATCAGCTCCGCCGCGCTCTCCCTGCCCGTGATCGCCCGGGGCTCGATCCGCTGCCCGCTGAGATACCGGCCCGGTCCGCCATCATGCTTCGTCGCCACGCCCGCTCCTTTAGTCCTTGCCGTCCCGCGCCGCGATGACTATGCGCGCCGCCTCGGACGGATCGTCCACCACCTGGCAGAGATCGAGATCGGCGACGTTGATCTTCCGCTCCCGCGCCACCACGTCGCGCAGCCAGCCGACCAGCGGCCCCCAGTAGTGGCTCCCGAACAGGATCACCGGGAAGTGCTTCACCTTCCCCGTCTGGATCAGCGTCAGCGCCTCGAACAACTCGTCCAGCGTGCCGTAGCCGCCGGGGAAGACGAGAAACGCCGTCGAGTACTTGAGGAACATCGTCTTCCGCACGAAGAAGAACTTGAAGTTGAGCGAGCGCTTGAGGTACGCGTTCGACCCCTGCTCGAACGGCAGCTCGATGTTGCAGCCGATCGAGAGCCCGCCGCCGTCCATGGCGCCGCGGTTCCCCGCTTCCATGATGCCCGGCCCGCCCCCGGTGATGATCGGGATGCCCGCTTCCGCCAGCAGCCGCGCCGTCTCGACGCACGCCTCGTACATCGGGTCGTCCGGCGCGGTGCGCGCCGAGCCGAAGATCGTGACGCCGTCCCGCACGTCGCGGAGGTGGTCGAAGCCCCAGACGAACTCGCCCATGATCCGCAGCACCAGCCACGGATCGGAGCTCCGCTGGTTCGGTGGCTGCGGCCCCTCGAGGAGGACTTCGTCCTGGGTCGGGAGCTTGTCGTCGTCCACGCGGCGGTACGGGCTGTTGGTCATGGCGTGAGGTGCTCGAGCAGCGCGCGGTGATCGTCGGCGCGGTTGTAGAAGTAGGGCGAGACGCGCACGTGGCCCGGCCGCGCATCCACGATGAAGCCCGCGTCCGCCAGCCGGCGCACGTCGGCCGTGGCGTCCGCCCTCGGCAGCATCACGATGCCGCTCCGCTCCGCGGCCGTCGGCGCCACCCTGGGCCGGAGCCCGCGCTCGCGCGCGCCGGCGACGAGATCCTCCACCAGCGCCGCCGTTGCCGCGCGGATGGCCGGCACGCCGATCTCCTCGATCACGTCGAGCCCGCCGAGCTGGGCGTACACCGCCGGCAGCGCCGGCGTCCCCGTCTCCAGCCGCCGCGCATCGTCGTGCCGCTCGAGCGTGCGCGGATCGAAGCGGAACTGCTCGCGATGGCCGAACCAGCCGGTCGTCGCCGGCTCCAGCGCGGGAATCAGCTCGGGCCGCGCGTAGAGGAACGCGATGCCGCTCCCGCCCAGCAGCCACTTGAGTCCGCCGGCGCAGTAGAAGTCGGCCTCGAGCGCGCCGACGTCCACCGGCAGCTGCCCCGCCGCCTGGTAGCCGTCCACCAGCAGCAGCGCGCCGCGATGGTGGGCCAGCTCCGCCAGCGCGCCGACGTCCTGGATGGCGCCGCTGGCGAAGAAGACGTGACTCGTCGCGACGAGCGCCGTGCGGTCGTCGATGGCGCGCTCCCACAGCTCGAGCGGCACCGCCGTCCCCTCCGGGCTCTCCACCACCACGACTTCGACGCCGTCTCGCGCCTTGGCGAGCCACTGGTAGCTGATCGTCGGGAAGTCGAGCGCGGAGACGACGACCTTGGGGCGGTGCCGGTAGTCCAGCGACTCCGCCACCGCCGTGAGCGCCGAGCTGATGCTCGGGTGCAGCGCGATGCTGCCCTGACCCGCGCCGATGACGCGCCGGTATCGCTCGCGCAGCTCGGCCAGCGCGGCCCACCACACGTCGGACCACGCCGAGGCGCCGCGTCGCTCCCAGAGATCGAGGTACTGCTCCACCCGCGCCCGCGCGCGGCGCGACAGCGCACCGAGCGAGCAGCTGTTGAGGTAGACGACGTGCTCGAAGACCGGGAACTCCGCGCGGTACCGTTCCGCGAGTGACACCGGCGCCTGAAGCGTGGCCATAGCGGGCAGAATATACCCCGTCCCGCGGTTATCTTCTCGCCATGACCCCGGGATCGTGGGGAGCGCTGACGCTCAGGCTCGCAGCGCGCGCCGCCGTGAACCCGCGGCTCGCGCTGGACCTGCTGCGCACCGGCTGGGCCTTCCGCCGCCGCGCCTGGTGGCGCTCGGCGCCGTTCCTCCCGCTGCCCGACCGCGCCTACCTCCGCTGGCGCATGTACACCGCCTACGCCGACGAGAACGCGGTGCCGCCGCTCGACGACGTCATCCGCTTCGCCCGGTGGCGGCGGCAGACGATGGGCCTGTGACCGCGACCGACGGCCGGCCCCACGTCGTCATCCTCGGCGGCGGATTCGCGGGGCTGAACGCCGCGCGCGGGCTCACGAAGGCGCCGGTCCGCATCACGCTGGTGGACCGGCGCAATCATCATCTCTTCCAGCCGATGCTGTATCAGGTGGCGACCGCGGCGCTGAGCCCGGGCGACATCGCCAGCCCCATCCGCTCGATCCTCCGCAAGCAGAGGAACGTCGAGGTGATCCTCGGCGACGCGACCGCCATTGACGCGAATGCGCGCACCGTGCAGCTCGCCGACGGCGGATCGCTGCACTACGACTATCTCATCGTCGCGACCGGCGCGCGGCACTCGTATTTCGGCCATGACGAGTGGGAGCCGCTCGCGCCCGGGCTCAAGAGCGTCGAGGACGCGCTGGAAATCCGCCGCCGCGTGCTGCTCGCCTTCGAGGAGGCGGAGCGCGAGAGCGATCCGCGGCGGCAGCAGTCGCTCCTCACCTTCGTGATCGTGGGGGGCGGCCCGACCGGCGTCGAGGTGGCGGGCGCGCTCGCGGAGGTCAGGAACTTCGCGCTCCGGCGCGACTTCCGGCACATCAACCCGCGCTCCGCGACCGTGATGCTGATCGAAGCCGGGCCCCGCATCCTCGCGACCTACCCCGACGAGCTGAGCGACCGCGCCGTCACCACGCTCCGCTCGCTCGGCGTCGAGGTGCGCACCAACACGATGGTGACCGACATCAAGCCCGGCGCCGTCATCGCCGGTAACTGGACCATCCCGACCTGCACCGTCGTCTGGGCCGCCGGCAACATGGCGAGCCCGATCCTCAAGACGATCGGCTGCACGCTCGACCGCCAGGGACGGGCGGTCGTCGAGCCGGACTGCAGCGTGCCCGATCACCCCGAGCTCTTCGTGCTGGGCGACGCCGCGGCGTTCCACCAGGAGGACGGCACCACGGTGCCCGGCGTCTCGCCGGCCGCGATCCAGATGGGCGACTACGCCGCGAAGATCATCCGCGCCGCCGTGACGCCGAAGCGCGGCGCCACCGCGCCGCGCCCGCCGTTCCGCTACTGGGACAAGGGCCAGCTCGCCGTGATCGGCCGCGGGCACGCCGTGGCGGACATCGGGAAGTTCCACTTCTCCGGAATCCTCGCGTGGCTCGCGTGGGTCTTCGTGCACATCTTCTTCCTGATCGGCTTCCGCAACCGCGTGATCGTGATGACCGAGTGGGCGTTCGCCTACTTCACCTACCAGCGCGGTGCGCGGCTCATCACCGGTGAAACGTCGGAATACTCGATAGCGCCCCGCTCCAAGCTGCCCGCCGGGGATACGGCCCCGAAGCTGCCGGCGGCCCGCACGTGACCGGCGTCGAACAGATCCGCGCCCTCGCCGCGGAGCTCGGCTTCGTCGCCTGCGGCATCGCGGCGCTCGAGCCCAGCCGCCGCGGCGATGCGCTCGACCGCTGGCTCGCGCGCGGCTATGGTGGCACCATGCGTTACATCCATCGGCAGGCAAGGAAGCGGAAGGACCCGACGCTCATCGCGCCCGGACTCCGAAGCGCGGTCGTGGTGCTCGACAACTACTACACGCCGGATCCGCCCGCCGCGCCCGGCAAGCGCCCCCTCCGGATCGCCCGCTACGCCCGCGGCCGCGACTACCACGAGGTGACGCTCGCCCGGCTCGAGCGCATCGCCGAGTTGCTCCGCTCGCTCGGCGCCGAGACGGCGCGGGCCTACGTGGACTCGGGTCCGGTCCCCGAGCGCGAGCTGGCCGAGCGCGCCGGGCTCGGCTGGATCGGCAAGAACGCCATGCTCATCCGGCCCGGCACCGGCTCGTTCGTCTTCATCGGCTCGGTGCTGACCGACCTGCCGCTTCCGCCCGACGACGCGCTCGACCTCGACCGCTGCGGCAGCTGCACCCGCTGCCTCGACGCCTGCCCCACCGGCGCGTTCGTCGAGCCGCGCGTGCTCGACGCAACGCGGTGCATCTCCTATCTCACCATCGAGCAGAAGGGCCCGATGCCCGACGAAATCCTCCCCAGGCTCGACGGCTGGGCCTTCGGCTGCGACATCTGCAACGAGGTCTGTCCCTGGAATCAGCGGTTCGCCACGCCCACGACGGTGCCCGAGTTCCAGCCGCAGGGCCACCTCGACGGCGCGGACGCCGAGACGTTCGAGAGCATGGAGGACGAGGCGTTCGCCCGCCGCTGGGGCGACACGCCGCTGGCGCGAGCCGGACTCACGGGAATGCGGCGCAACCTGCGCGCGGCGCTGGCATCCGCCGGGCTCCTTCTCTCGCTCGCGTTCGCGCCGCACGCGCACGCGCAGGCCACCGGGCAGACGCCGCGCGGCGCCGGCCTCCCGCGCGACCTCGACGCCTGGGTTGCGCGCACGCTGAAGCAATTCGGGCAGCCGGGGCTCGCGGTCGCGGTAGTGAAGGACGGCCGCGTGGTGCTGACCAGGGGTTACGGCCTTCGCGACCTCGCCGACTCCGCGCCCGCCGACGCGCACACCATCTATCAGATCGCGTCCAACACCAAGGCCTTCACCACCGCGCTGCTCGCCATGCTGGTGGACGAGGGCAAGCTGCACTGGGACGACCACGTCACCGACTACCTGCCGTGGTTCCAGATCAGCGCGCCGTACGTCACCCGCGAGTTCACCATCCGCGATCTCATCACCCACCGGAGCGGCCTCGGACTCGGCGCGGGCGACCTGCTCTGGTGGCACTCGGACTACGGCCGCGAGGAAGTCGTGCGGCGGCTCCGCACGCTCCAGCCGGTTACCAGCTTCCGGAGCGCCTACGCCTACGACAACGTCCTCTACATCGCCGCCGGCCTGGTGATCGAGTCGGTCACCCGCAAGCCGTGGGAGGACGTCGTCCGGGAGCGCATCCTCGCACCGCTCGGCATGAGCGAGGTGACCACCACCGCGCGCGCCCTCGATCCCAAGGCCGATGTCGCCGCGCCATACGGCCTGGTGGACGGCAGGCTCGTCCTCGTTCCCCGGGACACGGTGGACAACACCGCCCCCGCCGGCGGCATCAACGCCAACGTCACCGACATCGCCAAGTGGCTCATCGTCCAGCTCGACTCCGGCCGCGTCGGCGACCACCGCCTCTGGACTCAGGCCCGCGCCCGGGAGATGTGGACCGGCGTCACCCCGCTCCCCATCGGCAACCCGCCCGCGGCGCTCCCGATGCTCGCGCCGCTCCGGGCCAACTTCTCGCTCTACGCCCTCGGCTGGTTCGTGCGCGACTATCGCGGCGTCAAGCTCGCCACCCACACCGGCGGCCTCTCGGGCATGGTCTCCCGCACCATCCTCGTCCCCGACGCCCGGCTCGGCATCGTGGTGCTCACCAACGGCGAGACCTCCGCGATGGACGCCGTCGCCTTCCACATCCTCGACGGCTATCTCGGCGCCCCGCCAACCGACTGGATCGCCGGCTTCCACGCGCTGTCCCAGGGCGCCGAGCAGCGGGCGGATTCGGTGATGAGGGCGCAGGAGGCCGGGCGCGACCGGACCTCGAAGCCGTCGCTGCCCCTCGCCCGCTACGCCGGCCGCTACACCGATGCCATGTACGGCGACGCCACCATCGCCGTCGAGGGCGACCACCTGGTGCTCCGCTTCTCCCATTCACCCGCGTTCGTGGGTGATCTGGAGCACTGGCAGCACGACACCTTCGTGGCCCGCTGGCGTTCCCGCGCCTTGGCCGACGCGTTCGTCACCTTCGACCTCGATCCGGACGGCTCGATTGACGCCGTGCGCCTCGCGGCTGTGTCCCCGCTCGCGGACTTCAGCTTCGATTATCAGGATCTTCTCTTCCGACCGGCAGCGGGAGAGTGACATGCCACGGCGGGTGACGGTGCGAATCGGCGGGCAGGCCTACGAGGCCGAGATGGGCCACAGCGGGCATTGGTACCTGCGGGTCGGCGGGACGGCGCTGACCAGCTTCGGCGCGTCCCCCGGCGAGACCGATGACGCCATCGCCGGCCGCATCCGGCGCTGGGTCGCGGACCATCCCGGCATCCGCAGCCGCAAGGACATTCATCTCGGCGGGGGGTGAGCGGGCGCGTTATCGTTCTGCCATGGCGCCCTGGACCCGCCGGCTCATCGCGGCGAACGCCGCGGTCTTCGTCCTCACCTCGCTGTCGCCGGAGCTCAAGCCGGCGCTCGCGCTGCTCCCGGCCGAGCTCGCCATGCGGCCGTGGACCATCGTGACCTACCTGTTCATCCACGAAAACCTCGGTCACATCTTCTTCAACATGCTGGCGCTGTTCTTCTGCGGTCCCCGGCTCGAGGACCGGCTCGGCGGCCCCGCCTTTCTCGGCCTCTACTTCGTCAGCGGCATCAGCGGCGGCCTGCTCTCCTTCGTCACGCCGGAGATTCCGATCATCGGCGCCTCCGGCGCGGTGTTCGGCGTCATGCTCGGCTATGCGCGCTACTGGCCGCGCGACAAGTTCTACATCTGGGGCGTGCTGCCGCTCGAGGCGCGCTGGCTGGTGCTGATCCTCACCGGCATCGAGCTGGTCGGCAGCCGGGTCGGGGGCGACAGCATCGCGCACTTCGCCCACCTCGGCGGCTTCGCCGGCGGACTGCTGTACCTGCTGTGGCTCGACCATCGCCGCCCCGCCGGGAAGTTCCAGAGGGCCGCGCGCGCCGCCGCGCCCGGCCCGGATCGAGATGCCCTCGCCCGCTGGGGCGCCATCCGCGCCGAGTCGCTCCACGAGGTGAACCGGAGTGAACTGGAGCGCATCCGCCGGAAGATCGCCGAGCTGGGCGTCGCCAGCCTGACGCCGGGCGACCGGGAGTTCCTCGAGCGATTCAGTGCCCGCGGCTGACGCCGGCACCGCGCTCCTCGCCGACCGTCGGATCGAGCGGCTCCGCGCCTTTGCCCGCGTGCTGGATTCCGCCTTCGTCCTCCCCGGCACCCGGTTCCGCTTCGGGGTCGACGCCATCATCGGCCTCGTGCCCGGCCTGGGCGACGCGGTCGGTGCCGTCTTCAGCGCCTACATCGTGCTCCAGGCAATCCGGCTCGGCGCCTCCCGGGCCACGCTGCTCCGCATGGTGTGGAACGTGGCGGTCGAGACGGTGGTCGGCGTCGTGCCCATCCTCGGCGACCTCTTCGACGCCGGCTACAAGGCCAACCTCCGGAACGTCCGGCTGCTCGACCTCCACGTCACCGAGCCGGAACGCGCGCGCGCATCGAGCCGGCGCTTCGTCGCCCTGCTGGTGCTCGCCGTGCTGCTCGTCGTGGCCGGTATTGCCGCGGCCGCCATTCTCTTCGCCATCGCGCTCTCGGCCGCCGTCCGCCGCTACTTCTGATCGCGGGATCCGGCTACAATGAAGGCCTCGACGACCCCGGAACCCGGCCCGTGATCGAAAGTCTCTACAGCATCGCCGTGTTCGTGACCGACATCGACCGCGCCGTCGCGTTCTACCGCGACACGCTGGGCCTGCCGCTCACCAAGCAGGGTTCGTTCGGCGCCGAGTTCCTCGAGCACGAGCCGCACCTCGGCGTACATCCGGCGGTGCATCCGGAATCGCGAAAGCTGGTCGGCCGGCACACCGGGCTCACCTTCCACGTGCCCGGCCTGCTCCACTTCTGCGGCCAGCTCCACGACCGCGGCGTGCGCTTCATCACCGAGCCGACCCGCCAGGGCTTCGGCGTCATGGCGATGATCGCCGATCCCGACGGCAACATCTTCGCGCTATGGGACGACAAGACTCCGGAGTAGCGCGCGTCCTCGCGCGCGCCTTCGCGAGCGACAACAACGCCGGCGCGCACCCGGAAGTCCTCGCCGCGCTCGCCGCGGCCAACGCCGGCCAGACTCCGGCCTACGGCGACGACCCCTGGACCACGCGCGCCACGGCCCGCGTGCGCGCGCTGCTCGGCGAGCGGGCCGAGGTCTTCTTCGTCTTCGGCGGCACCGCCGCCAACGTGCTCGGCCTCCAGGCGCTGCTCCGCCCGTACGAGGCGGTGATCTGCGCCGAGGGCGCGCATATTGACGTGGACGAGTGCGGCGCGCCGGAGCATCTGATCGGCGCCAAGCTCCTGCCGGTGCCCGCGCCCGACGGCAAGGTGACCGTCGAGGCCGCGGCCACCCGCTATCGCGGCATCGGCGTCCCGCACCACGTGCAGCCGCGCGTCCTGTCGCTCACCCAGTCCACCGAGTACGGCACCGTCTACGGCGTGGCCGAGATTCGCGCGCTCACGACGTGGGCCCACGAGCACGGCCTGCTGGTCCACATGGACGGCGCGCGGCTCGCCAACGCCGCCGCGACCCTCGGCGTGCCGCTCCGCGAGTTCACGGTGGACGCCGGCGTGGACTGCCTCGCCTTCGGCGGCACCAAGAACGGCGCGTTAGGCGCGGAGGCCGTCGTCTTCCCCGATCCGGCGCGCGCCCGCGACTTCCCCTTCATCCGGAAGCAGGGGATGCAGCTCGCGAGCAAGATGCGCTTCGTCGCCGCCCAGTTCGCCGCGCTGCTCGAGGACGACCTCTGGCTCCGCTCCGCCCGCCACGCCAACGCGATGGCGAAACGGCTGGCCACCGGCGTGCGCGATCTCCCTGGCGTCCGCATCACCCAGCGCGTCGAGGCCAACGCCGTCTTCGCCGTGCTCCCGCGCGAGGCGATCGCGCCGCTCCAGGCGACCCACCGCTTCTACGTCTGGGACGAGCGCCGCTTCGAGGTGCGCTGGATGACGTCGTGGGACACGACACCGGAGGACGTGGACGACTTCGTCGCCCGGATCCAGGAGGTGCTGCGTGAGGCGGCCGCCGCGGGGACCGAGGCGGAGCGGGTATCGGCGTTCACCGCGGCGGCGGAGCACGGCGAGATCGCGAAGCTCGGACGGCTCATCCGCCGCGACCCGGCGTTGATCGACTGCCCCGACGTTCGTGGCTGGACCGCGCTGCACCTCGCCGCCCACTTCGGCCATGCCGACGTGGTGCGGCTCCTGATCGAGCATCACGCCAACGTGCACGTCCGCTCCACCAACGCGATGGCCAACCAGCCGCTCCACGCGGCGATCGCCGGCCGGCAGCGGGACACGATCGAGCTGCTGCTGGAGTACAGCGCCGACGTCAACGCGGCGCAGCACGGCGGATGGACGCCGCTCATGGCCGCGGCGCAGCAGGGTGACGCCGACCTCACCGTCCGCCTGCTCTCGCTCGGCGCCGATCCCACCGCCCGGGCGGACAACGGCGCCACCGCGCTCTCGCTCGCCGAGGAGCACGACCACGCCGAGGTGGTGCGGCTACTCCGGCCCCGGTGAGTACGGCGCGACGGCCCGCGCCGCCGGGTCGCCGCGATAGCAGTCCTCCACGATCTGCCCCTGCTGCTCCATCCCGTAGCTCGCGAACGGCCGTCCCGGCTCGATCTCGTAGCGATACGGGCTGACGCCGCGCCCGGTCACGCGCACCACGAGATCGCGGAGCTGCTCCCGCGCGCCGCGCGCGTAGTAGCGGAGCGCGCCCCAGCGCTGGTACTGGCCGCAGTGGGTCAGCTCGTGCGCCAGCACCGCGACGTCGTGTGCCGCACCGTCGGGAAGGAAGACGGCGTTCCCCAGCGCGATCGCGCGTCCGCCGCTCAGCGCGAGCACCGCTCGTCGGAGCGCCGCGGCGCCGCCCCGCTCGTCCGCGCGATACACCCGCACGCAGCCGCAGTCCACCTGCTCCGGCAGTGAGCCCAGGCCGCGCAGCTCGGCGTCGTCAGGCGGGCCGGGCATCGGCAGGCCTCAACGGCCGAGGAACTCGCCGATCGGCGCGAGCGCCTCGATGTGGTCGCAGAAGATCTTGAGCGTGGCGAGCAGCGGCACCGCGATGAATGCGCCCGGAATCCCCCACAGCCACCACCAGAACAGCAGCCCGATCAGGATCGCCACCTGGTTGAGCGTGAGCCGCCGGCCCACGATCGTCGGCGAGATGAAGTTGCCCTGGATGAAGTTGATGACGAAGTAGGTGCCCGGCACCAGCAGCGCGTGGCCGGTCGTGTCGAACGTCGCGAAGCCCACGATGGCGAGCAGCACCACCATGATCGTCGAGCCCAGGTACGGCATGAACTCCATCAGCCCCGCGAGCAGGCCCCAGAGCGGTGCGTCCGGCACCCCGAGCAGCCACATCGCCGCCGCGATCACCACGCCGAGGCAGACGTTGATGCAGGTGACGGTGACGAGATAGGTGGAGATGGACGCCTCCGTCTCCCGCGCGATCGCCACCGCCTTCTTCTTGTCGCCGAACTGGGGCAGCACCTTGATCAGCTTCTCCAGGAAAAGGTCGCCGGCGGCGAGGAGGAAGTAGAGCAGCAGGATCACTTCGATCGCGCCGGCCGCGACCGACCGCGTCGTCCCGAACAGCCGCTCGCCGAGGCTCGGGCCCTTGAGCACCACCTCGGCCGGCTGCGGTACGCCGTCGGTCTCGTGCGTCGCCTGCTCCACCCGATCCGCCGCGCGGGTCACCTGCGCCACCGGCCGCCGGAGCGTACGTACCTGCTCCTGCACCCGCGCCACCGTCGCCGGCGCGCGCTGCACCCACGTCTTGACCGGCTCCGCGAGATTGTACACGCCGGCCGCGAGCACGGCGATGACGGCCAGGATCACCAGCGCCGCGCCGAGCGGCTCGGGCACGCGCGCCTTCTTGAGGATGCGGATGACGGGGCTGAAGAGAAAGTCCAGCAGCAGCGCGACCACGATCGGAAACACCAGCGCCCGCGCGAAGTACAGCGTGTAGAACACGGCGAGGACCAGCAGCCCGGTCACGCTCACCCAGCGCACCTCGGCGGTGCGCATCGCCGCGTCCATCTTGCGGAGGTCGGGCTCCGGCACCGCCGCGCCCGGCTCCGCCGGTTCGCGGAACGACGACGGGTCCACGTCCGGCGCCAGCGGCGAGCCGTCGTCCGCAACTGTCGGCGTCGCGTTCGTCGTCATCCCGTGTCCTCGTGCTCTTGTCGGGGCTGTCGCTTCGGCACTAAGGTTACCCGGCGCCGCCGTCGCGGCTGTGCGCCAGCGCACCCGCCGCGCGCACCCGCCGCGCCCATCCGCCCCTCAGGCGAGGCCAATGGCAGATCTCCGGATCGCGATCATGTCGCTGTGGGCGTGGCTCGTCCTCGTCACCTGCATCGTCGTGTGGTTCCCCGTAATGGTGCTGCTCTGGCTGGTGACCGCGCCGTTCGACCGGGGCCGCTATCTCGTCGGCTACATCTTCCGCCGCATCGGCCCGGTCATGGCGACGCTCAATCCGCTCTGGCGCTTCCGCCACTCGGGCGTCGTCATCCGCGATCCCCGCCGGCCCTACGTCGTCGTCTCCAACCACGAATCGTTCGCCGACATCCTGCTGATCTCGCACCTGCCGTGGGACATGAAGTGGCTCAGCAAGATCGAGATGATGAAGATTCCGGTGCTGGGCTGGATGATGTACCTGGCGGGTGACGTGCCGGTGCGCCGCGGCGAAGGCCGGAGCGCCGTCGAGGCGATGCACCGCTGCCGCGACCGCCTGCGGCAGCACGTGTCGGTGATGATCTTCCCCGAGGGAACCCGCTCCGCCACCAGCGAGCTGCTCCCGTTCAAGGACGGCGCCTTCCGCCTGGCGGTGGACAATGAGACACCGATCCTGCCGCTGGCGCTCATCGGCACCGGCACCGCCCTTCCCAAACACGGCTGGCGGCTCGGCCGCGCCGACGCGGAGGTCCGGGTGCTCGAGCCGATCGACACCACCGGTCTCACCACCGCCGACGTCCCCGCGCTCAAGGCCCGCGTGCGCGAGCGCATCGTCGCCGCGCGCGCCGAGCTGCTCGCGGAGCACGCGGCGCGAAAGGCGCTGAAGGGCGCATGATCCGGCCGCCTACCTCCCCAGGTCCGCCGGCGCCCGCACCCCGCCGACCGCGCCCGCCAGCGCCACCATCGTGAGGGCGTAGGGCAGCATCAGGAAGAGCTGGTACGGCACCGACAGTCCCATCGCCTGGAAGACGAACTGCAGCGCGGTCGCGGCGCCGAAGAGCAGTGCCGCGAACAGCACGCCGATCGGGTTCCACCGCCCCAGCACCACGATCGCGATCGCCACGAAGCCGCGACCCGCGGTCATCCGCTCCGCGAACGTCCCCACCTGCGCCAGCACCAGACTCGCGCCGCCGAGCCCCGCGAGCGCGCCGCCGAAGAGCGTCGCCACGGTGCGCACCGCGCGCACCGGCACGCCCGCCGCTCGCGCCAGCGCCACGCTCTCCCCCGTGGCGCGGAGTGCCAGTCCGCCGCGCGTCCGGAACAGCACCCACCAGAGCAGCGGCGCCAGCACGAAGCCGATGTACGTCGGAAGCGGCTGGGCAAAGAGCGCCGGACCCACGATCGGCAGCCGGCTGAGCGGCCCGAGCGGCAGCGGCGCGAGCGTCGGGATCGAGAGCCCGGCACCCGCCGCCCCGTACGCCACCCGATACACCGCGCCGGTGAGCCCCACCGCGCCGAGCGTCACCGCGGTGCCCGCGATGATCTGATCGGCGCCCGCGCCGATCGCCACCACCGCGAAGAGCGCCGCCATCACGACGCCGGCGACGATGGCGGCGACGAGCCCCGCCCACGGCCCCGCGGCCGACGAGCCTAACGCCGCCGCCAGCGCGCCGGCGAGCATCGCCCCCTCGATGCCGAGGTTGATGATGCCGGCGCGCTCCGCCACCGTCTCGCCCAGCGCGGCGAGCACCAGCGGCGTCGCCACCCGCACCGCGGCCGCGCCGAACCCGCCGATGAGGGCGGTGACCGTGACGGCGTCCGTCACGCCCCGTCCTCCACCAGCCGCGCGCGCGCCCGCCGCGCCGCCTGATCCGCCAGCAGCACCGCCACGATCACCAGCGCCTCGATCACGTATACCGCGACCGCCGGCACCCCCGCGTCGCGCTGCATCGCCAGCGCGCCGGACTCCAGCGCGCCGAACAGCACGCCGGACACCACGATCAGCAGCGGTCGGCCCCGCGCCAGCAGCGCCACCGCGATCGCGGTGAACCCGTAACCCGGCGACAGATTCAGGTAGAGCGCGTAGGAAACCCCGCTCACTTCGACGCCGCCGGCCAACCCCGCGAGCGCGCCGGAGAGGAGCAGCGCCACCGCCGTCACCCGCGCCGTCCCGATCCGCCCGCTCACCGCCGCCGCCCGCGGGCCCAGCCCGGTCGCGAGCAGCCGGAAGCCCCACACGCTCCGCGCGAACGTCCACGCCAGCACCGCCGCCGCGACCACCGCGATCGCGAAGCCCAGATGCAGCCGCGTCCCCGGCAGAAACGGCAGCCGCGCCGACGCCGCGATCGGATCGCTCTGCGGATAGATGTGGGTGTGCTCCTGCAGCGGGCCCTCGACCATCAGACTGACCAGCGACTCCGCCACGAAGTTGAGCAGCAGCGTGCTGATCACCTCCAGCACGCCGAAGCGGAGCCGGAGCCATACCGGCACCACGATCCACACCGCACCCGCGAGCGCCGCGGCCACGAGCACCACCACGAGCGCAAGCGGCGGCGCCAGCGTCGAGACGTGCAGGCCGATCGCGACCGCGGCGATGGCGCCGGCGTAGAACTGTCCCTCGCCGCCGATGTTGATCGCGCCGGCGCGGAACGCGAGCGTGAAGCCGAGCCCGATCAGGATCAGCGGCACCGCGCGGCCCAGCGTGTCGCCGGTGAAGACGTCCCACGAGCCGAACGCGCCGGCCCAGAACGCGGCGAGCGCACCGCTCATGCGGGCCTCACCCGCCGCCCAGCATCAGCGCGCCGATCGCCTGGCGGTCGGCGCCGCTCGGCGGCACCAGCAGCCGCCCGCGGCTCATCACCAGCAGCCGGTCGGCGATCGCCAGCACGTCGTCCAGATCGCCCGCGTGCAGCAGCACCGCCGCGCCTTCCGCCGCCGCACGCCGGAGCCGCGCATGGATCTCCGCCGCCGCGCCGACGTCGAGCCCGCGCGTCGGGTTCTCCGCCACCAGCACCCGCGGTCGCTGCGCCAGCGCTCGGCCCAGCAGCAGCTTCTGCTGGTTGCCGCCGCTCAGCGTCGCCGCCGGCGCGCGCGGCCCCGCCGCCCGGATGCCGTGTCGCGCGATCAGCTCCGCCGTCTCCCGCTCCGCGGCGCGCCAATTGATCCGGCCGCCGCGGAGCCACGGCGCGTCCTCCCGCGGCGCGAGCACCACGTTTTCGGTGAGCGACAGCTCGCCGATCAGCCCCTCGGAGGTCCGATCCTCCGGGATGAACGCCACCGGCCCGGCCACGTCGAGCAAGCCGGCCGCGGGCCGCAGCACGCCGGCCACCGCGCGCAACAGCTCGCGTTGTCCGTTCCCCTCCACCGCCGCGATGCCGACGATCTCGCCCGCCCGCAGTTCGAGCGACACGCCCCGCACCGCGAGCCCCCCGCCCTCGCGCTCCACCTCCAGCTCGAGCGCGCGCGCCAGGACCGGCCCCGCGACTCGCGGCGCCGTGTCAGCCCCGCTCGCGTCCGGGTCCGCCGGCGGCGCGCCACCCAGCATCACCGCCGCGAGCGCCGCCGGCCGCTGCGCCGCGGCACTCCCCGTGAGCACCGTCTCGCCCCGCCGCAGCACGGTGACGCGATCGGCCGCGGCGAGTGCCTCGTCCAGCTTGTGGGTGATGAGGGCGACGGCTGCGCCGCCGTCCGCCAGCCGCCGCACCAGCGCCAGCAGGCCTGCCGCCTCGGCGGGGGCGAGAATTGCCGTCGGTTCGTCGAGGAGAAGAATCGGCGCGGCGTCCGCGCGGTCGAGCAGCGGCGCCAACGCCGACAGCAGCTCGATCCGCTGCCGGAGTCCCACCGAGAGATCGCCCGCACGGGCGCGCGGATCTACCGGCAATCCCAGCCGCTCGCCCAGCTCGGCCACGCGACGCTCGATAGCCCGCGGCACCGGCCGCCATCCCGCCGCGAGCGCCACGTTCTCGGCGACGGTGAGCGCCGGTATCGCGCTCGGATGCTGCCGCACGAGCCCGATGCCGAGCCGGCGCGCGGCCCGCGGCGAGTCGAGCGTCAGCCGCTGTCCGCGCACTACGATCTCGCCGGCGTCCGGCCGCGCCGCGCCTGCCGCGATTCCGACCAGCGTGGACTTCCCCGCGCCGTTCTCCCCCAGCAGCGCGTGCACCTCGCCCGGCGCCAGCACCAGATCGGCTCCGCGCAGCGCCTGCACGGAGCCGAACCGCTTCTCGATCGCGCGGAGCGCCAGCGACTCGGCCGCGCTCACATCCCGGTCGGATGCCAGTGGAACTCCCACGCCAGCTCGAACCGGAGCCCGAGGTGCTCCGCCAGCGCCTGCACCCCGACCTGCTCCGTCGCGTAGTGCCCGGCGTAGATCAGGTTGACTCCCCACTCCATCGCGTCGAAGTAGCTGTGGTGCGGCCCTTCGCCGGTGATGAAGGTGTCGAGTCCCGCCTCGCGCGCTTCCGCGATCTGGCTGCCCGCCGCGCCGGTGACGATGCCCACTCGCGCGCATCGCTCCGGTCCGCCCGGAATCAGCTTGCAGTGCGTGTCGAGCAGCGAGTCGAGCCGCTGGCTCAGCGCGTCGCGGGAGACGTCCAGCTCGCCGGCGACGCCGATCGTGGTGCCGCGATAGCGACCGAACGGCTGGGTTTCCCGCAACCCCAGCCGCCGCGCCAGGACCGCGTTGTTGCCCACCTCGGGATGCAGATCCAGCGGGATGTGCGCCGAGTAGAGCGCGATGTCGTTCTCGATCAGCGTGCGCACCCGCCGCATCCGCCGGCCGGTGAGCGGGACGTTGCCATCCCAGAAGAGCCCGTGGTGCACCAGCAGCAGCGGCGACCCGCCGAGGTCACCCTCATCGCCGGCGACGCCGCCGTGCCGCCCCGGCACGTGCTCGATCGTGTCGAGTGACGCGTCCACCGCCGCCACGATGCGGTGCACCCGGCCGGCGTTCTCCACCTGGAGGCCGTTGACCGCGTTGGCCTCGTCGGGCACCTCGCGCACCCGGAGGTAGTCGTCGAGGTAGGCGACCAACTCGTCCAACGCGACGCCGTCACCGCTTGTCGCCGATCCACTCATGGCTGCTCCCGTCACGGCTGCCCCGGGACGACGTGGAGCGTGCCGGCCGCGATGGAGTCGCGCGCCGCCCGCACCCGGGCGCGGAGCGCCGCGGGGATCCGCGACGCGAACTCGGGGTTCTCGTCGAACCGCACCACCCCGCTCGCCACACCGAACGATTCCACCTTCGGCGTGAAGCGGCCCGACTGGACCTCGCGTGCCACCAGCTCCAGCGCCTTCGGCAGATCGATGACCGCCGAGCCGGGCACGTGCTCCGGCGCCAGCGCCCGCTGATCGGAGTTGGCGCCGAACACCAGCACGTTCGGCGTCTCCTTCGCCGCGGCGAAGACACCGAGCGCCGCCGCGTCGGCGTTGTGGTGGAAGACGTCGGCGCCGACCCGGATCAGCGCGATCGTCGCCTCCCGGCCCAGGGCCGCGTCATCCCAGTTGTTGAGGTAGGTCACCCGCGACCGCACCTTCGGGTTCACCGCCCGCGCGCCGTTCACCCAGCCCTCATACGCCGCCTCGACCGGCGGCAGCTTCACCCCGCCCACGAACCCGATGATCCCGCTCCG